>JAISUF010000136.1 GCA_031272195.1 Propionibacteriaceae bacterium
TTGTGGCGCAGGCCTTCACCCGGAACCGCTGCGCTTTCCGCTTCGGCAAACCCCTAGCCGTCCACGCCAGTTTGGTCGTCTTCTTGGCCAGCGTGTACTTGCCCTTGACAAGGCGGTACACCCGATAGGACTTCGCGCCCTTGACTTTCCGCCACGACAGCTTCAACGACGTGTCCGACGCCCGGTCCACCCACACCACAGACGGCACCGCCGGCGCCTTCACAACCTCCGACGCGCTGCCCGACTGCGGAGCGGCGGCAGCGGCAACTGGCACGCCACCCAGCCCGGCCAGCAAACCCGACGCCAACACCAACCCGGCCAGACCGACGCCCTCCGTGTGTGTGTGGCGCTGCGCGACAGCCCCGACAACAAACGAATCCCCGGACCCGACCCGGCCAGACATCTCGAACATGCCAACCCCCGTGCGGTTTCCGCCCGAGCCTCCACCGGCCAAGGCGGACTGTGAAGCTTTGACCCACAACCTACAGCAACCCACACCGGCGCAACAGAGGTTTGACAGCCAAAATCCATAACAATTCCATAACGAACCCGCGCCACCGAGAAGCCGACACCCGCACCACGGCCGACTTGAGCGGCGGCAGGTCCGGATCGCCAAGCCATTAGACTTGGGCCCATGAACGACCTGGCCACCGACACCGAAGCGCTGACGGGTTGGGGGCGGACGGCTCCGACGACGGCCCAAGTGCTGCGGCCGAAAAGCCCTGAGGACGTGATCGCGGCGGTCTTGGCGGTGGCCGGGCACAACGCCGACTCGCCCGACCACCTGCGGCGCGGCGTCATCGCGCGGGGGTTGGGGCGCTCCTATGGCGACCCGGCCCAGAACGGCGGCGGGATCGTCGTCGACATGACGGGCCTGAACGCCATCCACGCCATCGACGAGGCGGAGGCGACCGTCGACGTGGACGCCGGCGTCAGCCTCGACCAGCTGATGCGGGCCGCCCTGCCGCACGGACTGTGGGTGCCCGTCCTGCCGGGCACGCGCCAGGTCACCGTCGGCGGGGCCATCGGCTGCGACGTCCACGGCAAGAACCACCACACCGCCGGCTCCTTCGGCAACCACGTGCTCTCCCTCGACCTACTCGTGGCCGACGGCCGCGTCTTGACGCTCGCCCCGGACGGCTCCCCCGACGACCCGGACGGCGACCTGTTCTGGGCCACCGTCGGCGGCATCGGCCTGACCGGCGTCATCCTGCGCGCCCGCCTGGCGATGACGCGCACCCAGACCGCCTACTTCCTCGCCGACGGCGTCGTCACCCACAGCCTGGACGAAACCATCGCTGTCCACTGCGACGGCTCCGAGGCGGGCTACGACTACTCGTCGGCCTGGTTCGACGCCATCTCGCCGACGCCCAAACTCGGCCGGGCCGCCCTGTCGCGCGGCCGCCTGGCCACCCTCGACGAACTCCCGCCCAAACTGGCCGCCGACCCGCTCGGCTTCCACGCCAAACCACTCCTGACGCTGCCCGACGTCTTCCCCAACGGCCTGGCCAACAAAGCCACATTCACCCTGCTGGGCGATTTGTGGTACGCCAAGAGCGGCAATTACACCGGCAAAATCCAATCGCTGACCGGCTTCTACCACCCCCTCGACATGTTCGGGGAGTGGAATCGCGCCTACGGACCGCGCGGCTTCCTGCAATACCAGTTCGTCGTACCGCCGCAGGCCGTCAGCGAATTCAAGTCGATCATCGCCGAAATCCAGGCCAGCGGCCACTATTCGTTCCTGAACGTCTTCAAGCTGTTCGGGCCGGGCAACCGGGCCCCGCTGAGCTACCCGATGGGTGGCTGGAACGTCTGCGTGGACTTCCCGATCAAAGCCGGGCTGGAGGAGTTCCTGGGACGCCTGGACGCCCGCGTGCTGGAGTTCGGCGGGCGGCTCTACACCGCCAAAGACTCCCGTGCCGACCCAGCCGTCTTCCACGCCATGTACCCCGAAATCGACGCCTGGCGGACCGTCCGCCGGCGCGTCGACCCCGACCATGTCTTCGCATCCGACATGGCCCGCAGATTGGAGTTGTTGTGATAGACGCCACCGGCAATCCGCGCACGATCCTGCTGTTGGGGGGCACGTCCGACATCGGGTTGGCCATCGCGATCGAGCACCTCAAGACGCGGCCCGCCACCGTCATCCTGGCCGCCCGCCCGGACAGCGAGCGGCTCAACCAGGCCACCGCCGCCGTGCGGGCAGCCGGGGGCGAGGTCCACGTGCTGGAGTTCGACGCCGCCGACACCGCCTCCCACGCCGCCGTCATCGACGCCGCCTGGGACATCGCCGACGTCGACTTGGCGATCGTCGCCTTCGGAGTGTTGGGCGACGCCGAACAGCTTTGGCAAGACCAGACCGCCGCCGTCCAAGCCGCCCAGGTCAACTACACCGGCGCGGTCAGCGTCGGCGTGCTCCTCGGCCAGAAGATGAAAGCCCAGGGCTACGGACAGATCGTCGCCATCTCGTCGGTGGCCGGCGAGGTGGTCCGCCGCTCAAACTTCGTCTACGGCTCGACGAAGGCCGGCTTCGACGGCTTCTACCGGCTGCTCGGCCAGGCCCTGGAGCCGTTCGGACCGAAAGTCCTCGTCGTGCGGCCGGGTTTCGTCAAGTCGCACTTGACGCGGGACATGGCCGCCGCGCCGCTGGCCGTCACACCCCAGCAGGTCGGCGCCGCCGTCGTCGCGGCGCTGCGGCAGGGCAGGACGGTGATCCGGGTGCCCGCCGCGTTCGGCCTCGTCATGCTGGCCTTCAAGCATCTGCCGGGACCGGTCATGAAGCGGCTGCCCGTCTGAGGCCGCCGCAGCGACGTGAAACGCACCGCGCCCACACCGGAGGCACTGCACCAGGCGCTGGCACTCGCCCGGTTGGTTGCGGCGCGCCGAGACCGGCCCGACGCGGCCGCAGACGGGTCCGCCGGGTCGTCGGCGGTCGGGTCCGCCAGGTCGGCCGCAGACGAGTCGGCCGGGTCGTCGACTGCCGGGTCGGCCAGGTCGTCGTCGGCGCAATCGGACGCTCCAGGCTCGGCCCAACAGGCCGCAACCAGCGCCGCCCATGACGACCGCCCCACAACCAGCGCCGCCGGCGACGACCCAGCGCCGCGACAAAGTCCCACCCGGCGGGAGATAGCGTCGGCCTGCCGCGTCGTCTTGGACGCGCTGGCGGCTCGCCATCCGGGCGGCGATGTCGAATTGCGGGTGCCGCCGTTCGCGGCCGTCCAAGCCGGCTCGGGCGAGCGCGGCGCCCACACCAGGGGCACGCCGCCGAACATCGTCGAGACCGACGCCGAGACGCTGTTCGCCCTTGCCACAGGCCTGACGACGTGGAACCAAGCCAAGCGAGACCACCGCCTGAGCGCCAGCGGCCCCCACAGCGACCTGGCGAATTGGCTCCCCCTGCCCACGTGACATGGGACCGTGACATGGGGACACGGGCCAAACGTGACATGGGGACAGCTTGTGCGGCGGGCTTCGCCTTTGTGGTGATCGAAGATGGACGCGTTCATCTTCACAGCGGTTCTTCTGCCACGTGCCCCAGGCTGGCTGCCCTCGACAACCGCGTGGCAGAAGAACCCCTGTCACGTTCCGATGCCTTGGCGCGGTGGCGACCCGGCGCCCCATGAGGGAACGGGCGCGGGCCGCCACCGCGGGGAGGCAAATGGCCGCTGGTGGGATCAGCCATTGCTCGGCAACGGGGTTTCCTTGTCCGCCAGGACGACCTCTTGGCCAACTTGTAGGCCGTCGGTGATCTCGATGTAGCCGCCGCCGACCGCGCCCGTCTTCACCTGCACCGTGCTCGGCTCGGCGATGCCGGCCGACAGCACCGACACGGTGCCGGCGTTGTCGCCGGTCGGCGTCACGGCCGAGACCGGCACGACGAGCACGTCGGAACTGGTCTTGGTGGTGAACGTCACAGAGGCGCGCGAGCCGTCCAGCAGCAGCGAGTCGTCGTCGTCCGCCTTGACGGTGGTGGTGTACGTCGGATCGTCGCCCGAGGTGCCAGAGGTCTCCAAAGCGGCGATCTGCGTGATCTCGCCGGTCAGGGACGAGCTGGCGCCGATCGGCTGGACGCTGACCTCTTGCCCGACCTTCACCAGGCTGCGCACGCTCAGCGGCAGTTCGACGCTGATCTCGGCCGGCCCCTCGCCGACCACCGTGACGCTGCCCGAGCTTGACGACTGGCCTTTGACCAAATCGATCGCGCCGATGACGCCGCTCACGGGAGCCTTCAGGGTGGCCTCCTCCAAGTCGGCGGTGGCGCTGTCGACGTCCTGCTGGGCCTCCAAGACCGAGGCTTCGGCGCGGGCGATTGACGACTCCGACGATGTGGACGACGACCCGCCGGACCCGGAACCGCCACCGGCGGCAGCGGCTTTGGCGGCGGCGGCCAGCTTGCTGGCGGCGGCGGCTTTGGCGGCGGCGGACGCCGTGGCGGTCGGCGTGGCGCTGGCGGACGCCTGGGTCTTGGCGGTCGCCTGGCCGCTCGGGTTGGCGCCGGTGGCCTGCGCGGTCGGCTGGCCGGTCTGTCCGCCCGTCGAGGCGGCGGTCGGCGCGGCGCTCGGCGCGGTCGTCGAGTTGTCGGCGCTGCCGGCGATTGTGCCGGTGGTCAACAACTGGTTGTAGTAGTCGGACAAGACGACGGTGGCCAGGGCCAGCTCTTTGCGGATGTCGCCGCATTGCTGGATCTGCTCCAGCCCGATGTCCTCGACCGTCAAGGCCAGGGTTGTGGCCGTCGGCTCGGCGGTCGAATCAGAATCGGCTGCGGGCGTCTCGGAAGAGGCCGACGGCGTGGGAGCCGCCTTGACGCGGGCCGACTCGGTCGCCTCGGTGGTCTCCTCGGCGGCCGCCTCGGTTTCGGCGCTGGCCGCCTCGGACGTCTTCGCCTCCTCGGTCTTGGCCGTCTCCTCGGCCGTCTTGACCGGCTCGGCTGTCTTGACCGGCTCGGCGGTCTTTGACGGCTCGGGGTCGGCCGACGCGCTCTTGGTGGGCGCGGCCTCGGTTGTCTCGGCCGGGGCGGCGCTGGCTGGCGCCTCCTCGCTGGTGGTGGCGGCGGGCTGGGTCGTGGCCTCGGCGCTCGGCGGGGCCGACGCGGCGGCCGACGCGCTGCCGCTGGCCGCGCCTGCGGACGCGGCCGCCGTGGTGGCGCTGGCGGACGAGGAAGCCGACGCGGTGGAGGCGGCGCTGGACGAGTCGCTGGACGAGTCCTCGCTGGAGCCTTTGCCGCTGGAGGTGTCGCTGCCCGAGTCCGTCGACGCGGACTGCGACCCGTCACTGGTGACGTTGACGTCAGTCGCCTCGGCGGTCGGCGTGGCGCTGGCGGTGGCCTCGGCGGCCTGCGCCTGCGTCAACAGTGTGTAGATCTGGTCGCACAGCGTCGGGCTGGCGCCGTCGATCCCCTCGGAACTCCACAGCGCCGACGTCCGGCTGACTTCGGCGATGGCGGCGTAGAGCTGGCGCAGGTCGTCCTCGGAGATGGTCGCCGCGCTGGCGCCGGCCGAAGCAGACGCACCGGCGCTTGGCTGCTGTCCGGTGCCCGACGACGGCATCGTCCCAGAACCGCCCGCAGCCCCGGAGCCGGAAGCGCCAGAGCCGCCGGAGCCGCCCGACGAGCCGCCGCTGCTGGAGCTGGGATGCTCGGCCGAATAGAGCGACGCCTCGGCCTCGGCCAGCGTCGCCTCGGCTTTCAGCAGCGTCAACTTGAGCGAGGACGACTCCAGCGTGGCCAGCGTCTGGCCCTCGTAAACCTCGTCGCCCAAGGCGACCTTCAACGACTCGACGACGCCCGTGACGTCGAAAGACGCCTCGACGGTGTTGTCGCGGGCGACAGTGCCGGTGGTCAGATAGGTTTGGTCGACGCTGCCCTTGGCCGCCAGCGTCGTCACATAGCGGTCCGGGTCGGCCTGGGCGGCGACGGTCGTCGCCCACACGCTAACCGACACCGCCAGCGCGGCGGCCACCCCGATTGTCAACTTCTTGCGCATCACTCACTCCTCAAGGCGTCGATTGGCGCCAGTTTGGCGGCTCGGCTGGCGGGGTAGACGCCGGCGATCAGGCCGATGGCCAGGGAGACCCCCAGCGCGAACAGCGCCACCGGCAGCGAGATCACCACAGTCATGGCGTAGTCGGTGGAGGCCAGCGCCATCGTGATCAGCCAGCCGCCGAGGTAGCCCAGGGCGATGCCGAGCGCGCCGCCCGTCATCCCCAGGAAGCCGGCCTCGACTAGGAACTGCCGCCGGATGGCCGACGGCGTGGCGCCGAGGGCTTTGCGCAGGCCGATTTCGCGCACCCGCTCGGAGACCGACACCAGCATGATGTTCATGACGCCGATGCCGCCGACCAGCAGCGAGATGGCCGCGATCGAGCCGAGGACGGCGGTCAACACGCCCATGATCGAGGCGGTGGCGTCGATCAGCGCCGCCTGCGTGCTGAGCGTGAAATCGGAGGTGTCGGACGTCACCTGGTGGGCCGTCAACAGCGCCTGGTTGACCTCTTGGTAGGCCGCCGACAAGGAGTCGGAGTCGACCGCCTCCAGGAAGATCGACGAGACCGAATTGGCCCGCCCGCTGGACTGCAGGCGGTTGGCGTAGGTGCTGAACGGCACGACCACCTGGTCGTCCTCGGTCGACGACAGCGACGAGCCAGAGGCCTTCAACACGCCAATGACGGTGAAGGTGCTGCCGTTGACGACGACCGACTGGCCGACCGCCGACCCGCGGGTGAACAACTCCTCGACGGTGGTGGGGCCGAGCACGGCCACGCTGGCGCCGGAGTCGACCTCCTCCTGGGTGAAGAAGCGTCCAGTCTCGACCTCGCGGGCCCGCACGTCCAGCCAGGCCGGCACCGTGCCGACAACGGTCGAGGTCCACGTCGTCTCGTCGGATTGCAGTTGGGCCGACGTCGACGACGCCTGGGCCACGGCCGCCACCGAGGGGACGACCTTCTTGTCGGCCAGCAGGGCGGCGTCTTGCGTCGTCAGGGAGTCGGAGGAGCGCATCATGCGGAAGCCGCCCGACTGCGAGGTGGTGGAGCCGCCAGGGGTGACCGTCAACATGTTGGAGCCCAGCGAGTTGATCTGGTCGGCGATGGAGGCCTGCGCGCCTTGGCCGAGGCCGACTGTCAACATAACGGCCGCGATGCCGATCAGGATGCCCAGGACGGTCAGCACCGAACGCATGCGGCGGGCGTTCAGCGACTCGATGGCCGTGCGGGCGGTCTCAGCCCATGCCGAAATCATACGATCGCCTTCTCGATGTCGTGGACGTGCCGGAAAACCCCGTCGCGCATTTCGACGACGCGGCTGGCCCGCTCGGCCACCTCGCGCTCGTGGGTGATGACGACGATCGTCCGCCCGGCGGCGTTCAACTCGTCGAACAGGTCGAGGATGTCGGCGGTTGAAACCGAATCCAGGGCGCCGGTCGGCTCGTCGGCCAACAGGATCGCCGGATCGGTCACCATCGCCCGGGCCACCGACACGCGCTGCTGCTGGCCGCCGGACAGCTCCCCCGGCCGGTGCTGCACGCGGTCGGCCAGGCCGACCTTGTCGAGGGCCTCCAAGGCCCGCTCGCGGCGCTCTTTGGGTTTGACGCCGGCGTAGAGCAGGGGCAGCTCGACGTTGCGCAGGGCCGTCATGGCCGACAGCAGGTTGAACTGCTGGAAGACGAAGCCGATCTCCTGGTTGCGGACCTTCGCCAACTGCTTCTCGCTCATGTCGGCAACCTCGTGGCCGTCAAGCTCGTAGTCGCCGGAGGTGGCCACGTCGAGACAGCCGATGATGTGCATCAGGGTCGACTTGCCGGAGCCCGACGGCCCCATGATCGCCAGATAGTCGCCCGACTCGAGCGTCAAGTCGATGCCGCGCAGCGCCTCGACGGCGATAGCGCCGGTGGCGTACGTCTTGCGAACCGCCCGCATGTCCAACAGGCTCATCGCCCACCGCCTTGGGGAGCGCCGCCGCCGGGCGGGGCCCCGCCGCCGCTCCATCTGGCGCCACCGGAGTCGCCGGTGATCTCGCGGGTGCTGCCGCCGCCGACGCCCATCTGGAAGCCGCCAGGGTCGCTGCTGGAGTCGCCCGAGGTGACCGTTCGGCCGGGCATCGTGATCGACACCTCGTCGCCCTCGGCCAGGCCGTCGGTGATCTCGGTGGTGCTGCCGAAGACGCGGCCCAGCGTGACGTTGGTGGCCGTCGTCGAGCCGTCGGAGCCGACGACGTTGACCTGAGCCTGGCCGTCGACGGTGGTGATGGCCATTGTCGGCACGGTCAGGACGTCGTCATAGCTGGCGACGGTGACGGTCGCCGAGGCCGTCGTGCCCGAATAGAGGGCGGTTTGCTTGCCGGAGATCTTGATCTCGACCGGGAAAGTGGCCGAGCCGTCCGAAGACGACGTCGCCACCACCCCGACCGCCGTGACCGAGCCCTTCAACGGGTCGTCGACGCCGTCGACGGTGATCGAGGCCGACTGCCCGGCTTTCAGGCTGGCCAGGTCGGCGCTGCCGACCGAGCCGGACAGCTTCCACGTCGCGGTGTTGACAATCAGCACCTGCGCCGAGGAGGAAGACGAGGAAGTGCTCGTCGAGGACATACCGCCCGAGCCGCTGGAGCCCGAGCCGCCAGACGAAGAGCCGCCGCTCACCTGGTCGCCGACCTCGAGGTCGAGTTGGGCGACGGTGCCGGCGATGGTGGCCCGCAACACGGCGTTGGCCAGGTCTTTCTTGGCGGCCGTCAGGGAGGCCTGGGCCGAGTCGACTTGGGCGTCGGCGGCCTCTTGGGCGGCGTCGGTGCCGTCTTCGGCGTCCTCGGCGGAGGCCTCGGCGGCGGTCAGATTGGCTTGGGCCAGGTCGACGGCGTTCTGCAACGACGTGTCGTCGACGCGGGCCAGCTTGTCGCCCTTCTCCACCTTGTCGCCGACTTTGACGTACACCTTCGTCACCTCGCCAGACACCGAGAAGCTCAACTCGGCCTGTTTGCGCGGCGTCAAGGTGCCGGTCAGGGAGACCGTCTCGGTCTGGGTGCCCTTCTCGGCTTTGGCGGTGTAGGTGCGGGCCTGGTATTGCGGCTCGTCGGACGGCTTGAGGAACCACCAGGCGATCCCCCCCGCCACGAGCACAACGACCACTCCGACGATTGTCCAGCGCAGCCAGTGGCGCTTCTTGCGCCTGGGCGCCGCAGGCGCGATTTCCGTCGTCTCTTCATCCATGCCGACCAGCGTAGGAGAGGGCATTGGGAAAGCTGGGTGAAGGTCCTGTGAATCCTCTGTGCCGTTGGCTAGAATTGCGGGGCCAACGGCGGAGCGGTCACAGCACGGGCAAGGAGTGCTCCAGCTCCCATTCGGTGACGTAGCTGCGATAGTCCTCGTACTCGGCCTTCTTGTTGCGCAGGTAGAAGTCGAAGACGTGCTCGCCCAGCGTCTCGGCGACCAGCTCTGAGGACTCCATCGCCTCGATGGCCATGCCCAGCGAACGCGGCAGCGGCTTGATGCCCAGCGCCTGGCGCTGCTTGTCGGTCAGCGACCAGACGTCGTCCTCGGCGCCCTCCGGCAGGTCGTAGCCGTGCTCGATGCCGGCCAGCCCGGCGGCCAAGACCAGCGCGTAGGCCAGGTACGGGTTGGCGGCCGAGTCGATCGAGCGCAGCTCGACGCGGGCCGAGGCGCCCTTCGTCGGCTTGTACATCGGCACCCGCACCAGCGCCGAGCGGTTGTTCTGCCCCCAGCAGATGTAGCTCGGGGCCTCACCGCCGGCGATCAGGCGCTTGTAGGAGTTGATCCACGGGTTCGTCACGGCCGTGATCTCGGCGGCGTGGCGCAACAGCCCGGCGATGAACTGCCGTCCCGTCTTCGACAGGTTGTATTCGGCGGTGGCGTCGTAGAAGGCGTTGGTGTCGCCCTCGAACAGCGAGACGTGGGTGTGCATGCCCGAGCCTGGGTGCTGCGTCAACGGCTTGGGCATGAACGAGGCGAACAAGTCGTGGATGGCCGCCACCTCTTTCACCACGACGCGGAAGGTCATGATGTTGTCGGCGGTGGTCAGGGCGTCCGCGTAGCGCAGGTCGATCTCCTGCTGGCCGGGGCCGCCCTCGTGGTGGCTGAACTCGACCGAGATGCCCATCTGCTCCAGCATGGTGATGGCCTGGCGGCGGAAGTCGACGCCGGGCGAGGTCGTGGTGTGGTCGAAATAGCCGCTCTGGTCGGCCGGCGTGGGGATCTGGCCGGGCACCACCGGCTGCTTGAACAGGTAGAACTCGATCTCGGGATGGGTGTAGAACGTGAACCCCATCTGGGAGGCCTTGTCGAGGGCCCGCTTCAAGACGAAACGGGGATCGGCGAACGACGGCGAGCCGTCGGGCAGGCGGATGTCGCAGAACATGCGGGCCGTGCCGTGCGTCGAGCCGCGCCAGGGCAGCAGCTGGAAGGTGGACGGATCGGGGTGGGCCACCATGTCGGACTCGTAGACGCGGGCGAAGCCCTGGATGGCGGAGCCGTCGAAGCCGATGCCCTCGCTGAACGCCCCCTCCAGCTCGGCCGGGGCGGCCGCCACCGACTTCAAGAAGCCCAGCACATCGGTGAACCAAAGCCGCACGAAACGCACGTCGCGCTCCTCCATCGCGCGCAGCACGAACTCAGTCTGCTTGTCCATGCCTCAACCCTGCCAAACCCCATGTTTCAAGCGGGTTACAGGGCCGGGTGTCGGACGTAGTGGCGAAGGAATTGGCCAAGGCGTTGGCGATGCGCGCGTACGGCGTCAGGGCTGGTCGGACGGCGGGAAATACGCCTGGACGGGCAGCGCCCCCTCCAGCGACACCATGTCCCAGCCGGAGTCGGGATCGCCGTCGGCCACCAAGTGGGCGGTGTTGCCGAAGACGGAATCGCCCATCGCCTCGGCGAAGCCGCGCACCCGCCGGGCGCACCACGTCCGCAGGGCCGCGCCGTGGCTGAAGGCGGCGGCGCAGTCCAGGCCGCGCCCGGCCACCTCGCCGATGGCGGCGTCGTAACGGGCCAGGAAGTCGAAACCGTCCTCGCCGCCGGGGATGCGTCGGGCCAGGTCGCCGTCGCGCCAAGCCAGAAGGGCGCCCAGATAGCGCCTGGCGTCGGCCGACAGCTCGTCGTCGCCGGCGCCGACCTCGCGCAAGCCGGGCAGCACCTCGACCGGCAGGCCGCGCGCCTGCGCCAGCGGCGCGGCCGTCTGCTGGGTGCGCACCAGGACGGACGCGAAGACTCCCCCCACCGGATACGGGGCCAAAGCGGCCACCAAGTCGCGGGCTTGGCGGCGTCCGACGTCGTCCAAATCGGCCCCCGGCTCGGCGGTGTCCAACAGCCAGTTGGCGTTGGAGGCGGTGCGGCCATGGCGGATCAGGATCAGACGCATACGCCCCAGCCTAGGAGATGATTCGCCAGTCCGCACCTGCTGTCCGCCGCGCCCCGCCGCCCATCGGCTTGCCCAATCCGGGCAAGTCCGGCTCGGCTCTCGCCTCAGTCGTGTCGCCGGCGGCCGCCTCCCCGCGTCGTCGGGCGCGGGTGCCACCAGCACGAGGGCAATCCTCCTGTTGCGGTCCACCACATATTGCCCATCCTCGCCACGGCGCCGAGGAATCACCTTGGGCGCGACGACGCGAATGGACGGGGCTGGGCCCGGCAAGGGGCCCCGCCACATCAGCAACTCTTGGCAGGCCCCGCCGCGCAACCGGGCCGATTCGGCACCGGCGGCGCCCACAGGCCCGCCGCACCTGCTAACGTCGGATGAGGTAGCACTCCCAATGAAGATGAGGAGAATCTCGTGAGCAACACCCCTGTCAAAGTGGCCGTCACCGGCGCCGCCGGCCAGATCGGCTATTCGCTGCTGTTCCGCATCGCGTCCGGCGCGATCTTCGGACCAGACCAGCCAGTCGAACTGCGGCTGCTGGAGATCACCCCGGCGCTCAAGGCGCTGGAGGGCGTCGTCATGGAACTCGACGACTGCGCCTTCGACACGCTGGCCGGCGTCGAGATCGGCGACGATCCGGAGACGATTTTCAACGGCGCCTCGCTGGCCCTGCTGGTCGGCGCGATGCCGCGCAAGGCCGGCATGGAGCGCAGCGACCTGCTGTCGGCCAACGGCAAGATTTTCACCGTCCAAGGCAAGGCGCTGAACAAGGTGGCGGCCAGCGACATCCGCGTGCTGGTGACGGGCAACCCGGCCAACACCAACGCCCTGATCGCCGCGTCGAACGCGCCCGACATTCCCAAGGAGCGCTTCAACGCCTTGACGCGCCTCGACCACAACCGGGCCGTCGCCCAGTTGGCGAAGAAGACCGGCGCGCCCGTCACGGCCATCAAGAACCTGGCCATCTGGGGCAATCACTCGTCGTCGCAGTATCCCGACATCTTCCACGCCACGGTTGACGGAAAGCCCGCCTCCTCGCTGGTCGACGAGGCCTGGCTGGAGAACGATTTCATCCCGACGGTCGCCAAGCGCGGCGCCGCCATCATCGACGCCCGCGGCCTGTCGTCGGCGGCTTCGGCGGCCAACGCCACCATCGAGCACGCCCGCGACTGGCTGGGCGGCACGCCCGAGGGCGAGTGGGTCTCGCAGTCGGTCTGGTCGGACGGCTCCTACGGCGTCGCCGAGGGCGTCATCTCGTCCTTCCCGGTGACGACGTCCGGCGGCGACTACAAGATCGTCCAGGGCCTGGAGATCAACGCCTTCTCGCAGGCCAAGATCGACGCCTCTGTGGCCGAGCTGCTCGACGAGCGCGAGGCCGTCAAGGCGCTTGGCCTGATCTGAGCCGCGTCTGAACCGTCGCCAAAGGCTGGACGCCCCCGTATGCGGTTGCGGGGGCGTCCTTTTTTGTGCGCCGACAGGCGAAATTAGGCCGATTGGCCGACACGATTCGCCCGATTGGCCGACGCGATCCGGGCCTCGGCAAGGCAAGACTGGGGACATCCCCGGCCAACGGTTGGCCGGTCGCACGACCCCGAGGCGCCCCAGATGTCATTTCACGTCACAGCAGAGTTCGCCCGCCGCTACCAGGCGGCGTCGCGCCCAGAGAAAGGCCGCACATTGGACGAGCTGGTCGCCCGGACCGGCTGGAGCCGCGACCACGCCCGGCGCGTCATCCGCCAAGCGCTGACCCGCCCCCAGCTCGTCGGCCTGCCCATCCGGCGCACGCGCGGCCGCAAGTACTCCCGCCAGGCCGCCACCGCCCTGCGCGATGTCTGGCGGGCGACCGGACGCCCCTGCGGCAAAGCGATGGCCCCCAAGATGGACGAACTGCTCGCCCGGGCCGAACGCCGCCGCCCCTTCTGGCGCCCCAAGATCGACCCCGCCGTCGCCGACGAGCTGCGCCGCATGTCGCCGGCCACCATCGACCGCTACCTCGCCCCCCACAAGGCCTCCCACGACCTCGCCCAGGCCGCCTGAGGCAGTGTGGCCAACGGTTGACGGGGCTTGCGCAACGCGCCGAGGGCGACCTCATACGACGACAAGACGGCGCAAGTCCCGTGAAGCCGGCCACGACTCCACGGGACTGCGCCGAGTCTCGGCTCGCCGGGTTGCCCCGACGATGCCTCCCTCAGGGATCGTCAGATGATGCCCTTGTCCCTGGCGCGGTGCAGGAAGATTGCCGCATCACCACGGGTGAGGCTGGTCCATATGCCAAAGGTTCCGTCGCCGTCACCCAAGCGGGGCGGGGCCGGTCCTATAATTTGCAGAGATGCCTGCGTAATATTTTGTGGCGCACACGGCGGACCCCGTCTCATGAAAGTATGTATTCCAGTAGTAGGTTGCCGGAGACTCAGGAAGCACCGGGTACCCTCCGGTCCAAATTTTCGCACCAGGAACGCCCCAATACTGCATGTCATACGAGCACCACCACCCGTCAGACCTCACTACACACGGACGACTTGTGCTTCTCACGAGATATGCTGTAACCGCATTCCAGTCTCGGTAGAGAAAAGCAGCAGCCTCGCCGCGGGTCAGGGCGCTGTAAGGACGAAATTGATAGCCCCTCCCAGCAACATATTCTCCATTGGCGATCTGGCTTTTCTTCATCCACCTCACTGCATACCCAAACGAGTCGTTCAAGCTGACATCAAAGAAGCCGGTACCACTTCCCCACGCAGAGCCGTCCCGTGTGTAAGGCGGTTGGCCAGACAAGCGATATAGAAACACCGCCGCATCGGCCCTTGTGATATTGTCATTGGGTCTGTAGCTGTACGTTCGACCGTTGGAGTCGAGCCATCCCTTCGCAATACCGCGCCACTGAAGCCAGGAAATTTCCTTGTAGAATGCGTCAGTTGTCCTGACGTCGCTAAACGGCGAGGCCTTCGGTGCCGTATAATACGGCGACCCCGCCAGCCTATATACAAAGGCGGCCATTTCGGAACGTTTGAGTGGATTGTTTGGGCCATATGTGCCTGTGACAGTAGTTATCCTGTACTGACACAGCCACGAGATTTCTGTTGCAAACGTGGTCACATCCCGATAACTGCAACTAGCTGCTTGAGCCGGTGGGGTGCCGACAACAAGCCCGCCAGCTATCGTTGCAGCTCCAGCAACTAGACCCACAGCCAGTCGAACCATTCTCTTCTGCTTCATTAGAAACTTCCCTCCTTTGGGACCTATGCGCCAATGAATAGCTTCAATCTATCGAACCCAGCCCGCGGCACCAATCCACCATACGTCCCTTTGTCTAGTGCAAAGGTCCCAACCATTGCCTCATTTGGTCGCGTCCGCCTAGACATACAGCCTCGGCACACATCGAACGTGCCCAAGTAGATGAGTTGCCGAGAACCCATGGGGCGGCCCCTCGCATTCACAGCTAGCGAGAGGCCGCCTCCTGAAGCGGTTGCGAATCTATCGGAAGAGTGCCTTGTCGTAGGCCCTGTGCAGGAACGCGGCCGTGTCACAGCGCACCAGCGCAGACCCTGGGCTGTACTGCGCATACGAGGTGGCATCGGTGAGCCGCTTGTTAATCATCCAGGCCACCGCCGCCGTATCGGACGACTGTGCCGCCCCTGAGGCTTGCGCGAGGATCCTAGCGAACTGGGCCCTGTTCAGACCTCCAGTTCCACTGGTGTAGCTGCCGACGCGAATCCGCGTCATGAACGTGTTCAGGTCGCTTCTGACAATACCGTTTGCAGGACGGTATTCGTACCGCCCTCCACCCATGTCCCAACCCGTCGTGATTCCGCGAAGATACATCCAGGCAATGTCCGCCGAATGCGCCGTCCAGACGTGAACGTCGGAGAAGTGGCCGAAGGCCCGCTGCAGGAAGGCCGCGGAGTCAGCCCGCGTCAGGTTATC
>JAISUF010000235.1 GCA_031272195.1 Propionibacteriaceae bacterium
TCGTGGCCGTTGTATGGCCCGCGATGACTTGCAGTTCGCGGACGGTCGCGCCGGACAGGGCCAGGTACGTCAGACCGGTCTTGCGGAGGTCGTGGAAGTGGTAGTCCTCGATACCCGCCGCCTCGCAGGCGCGCAGCCAGGCTCGCCGCCAAGAGGAGTCGTGGACGTTGAGGCCCGTCACTGTGTCGTAGAAGAGCAGGCCGTCGTCGCCGAGTTGGGTGTACTCGTTCAAGTGGCGGCGCACGTCGTCGAGCATCGACGCCGGAATACCCACGTCTCGGATGCCCGCCTCGGTCTTCGGCTCGCCGATGACGATCTGGCCACCCGCCCGCGTCACGCCGCGCCGGACCTTGACCACGCGCCGTTTCAAGTCGATGTCCTTGCGGCGCAACTCCCTGATCTCGCCCGTGCGCAAGCCACACCACGCGCCCAGCAGGACGCCGAGACGCCAACGGGGCGGCATCGCGTCGGCCGCGGCCTGGACCTGCGCCGGGGTGAGCGGATCGACCGTGCGGCGCTTCGACGGTTTGCCCGCGCCCCGGATGCGCTGGGCCGGGTTGGTGTCGATCAGACCGTCGTCCACGGCGGCATAGAGGATCGTGCGCAGCAGGGCGTAGGCCGAATGGGCCGTGCGCTCGTGGGTCTGGTCCAACTCGCCCCACCACTTCACGACCCTGGCCCTGGTCAACTCCTTGACCGGAACGTTGCCCAACGACGGGTTGATCCGCAGCCGGATGTGCCGCTCGTAAAGCGTCCTCGTGCCGGGGCGCAGGCGCTTGTTGTCCTGGAGCCACTGCGCCGCGTACTGCCGGAGTGTCAGCACGTCCTCCGGCGCGGGCGGCGGCGTCGGACCCAGGTCGCGCTCGGTGGGCGGAGTCCAAGTGCCGTCGTCAATGAGTGTCTTCTCGGCGTCGAGCCAGGCACGGGCGGCCTTCTCGGTGGAGAACGTGTGGGGCGCGCGGTAGATGGTGGCCTTGCGCACGCCGGCGATGCCGCCGTGACGGTAGTACGCGGCGAACGCTCCGGACGGGCGTAGTTCGACGCTGCCCCAACTCGCCCGCCGGGTCTTGGGCCGTCCTCTCCGGGCCATGCGTACCTCCCTCAAACCTCTCCCACAGGCGGCGGCTTATTCGCGGCTTAGCCTGCGAAATGCAGCCTATCCCAGCCCACTCGTGCTCAACAACCATCCCCTCAAACACCGTAGTCATAAGCCTATTAACGCCTGTCGTCTCCAACATTCGCCCCAAGCGTGCACGAAACTTCAACTCCTCTCTCGCGCACAGAGAAACCCCTAGTCAGAGGCACTTTGGCTGCGGGTTTCGCGCGTTTTCGTGTCCCATGCGTGCCCTTCGGCGGCGGCCGATCAAGTATGACTGTGATGTGGCTCACGGCGTCCCACAACGTGCGGGACGAATTGGCCGGTCACTGTGTCGTCGGCGGGCCGTCGTCGCCGAGCTGGGTGTATTCGTTCACCCAGCGGCCTCGGTTGGCGCTATCGGCCCCGCGTCCGGCCAGCCATTCCTGGCCGAGTTCAGTGACGATGTACTGCTGACTACGGCTGTTCGGCTTGTCGGGTTCGGTCATTGCAATGAGTCCGGAGTCCAGCAGTGGTTGAATGTGCCGCCGCGCGTTGGTCGTTTGGGCGGCGAATCCCACCGCCGCCAAAGTTTTCGCGCGGGAGGACGGGCTGTCGCACTTGCCGCCTGACCAGCTCTCCCGAGGGGGGTAGGCTTGCGTCGAGTATGACAGATACGACAGATGGGGTGTGCGCGTGTCTCCAATGTTGATGGAGGATGTAAAGCGGATGCACCGTGCCTTTGCCATGCACTTCCGTGACGAGGGCTCAGGGCGCGTCTCTAGACTGGGGCGATGACGCTGCGTCACCTCGCGACGACCACCCGTGACGGGTTGCCGTTGGTGCTGTCCCCGTTCACCGCCGACGACGTCGGGCGCGTCCACGAGTTGTGCCAGGATCCGGAAGTCCGGCGCTGGACGACCGTCCCCGATCCGTATCCGCGCAGCGCGGCCGAGGAGTTCGTGCTGCGCTCGACACCGCCGGCCTGGGAGGCCGTCGACGCGGGCGCCTTCGACGCCAACCGCGAGGGGCCGGAGCTGACCTGGGCCATCCGCGTGCCGGAGGGCGAACTGGCGGGCTTGTGGGGCAGCTCGGGGTTGAGGCCGCTCGGCGGCGGCGTGCTGGAGATCGGCTACTGGCTGGGAGCCGGGGCGCGCGGACGGGGAATTGCCCGCGCCGCCGCGGCGCTGCTCGTTGAAACCGCGTTCGCCTGGCCGCTCAACGCCGACGAGGTCAGGTGGTACGCCGCTCTCGGCAACCTGCCGTCGGCCAGGATCGCCCAGCGGACCGGTTTCGCCTACGCCGGCGTGACGCGGAACCCGCGCTGCGGCGACGCCGAGTCGTGGTCGGCGGTGATCCGCCCCGGCGACCCGATCGCGCCGCGCGACGACTGGCCCGACCTGTCGGCGGGTTTGGCGGAAAGCTCGTGCGAAGCTCATTGCCCCGGCGGGCGACCTATGACCAGACCAGGAGACCAGGAATGGGTCCTGCCCACTGCCTGCTCATAGGTCGCCCGCCCCGACCAGGCCACCGAACCATTCCACGAACGCGGTCAGGTTGTCCAGCGCGTTCGATGAAGAGGCTGAGCAGGTACGCCACTCCTGAGACAGTCGGCGCGTCAGCGCGGCCAAGAATCTCGAGCACCTTGCCGAGCTGGTCGAGGCGGCGCTGGTTGACCGTGTAGCCCTCCAGGAGGTGATCGCGCATGACGTTCGTGGCCCGCCGCGGAATGCCGTGGCACTCTTGGAGTTCACCCGGTAGCCGACCGAGATGATGGGAACGGCCGCCGAGGCCGTTCAACCAGACGCGACCAAGCCCAGGTAGCGAGTCAGCGCCCGCTCGACCGTCGCCAATTCGCTCAGCGACAGCAACGCGACCATATCGAATATGTAGTTGGTGTCGATGGAGCGCACCTGGTCGGTCAGAAACACGGTCTGCGTCCCGGCAATCTCGAACTGCGGGCGAAACAACGCCGGCGACGCGCTGGTCGAGGTTGGCACAACTGTCGCGACCGACCACGGCATGTCCGATGGGGACACGACCAACCCGTAGCGGCGGCCGCCCTGCTCGTGGCCGCGGGGCTTGCCCAAGTCGACGCGATAGACCGCCCCTCGAATCACCAAACGTCTTTCTCGTCGCCCAAATTCTCCCCGCTCAGCCGGGCGGCGTCGGCTCGTGCGCGCTCCAGCCAACTCTCGTAACTCAACGCCCGCAAAGCTCTGCGCAGCACGTCACTGCGAGTCTCCCCGGCCTTGGATTCGCTCGAGATGATTCGCTCGTCCTCCGCTGTGGGTCGAAACCCGATCACCTGCGTCATGGGGCTAGCATAATCCCGTCCGTCAAACGATTGTTATACCCCGGCGGGCTCCGACAACTCGCGCCGCTAAGAGGTGATTCGCAAGTCGGTGCCATCGCCCACCGCCGACACGACTGAGGCGAGAGCCGAGCCGAGCTTGCTCGGATTGGCCGAGCCGATGGAAGTGTGGAGCGCAGCGACAGCAGGTGCGGACTTGCGAATCATCTCTTAACATCAGGGCATGCACACCCACTCGCATTCGGACGGGCCGGCTCCCGCCAGCCGGGGCGTCAAGCTGGTGTTGGCCGTCGTCATGGCGGCGCTGTTCGCGCTGACAGTCGCCGGGCTGGTCTGGCTGTGGCCGGCGCCCGGCCAGACGCCCGACAAACGGCCCTGGCTGGACGAGGGCGCCCAACTGGTCAGCGGCACGCTGGTGTCGGTCGACTTGGAGCGCGCCGACGGCCAGTTGAACGTCCGCCTCGACTCCGGCCAGACCGTCGTCGCCCAGGCCAGCCCCGGCGTGCCCGCCGAGACGATGCGGCCAGGCGAATCGCTGCAACTGATCCACTTCGACGCCGGCGCCAATCCCGTCGCCGGCGCCGACTACGTCTTCTTCGACTACCACCGGGAATGGCCGATGATCGCCATCGCGGCGCTGTTCGTGCTGGCGGTGTTCGCGGTCGCCCGCCTCAAAGGGCTGCTCGCCCTGGTCGGCCTGGGCGGGGCGCTGGCGATGGTCTGGCTGTTCACCCTGCCCGCGCTGACCGCCGGGAAGAACCCCCTGCTGGTCGCCCTGGCCACCGCCGGGGCGGTGCTGTTCATCGTCATCTACCTGGCCCACGGCGTGTCGGTGAAATCGACCACCGCTCTGCTTGGCACCTTCGCCGGCATCGCCGTCGTCGCCTGCCTGGCCTGGGCAGCCATAGGCTTCGCCAAGCTGACGCCGCTGGCCGGGGAGAACATGGCCGAACTGGCCGCCGCCGCGCCCGCCGTCGACGTCAACGGCGTCCTGCTGTGCGGCATGGTGCTGGCCGGCGTCGGCGTTCTCAACGACGTCACCATCACACAAGCCTCGGCTGTCTGGGAGCTGCGCGCCGCCGCCCCCGGCGACTCCCGCCTGGCCGTCTTCCGTCACGCCATGAGCATCGGCCGCGACCACATCGCCTCGACCGTCTACACGATCGCTTTCGCCTACGTGGGCACGTCGCTGAGCCTGCTGACCATCGCCTCGACCCTCGACTTCAGCCTGACGAGCCTGCTGACTTTCGAGGACATCGCCGAGGAGCTGATCCCCACCCTGGTCGCCTCCATCGGGCTGGTGCTGGCCATCCCCATCACCACCGCCCTGGGCGCCTGGCTGGCCGTCAAACCGAAAACGACTGGCCCCAGCCGCGACGACCGGGCTGGCAGGCCCTGATGGCTGACACGGCTGCGGCGAGGCGCCGCCCAGCGGCCACCGCCGACGCGACTGAGGCGAGAGCCAAGACGAGCCTGCTCGGCTTGGCAGAGCCGATGGAAGTGTGGAGCGCAGCGACAGCAGGTGCGGACTTATGAACCACCTCTTAGCTGAGGGGCCAACGCCACCCCTCGCCAAACGGGCGGCCCGCAGCGAAGGCGCATGCCAAACTGGCCGGAAAACTAGCGGCGAACCCGGCGATTCCCTAACATTGGACCACCACCACCGACGGTGAACGCGGCGTCACGGGCCGCGCGACAATGAACGGAGATCCGCCATGGAGGCTTTCTCGAACGTCATCGACGCCATCGACAGTTTCGTCTGGAGCGTCTGGTTGCTGATACCGCTGCTCGCCTGCACCGGCGTCTGGCTGACCATCCGGCTGCGCGGCGTCCAATTCCGCAAACTCGGAGCCGCCCTCAACCTGGCCCTCTTCAAGCGCAAAGACCCCGGCTCCGAAGGCGACATCTCGCACTACCAGGCCCTCACCACCGCCCTGGCCGCGACGGTTGGCACCGGCAACATCGTCGGCGTCTCCACAGCCATCGGCGTCGGCGGGCCGGGCGCGCTGTTCTGGATGTGGGTGACGGGCATCCTGGGCATGGCGTCGAAATACTCCGAGGCCTTCCTCGGCTCGAAATACCGCGAATTCGACTCCCGCGGCGAAGTCATGGGCGGCCCGCAAGTCTACCTGCGCAAAGCCATCTCCGGGCCGGTCGGCACCACCCTCGGCGTCATCTTCGCCGTCTTCGGGGCGCTGGCCGCCTTCGGCATCGGCAACGGCACCCAGGTCTCGTCGATGACCAAAAACATGGAGACGGCTTTCGGAATCCACCCCGTCGTCACCGGCGTCATCATCGCCATCCTGGTCGGTTTGACGCTGCTGGGCGGCATCAAGTGGATCGGCAACGTGACGGCCGCCTTCGTGCCGTTCATGATCATCGTCTACATCGTCGCCGGCATCGTCGTGCTGGCCCTCAACGCCGACCACATCCTGCCCGCCTTGGGCGACGTCTTCCACTACGCCTTCGCCGATTACAACGGCATGGTCGGCGGCGCGCTCGGCACGACCGTCGCCCTGGCCATCCAGAAGGGCATGGCCCGCGGCATCTTCTCCAACGAGTCGGGCATGGGCTCGGCCGCCATCGTCGCCGCCGCCGCCCAAACCACCCACCCGGTCCGCCAAGGCCTGGTCTCGATGACGCAAACCTTCATCGACACGATCATCGTCGTCTCCTTCACCGGCTTGGTCATCTTGTCGTCGGGCGTCTACGGCAACGCGGTGCCCGACGGCGTCAAGACGGGCGACTTCCAGTCGCAGTTGACGTCATACGCCTTCGCGTCGTCGATCGGCCAGAACGTCGGCCCGGCGGTGGTGGCGATCTGCATCGTCTTCTTCGCTTTGTCGACCGTCATCGGCTGGTCGTATTACGGCGAGCGCTGCGCCGTCTCGCTGATCGGCATCCGGGCGCAATTCCCGTACCGCCTCGCGTTCACGCTGATGATCGTCGTGTGGTCGCTGTTCCCGGTCGAGTTGATCTGGAACATTGCCGACATCCTGAACGGCTTGATGGCCCTGCCCAACCTGATCGGCCTGCTGATCTTGTCCGGCCTGATCGCCCGCGAGACCAACGCCTACCTGTCGGCCGACCCCGACCTGACCAAGGGCGGCGTCGCCGCGCCCGAGCCGTTGGCCTTGAAGCTGTCCGGCGGCAAGATCACGTGGGTGCCCGCCAAGGCGCAAGTGACCAAACACTGACGCCGCCGAGCCCTGTGCCACGTTAGCGCTCGCCGGGCTGGGCGCTGACCAGGTCGACGAAGACGTCCTCGATGGTCGGGTCCGGGTGTCGGGCGTCCGCGTGGGCGGCCCGCAGGTCGGCGGGGGAGCCGTCGGCGATGATCCGTCCCCGGTAGATGAACGCCAGACGGTCGCAGTGGGCGGCCTCGTCCATGTAGTGCGTCGTCACGAACAGCGTCACGCCGCGCCCGGCCAGCTCGTACAGCAGGTCCCAGAATTGCCGCCGCGCCACCGGGTCGACGCCGGAGGTCGGCTCGTCGAGAAACAGCAACTCCGGGTCGTGGATGGTGGCCGCGCCCAGCGCCAGGCGCTGCCGCCAGCCGACCGACAAGTTGCGCGTCAACTCGTCCTCTCGCCCCACCAGGTTGGCCATGCGCAGCACGTACTGGCGCTGCTCGGCGAAACGCTCGGCGGGCAGGTCGTAGACACCGGCGTAGAACCTGAGGTTCTGCTCGACCGTCAAATCCTCGAAGAGCGAGAACTTCTGGCTCATGTAGCCGATCCGGTGCTGGACGCGGTGCGGGTGGCGGACGACGTCCTCGCCCAGCACGCGAATCGTCCCGGCGCTCGGCCGCATCGTGCCGGTCAGCATGCGGATGGTCGTGGTCTTGCCCGAGCCGTTCGGCCCGAGGAAGCCGAAAACCTGCCCCTTCGGCACCACCAGGTCGATGCCGTCGACGGCGGTGAACGCGCCGAAAGCCCTCGTCAAGTGGCGAATCGAGATGGCGGGCTGGGCCGTGTCGGCCGGGAGGCCGGCGGTTTCGGTGTCGCTCACGCTGGCGCCCCCTATTCGGTGATCCGGCGGCGGGTGGCGGCCACCGCAATGGTGAAGATGACGGCGCCGAACCCGGACAGCGCGATCAACTGGGTGGACAGGTCGGCGAAGCCGCTGCCTTTGGCGAAGACGGCCCGCAGCACCTGCAGGGCGTACGTCATCGGGATGGCCCGGCTGAGCGGCTGTAGCCAGCCGGGCATCGACTCGACCGGGAAAATAAACCCGGACAGGATCATGAACGGCATCATCAAGAAGATGACCACCTGGACGGCCTGCTGGCGGGTGCGGGCCATCAGCGAGACGAGCAGCCCCAGGCCGATGCTCGTCAACATGAACAGCCCCATGGCCGCGGCCACCACCCAGAAATCGCCGTTGAACGGCACCCGGAACCAGCCCAGCCCGACACTCGACACGACGGCGATCTGGACGATGGCCATCAGCACGTATGGGACGATCTTGCCGACGATGTACTCCCCGGCCCGGATCGGCGTCACGAACATCTGCTCCAACGTGCCCGACTCGCGCTCCTTGACGACGGCCTGGCTCATGACGACCATCAGCGAGATCATCGATATGACGGCGATCAAGCCGGGCACCATGTTGTTGATGGCGGCCAGGGTGGGGTTGTAGAGGACGCGGACTTGGGCGTCTACCCCCGGCCCGGCGACGGCCGTGCCCGCAGCCGCCGCCAGCGCGGCGTTGACTTGGGCGATGACCTGTGAGGAGTACGAGCCCGCCACCGACGACACCTGCGAGTCGGAGCCGTCGACGATGACGCCGACCGGCGCCGACTGGCCGGCGTCCAAAGCGGCCTGCGTACCCGCCGGGATGACGATGGCCAACTGGATGTCGCCGGGGTCCATCAGGGCGCGGATGTCGGCCTCGCTGGACGGGTGCTCGGTGACGGTGAAATACTCCGAGGCGCTGAAGGCCGAGTCGAGCTGGCGCGAGATCGACGTGTGGTCCAGGTCGACGACGGCCGTGTTGAGATGGTTGATGTCGACCGCCACGACGTAGCCGAAAACGATCAGCTGCACGATCGGCGCGGCGATCAAGATGCCGGCCAGGAACGGGTCTTGGCGCAGTTGCAGGAACTCTTTCCAGATCAGCAGGCGGATGCGTTTGAGGCTCATTGGCGGGCCTTTCTGGCGTACAGCGCGGTGGCGATGGCGATCAGGGCGAGCGAGCAGACGCCCAAGGCGGCCAACTGCGGCCAAACCTCGGCGAAACCGCTGCCTTTGAGGAAGACGCCGCGCGACAGCGACGTCATGTAGCGGGCCGGGAAGACGTACGAGATCCACTGCACGACCTCGGGCATCTGCTCCAGCGGGAAGACGAAGCCCGACAGCAGGAACGACGGCAGGAAGGCGACCATCAGCGCGCCGATGTTGGCGGTGTCCTCGCTGGGGGCGACCGCCGAGATGGCCAGGCCGAAGCCGAGGCAGGAGAAGATGAACGCCGTCGCGCCCACCGCCAGCGCGGCGATGCTGCCGCGCAACGGCACCCCCATGCCGAACACGCCGATGGCGACGATGGCGACCACGTCGGCGAAGGCCAGCAGCAGCCACGGGACGACCTTGCCGACCATCAGCTCGATTTGGCGCAGCGGGCTGACCTCGAGCTGCTCTTGCGTGCCCAGGGTCCGCTCCCGCACCAGAGTGACGGCGGTCTGCTGGATGGTGACGATGGCCAAGATGACGACCATCAGGCCGGGGATGAGGAAGTCCGAGGAGCGCCGGTCGGGGTTGTACCAGGTGCGGACGCGCGGGTCGAGGCCGGTGGCCGCCGACAGGTCGAGGCCCTGGCGGGCCGCCCAGTCGCTGGTCAGGTCGGCGCTGAACAGTTGGTTGAGCGCCACCGAGTAGAGCTGGCCGACGCGGGCCGAGTTCGGCTCGGAGCCGTCGACCAGGACGGCCACCTCGGCGCGCTCGCCGGATTTGACGGTCCGCTCGAAGCCGGCCGGCACGATCACCGCGACGCGGGCGGCGCCCTTGAGGAAGGCGGCGTCGACGTCGTCCATGCTGGAGCCGTGCTCGACGACGTCGAAGAAGACCGACTGGTCGTAACGCTGGACGTACCGCTGGCTGGTCGCCGTCTTGTCCTGGTCGATGACGATGGTCGCCACCTGGTCGACGTCGAAGCTGAGCGCATAGGCGAACAGCAGCAGCTCCATGACCGGCAGCAGGATGACGACGGCCAGCGTGCGCCGGTCGCGTCCCAGATGCCGGAACTCTTTGACGACGACCGCCCCCAGCCTGGTCAGGGATCTCATGGCCTGGCCTCCTCGGTCTGTCCCGACTCGGCCCAGACGGGCTCGCCCGCCGCGGACTGGTCGGGCTGGCTCGCGTCGGCCGGGGGGCGGGCGGACTCGCCGTCGCGGCGCGCGGGCGGCTCGACGCCAGGTGGTGGCGCCGTGTCGCGGGCGGGCTCGCCGACAGGGGAGGGCGCGGCCTCGTCCGACTCGCCGTTGCCGGGGGCAGGCTCGGCCAGGTAGGTGAAAACCGTCTCCATGTCGGGGACGAGCTGGCGCACGGCCAGAGCCTCGACGCCGGACGGCGCCAACGCCCCATCGACGTCCGGGTCGTCGTCGCCATCCCACAGCAGGCGCACGGTGTCGCCCAGCGGATGCGCCGACAGCGCGCCGGGGAGCGCGGCCAGGACCGGCGCGGCCGCCCGCGAATCGGACACCCGCACCTCCAGCAGCCGTCCCGGCACCAGCGCTTTGAGCTGGTCTGGCGTGCCGGTCTGGCGGATCGTCCCAGCGTCGAGGAAGGCGACGTCGGTGCAGCGCTCGGCCTCGTCCATGTACGGCGTGGCCACGAAAACCGTCTTGCCGTCGCGGTGGAGGTCGGCCAGGATGCGCCAGAACTCGCGCCGCGACACCGGATCGACGCCGGTTGTCGGCTCGTCCAGCAGCAGCAGGTCGGGCTCGTGCATCAAAGTGGTGGCCAGCATCAGCTTCTGCTTCATGCCGCCCGACAGGTGCATGGCTTGGCGGCCGGCGAATTCGGCCAGCCCCATCGACTCCAGCAGCGCCTCGCCGCGGACTCGCCGCACGGCCTTGGGAACGCCCCGGATGGTGGCGAAGAAGTCCATGTTCTCCCGCACCGACAAGTCCGGGTAGAGCGAGAAGCGCTGCGACATGTAGCCGATCCGGGGACGGACGGCTTTGGCCTCGTCGGCCACCGACATGCCAAAGACCTCGGCGTCGCCGGCGTCGGGCAGCAGGGTGGTGGCCAGCAGCCGGATCAGCGTCGACTTGCCCGCGCCGTCGGGTCCGAGCAGGCCGAAGACCGCCCCTCGGGCCACGTCCAAGTCCACCCCGGCGACGGCCGTCGTCTCCCCGAAGCTGCGGCGCAGCCCGCGGGCCCGGACGGCCAGTTGGCCGGCGACGGCGGCTTGGCCGGTGGCGGAGTCGACTCGACGCGATCCGCGCCCCTGGAGGGCCGGTCGGCCCAGGGCGGAGTCGCCTTGACGCGGCCCGCGCGCCCCGTCGGCCACCCGTCCGGCGGCATCGCCTGTCGCGTCATCCGGCAAGCCGACCCGGCCTGGTCGGCGCCGCCTGACGGCCTGGACTTCGGCCATGGCGTCATTCCCCGCTCAGCGACACGTCGACGGGCATGCCCGGCTTCAGCGCCCCCGAGGCGTCGTCCAACTCCACCCGCACCTCGTAGACCAGTTTGACGCGCTGGTCCTTGGTCTGGATGGTGTTGGGGGTGAACTGCGCCTGGCTGGCGACGAACGTCACCTTGCCCGAATAGGTCGCGGCAGTCGAGTCGGTGGTGGCGGTGGCGGCCTGGCCCACTGTGACGTTGCCGATTTCGGTTTCGGCGACGTAGACGCGGGCGAACAGGTGGGCGGTGTCGGAGATCGTCAGCAGCGCCTTGCCGGGGGCGGCGTTCTGGCCGACGTTGGTCGTCACCGACGTGACCGTGCCGGCTTGCGGGGCGGTCACGGTGGCGTAATCCCGCTGCGCCTCGGCCAGCTTCTGGGCGGCCTGGGCCTGGGCGACTTTGGCCTGGGCGGCGGTGACGTCGGCCTTGGTCGAGTCGTCGTCGTCTTTGACGTTGGCCAGGTTGGCTTTGGCCACGACGACGGCCTGTTTGGCCTGCTCGACCTGCAGAGACAGCGTCGTCTTGTCGAGTTTGACGAGCACGTCGCCCGCCTTCACCTGGTCGCCTTCGGCAACCTTGACCTTGGCGACGCGGCCGGAGATGGCCGGGGAGACTTGGTATTCGTCGGCCTCCAGGGAGCCGCTGAGGGTGGTGGCGGCCTGGTCGGTCGAGGCGGCGTTGGTCGACCACCACCACCAGAACACCCCGCCGCCGATCAGCAACAACACGACAACCACCCGCACGGCGATGGGCGGGCCGACACGCTTGCGATCAGCCATGATTCATCCTTTCGGTTCGGCTTCGGTTCGGCTGGCGCCAGCGCGGCAGCCGTTGACGGACACGTCCACCGGCACCCCGGCGGGCAACTGCCCGGACGCTGTGAACTCGACTTCGAGCGCGGTGGTCAGGTGGATCTCGGCGGTAGTGGCGTCGGTCGGCGGATAGGCGTAGCCGTCGGCGATACGGGTCAGGCTGGCGTCCACCGACTCGCCCGGCGCCATCCAGTCGCCGCTGATCCGCGCCGAGTCGCCCAGGCAGACCTGCGCGGCCTGGGCCGGCGACAGCCAGGCCGTCACCTTGGCGGGCTGGTCGGCCCGGATGGTGACGACGCTGGCGCCCGCCGCCAGACGGTCGCCCGCCTGGGCCGCCGCCACCACGACGCCGCTGGCCGGAGCCGTGACGTCGGTCAGCGCCAATTGGGCCTTCGCCACATCGACCGGCAGGCCAGACGCCCCCGCCGCGATCTCGGCGACCTGCTTGGCGTCGCGCAGCGAGGCGCGGGCGTCGACTACTTTGGCGGCCGCGTCGTTCAGCTTCTTCAAGGCCTTGCGGGCCTTCTTCAACCCCTTGTCGAGCTTGGGCAGGGCTTTCTTGATCGTTTTCAGGCCGGTGTCGAGCTTCTTGATGGCGGCCTTCAGCTTGGCGATTCCGGCCTTGACGGTGGCCTTGGCCGGCACGCCCGGCACCGGCACCGGTGGGTACTTCGCCAGCAGCGCTTGCGCCTGCTTCAACTGCTTGGCCAGTTTGGGGCGCGCCTGCTTGGCGGCCTTCTGGGCTTTGACGAGTTTGGCCCTGGTCTTAGTCAGCGTCTTGATCGCCTTGTTCAGCTTGGCCTTGGCGTCGGCGACGTCCTTGGCCTTGTCGTAGGTGGCCTCGATGCCCGCCGCCAGAACGTCGACCTGGGCCTTGGCCGCCTGCTGGTCGGCCTTGGCGCTCGCCACGGCGGCTTCGAGGGTCGAGCCGTCCAAGGTGGCCACGACCTGCCCGGCCGTCACCGTGTCGCCGACCCGCGCCGACACCGTCTCGACCAGCGCGTACGACCCCAGACCGAGCGCCCCGGCGGCGCTGCTGGCGGCCGCGGCGGGCAGGCTGGGAACTGCCGCCGCGACGGTCTTGTCGACGACGGTTCCCGTCACCGTGACGCCGGACGGGCCCTGTCCGCAACCGGCCAACAGCCCCGCGCCGACGGCTAGCGCGGCCACGGCGGTCAGTCGGCGGTTCACGGCCCGACCTCCGTGGGTCTTTGGTCGGCCTGCGGGGTGGCCAGGCGGCCGTACAGGAACCGCTTGACGTGCCCCCGCACGTCGAAAGGCTGCGCCGTCAGGCCGGGCGGGGCGACCGGGTTGTCGGTGAACAGCAGCACGCGGATCAAAATCGGGCCGATGAAGGCGGGGATGAGCGAGCCGGCTGGCTCGTCCGCCAGCAACCCCTCGCGCTGGTAGCGCCCCAGCATGGCCGAGACGGCCCCGAACAGCTCGCGCGGGCCGGCGATGCCGTCGGCCAGTTGGGGGTCGAGCGGCAGTTCGGCGAAGACGGACCGGGCCACCGGGCCGAGCGCGGCCAGGGCGGCGTGAATGCCCTGTGCCAGGCTGGCCAGATCGGCCTCGATGTCGCCGGTGTAGTGGACGGCCTGCCGCTCGACGGCGGCGAAACGGTTGTTGACGGCCGACTGGATGAGGTTGGTCTTGTTGCCGAAATGGCGGAAAACCGTCACCTCGTTGACGCCGGCCGCCTGGGCGATGGCCCGCGTCGTCGCGCCGCGCACGCCGCGCTCGCCGATCACCTGGAGGGTGGCGTCCAACACGGCCTGGCCGGTCTGGTTGACCGGCTGCGCGCCACCGGCGGGAGCAACGTCCATGACGCCAAGCTACAACGCCCCGCCGACAAATGCAAGTGGGTGCTTGCTTGCCTGCCTGTCTGCGCTTCGCGTGACCCGCGCCGCGTCCGCCCACTACTGGGTCGCGGATCCCGGCACCCACCGGGCCAATTCGGCGGCGCGAGTTTGTCGCGCGTCGGGCATAGCGAGTCGTCTGGTTGCGCCGCCACCGCCTCGCGCGGCCCGCGCCGCGTCGGTAGTCTGGATGTTCGGAGGCACCCATGGAACAAGGCACTGACGCGGCCAAGCTGGACGAGGCCGTCACGGCGTTGGAGGCTCGCTATCGGCGCTATCTGGACGAGATCGCGGACGTCAAACAGCGCAACTCGCGCGTCCGCCAAGCCTCGACCTTCTTCTCGCAGAAGCGCCCCTTCGCCGACGACCCGGTCCACGCCCAGGCCCGGGCCGAGATCACCGCCCTGGCCGACCAGGTGACGGCCGCCATCGACCCCGCCGCCACAGGCGGCGCGCCGCTGGCCCGCGCCGCGGGCCTGATCCTGGGGGAGAAGCGCGTCGACGTGCCGGAATATTGGCCGCTGGTGGCCCTGGAGGGCCTGGCTCAGCCGTGGCTGGCCAGCCTGGACCGCGAAGACCTCGTCGCGCTGGCCGCCGACTACGCCCGCGCCAACCCCCGCTCGGGCTGCCTGCCCAACCAGCGCGCCCTGCGCAAAGAGTTCAAGCGCCTCGTCGGCGGCGCGCCGCGATCCGTCCCGACGCGACAATAGGGCCTCGGTCACGGCGTCCGGCGTCACGCCTTGTCGGGGCGGTTGTCCGCGAAATCCGCGCAGTCCGCGAACTGGCCGCGTCGGGCGCTGCGGCGCAGCAGGCGCAGCAACGGGCCGCCCAGCAGGGCTAGGCAGACGGCGTTGGTGACGGCCCGGCCGACGCCCCAGCCCAGGGAGGTGGCCAGGTCGTACAGCGCGAAACGGCGCAGGTTGTCCAGCGGCGGCGCGCCGGCCTGGAAGGACAGATCGGTGCCCTGGCCGACGCCGAACGGCCAGAAGGCCAAGTCCATCAGGCAGCCGAAGCCGAACGCCGCCACAACGCCGTACGCCACCAGCAGCGCCACCTCCGCCCGGCCGCGCGCCTTGGGCAGCAGCCCGGCGAACAGGCCGACGAAACCGGCCGCGATCATCTGGTAGGGCAGCCACGGGCCGACTCCCGCCGTCAGCAGCGCCGAGGCGAACAACGTCACCGCGCCCAGGGCGAAACCGAAAGCCGGCCCGAAAACCCGTCCCCCCAACACCAGCAGGAAGAACACCAGCTCGAACCCGGCGATGCCCGCCGACAACGGCCGCAGCACCGATCCGACCGCCGCCAGGACGCCGAGCAAGGCCAGGGCCTTGACGTCGAGGCCGCCGTCGGAGACGGCCGACAGCACGACGACCAGCACCAGCGGTATCACCAAGGCGAACAGCAGCGGGGCCTGCAGCGGCTCGGCGATCGAGTCCGGGCTGAGGAACAGCGGCCAGGCGAAGGCCGCCGCGCCGACGGCGAACGCCCCGGCCAGCGCGGCCACCAGGCGCGGGCTCATGCCCAGGCCGCAGGCCCGGCGATGGGGGCGGGGCAGTCCGGCGGGCCGACGCGGGCTCGTCATCGTCTGCGGGCTTATGCCGATCATCGTTCCAACCCGTCCAGGTCTCGCAAACCGGCCGCCACCTCGGCGGGCGTGATGACGTCGATGGGGGCGAACACCTTCGCCATTTGCGGCGACCAGGCCGGCGACGACGAGACGACCTCGCGGCCCGGCCCGTCGGCGATGACTTGTCCGTCGGCCAGCAGGACGATCCGGTCGGCGGCGACGGCGGCGAACTCGACGTCGTGGGTGCTGACGGCCAGCGCCGCCCCCGAGCGCTTCAACTCGGCCAGGGCCTCGGCCAGGTGGGCTTTGGCGCGGTAGTCGAGGCCGCGGGTCGGCTCGTCCAACAGCACAACCGACGGCCTGGCGGCCAACTGGACGGCCAGCACCAGCGCCAGCTTCTGGCCCTCGGACAGGTCGGCCGGATCGGCGTCGGGATTGAGCTCGAAGCCCAGCGAGTTGAGGATGCGGCGGGCCGTCCCGGGCGCGGCCCGGCTCTCCTTGTCGGCCTGGGCCAGCTCGTCGGCGACCGTCGGCAGGTAGAGCAGGTCGGGGGCGTTCTGCGGAACCAGCGCCGCCAGGCGTCTGGCCTCGTCGGGGCCCAGTTGGCGGGGGTCGGCCCCGTCGACCGCCAGCCTGCCCGACGACGGCAGCGCACCCGCCAGCGCCCACAGCAGCGACGACTTGCCGGCGCCGTTGCGTCCCATGACCACGGTGGCCGTGCCCGGCGCCAGCCGCAAGTCGGCCGCGTCGACGGCGGTGACGCGGCCGTGGCGGACGGTCAACTCCGCAGCGTCCAGGGCGGCCAGCTCCGGCCCGCGGACGGGCGGCAGGAAGGGCTCGCGCGGCTCGATCCGCTCGGCCTTGACGCGGCGCCTGGCTTGGCGCACCGACAGGGGAACCTCGTCCCAGCCGACGATCCGGGCCAGCGCCGCCAACGGCGGCACGACGTCGGCGGCGGCCAGCACCCGCGCGGGCGGCCCGTGGACGGCCCGTCCGTCGCCCGGCAGCCAGACCATCGAGTCGGCGGCGTGCATGACCCTCTCCAGGCGGTGCTCGGCCAGCAGCACCGTCAAACCGACATCGTGCACCAGCATCGAAATGGCCGAGAGCACGTCCTGGGCGGCCGTCGGGTCGAGCGACGACGTCGGCTCGTCCAACACCAGCACCTTCGGCCCGGCAGCCAGCACGGCGGCGATGGCGACCCGCTGCTGCTGCCCGCCGGACAGCTCGGCCAGCGGGCGGCGGCGCAGCTCGGCGATGCCCATCAGGTCGAGCGTCTCCTCGACCCGCTTGCGCATCGCCAGGGGGGCGACGCCAAGCTGCTCCATGCCGTAGGCGATCTCGTCCTCGACGGTGTCGGTGACGAAGCCGCGCAGCGGGTCTTGGCCGACGTAGCCGACCACGTCGGCCAACTCCTCGGGCCGGTGGCCGCGCGTGTCGCGGCCGTCCACCGCCACGCGTCCGGCCAGCGTCCCACCGGTGAAATGGGGGACGAGCCCGTTGACGGCGCCCAGCAGGGTGGACTTGCCCGCCCCGGTGCGCCCGGCCAGCAGGCAAAGCTCGCCTTCGGGGATGTGCAGGCTGACCGAGTCGAGGATGGGGCGGCCCGGCTGGTAGGCGAAAGTGACGTCGTCGAAGTCGATCACGGCAGCCTCGCCATGGCTTGCTCGGGCAGTGGGCGCAACCGGCGCACGCCGCCGATCGGCTGGTCCGGTTCGAGGGCGGCGGGCTCCTCGCCGGTGAAGGCCAGCGCGGCCGCGGCCGGGCCCAGCACCGCCCACACCCACGGGCTCAATTGCGGCCAGGCCAACGGGTAGACGCTGGCCTGGAGCGCCTGGGGGAGGCAGACTCCCAAGGCGGTGGCGGCGGCCAGCGACGACACCCCGCAGGCCGTCACCCACCACTCGGCCAGACCCCAGCGCGGCGGGTTGTGACGGGTGACGCGCAGGCGTCGGCCCGCCCCGCGCAGCCCGAACAGCGTCCCGACAACGCCCAACGCCAGCAACGCCGCCGCCAGCGGCCAAGGCCAGCCGCCCAACAGCAGGAACGCCCCCAACGTCGCCGCCATGGCCGAGGCCAGCATCAGGGCCGTCGGCCACGGCGAGGAGCGGCCCGCGCGGCGTCCGAAACCGCGCGCCTGCATGCTGGTTGCCAGGGCCGTCGAGCGGTCGATGGCGTCGGCCAGCACCGGCACGACCAGCGCCAGCAGGCCGCGCAGCCCCTCCGGGCGGTGTCCGCGCAGCCGCCGCGCCTTGGCCACCCGCTGGACGCTCTCGACCAGTTGCGGGGCCACCGACAGGGCTATCACCACCGCCACGCTGACCTCGTACAACGCCGCCGGGACGGTCCGCAACGCCTGGCGCGGATTGGCCAGCGCGTTGGCCGCCCCCAGGCAAAGCAGCATGACGGCCAGGCGCAGGGCGTCGTAAACGGCCGCCAGCACGCCCTCCAGCGTCACCGCGCCGCCGACGGTGACGCCCGCCGCCCAGCCCGGCAGCGGCAGTTGCGGCAGGGTGAACAGCACGGTTTGCCCGTACGCCCCGCCCAGCAGCACTTGGAAGAAGACGCGGATGCCGATGACGCAGGCCGCCAGCGCGAAATAGGCCTTGATCGAGCGTGCCCACGGCGTGGCTTGGCGGCGTAACAGCGTCACCGTCGTCACCGCGCAGGCCAGCAGGACGAGCAGCA
>JAISUF010000011.1 GCA_031272195.1 Propionibacteriaceae bacterium
CCGCGTGTCGGCCGCGGCGGAACAGATTTTGTCAAACAACAACACAACACAACAAGAAGGAGACCAGCCATGATTGACAGAATTTTCGGATCGGCGACAATATGCCCCACGGCGCCAACCGGGGCCCAGACGCCGCTGTTGCATATCGCCCAGTACGTTACTTGGGGGGTGCTGGCGATCTTCGTGCTGGCCGTCGTCGTCGCGGTCGGGGCGATTGTGGCGGGCCGCATGTTCGGCCTGCAGCACGCCTCCAAGGTTGGCATGGTTTCGGCGGTGGTCGTCGTCGTGTCGGCGATCGCCTACGTTTCCCTGCCTGGGATTCTCACCTCGATTCTCGGCGGCGGGTGCATCGGTTGACCAGGCGTTTCTGGCGGCGGGGCGGCGGCGCCCCTTCTCCTTGGGGGAGGGGGCGGGCGCTGGGCATGTTCGCGCTGGCCGGCTTGACGGTTCTGGCGCTGGCCGGGGCCGCCGTCGCGGGGCTGTGGCTGTCCTTCGCGCCGGCCGCCGCCACCACCCCGGCCGCCGCCGTCGCCGCGGGTGTTGCGCCGGAGCGCGGCGCGCCGCCGGCGGGCGAGACCGCGGCCGAGGCGAGGGCGCGGATCGCCGCCGAGCCGATGGCGTCGGTCGACCCGTCGGCGGCGTTCGCCGGGGAGGCGTCCCTGGCGTCGGCGGGCCGGGTGGAGGTGCCCGAGCCGGGCGACGTGTACGGGCCGGCCGGGGTGGTGGCGGGTTTCCCGCGCACGCCCGGCGGCGCGCTGGCCCAGCTGGCGGCCATCGAGGAGCAGGTGTACTCCTCGATGTGCGTCTCGCGGGCCCGCGAGGTGTGGGACGGCTGGGCCGCACCCGGCGCGGAGCCGTTCGACAAGTGGCGGCTGGCCCGCGACGTGGCGGCGTTCCTGTCGGGAGTCGGCGGGGGCGACTGCCTGCCGTCGGGCGTGTCGGTGCGGGTCGCGCCCGCGGCCGGCATGGTGAAGGGCTCGGTGGGGGAGGACTGGGCGGCGGTGTGCGTCCTGTTGGACGTCGACGTGCGGGCCGCCCGCCAGTCGAGGATGGGCTACGGCTATTGCGCCGCCATGGCTTGGATCGGCGGGCGCTGGATGGTCGCCGACGGCGATCTGCCGGAGGCCCCCCACACCCTGCCCGGCACTGTCGCGGCGGTCGGCGCGGGCTGGCTGGAGTGGGCCCCCCAGGCGGGGGGCGATTGACGTGTGGAGCCCTTGGGACGCCATCTCCGGGCAGGTCGCCGAGATCGTCGGCGGGTTCTTCACCGAGATCATGATCGCGTTCTTCCAGGCGTGCATGCTGCTGTGGGCCCTTCTGCAAGGGCTTATCGACTGGCTGACCAGCGCCGACATCTCGTCGGCCGGACCGATCCGCGAGGTGGCCGGCTACTCGCTGTGGATGGGCATCGCCTTGGCGGTCATTTTGGCGATGGTCCAGTTGGCGGCCGGCGTCCTGCGCCGCGACGGCAGCGGCTTGGCGCGGGCCGGGGTCGGCGCGGCCCAGTTCGCCGTCGTGTGCGCGTCGATGTTCTCCGTGGCCGCCGCGCTGGAGCGCGCCGGGACGGCCCTGGCGCGGGCCTTCGTGACAACGCTGTTCGCCCAGCCGGCCGTCATCGGGCCGATCAAGGTGGCCGCCGCGGGCGGCGGCGTGGCGGTGCAGGACGCCACCAGCAGCGGCTTGGGCCAGGCGTTCGAGTCGACCGTCGGCGTGGCCGGCGCCGGGGCGCTGGCGTTCTGCGGGCCGTTCATCGTCCTGTCCGGCGTCGCGCACCTGTTCATCATGGGCTCTTTGACCGTCGCCAAGATCGTCATCGTCGCGACCGCGCCGATATCGGCGGCCGGGCTGCTGCACCGCACCACCCAGGTGTGGTTTTGGAAGTCGGTGCGCTGGTTCGTCGCCGCGGTGTTCGCCAAGCCGCTGGTGTATTTCGTGATGGGGATCGGCGTGGGCTACGCCAGGGGCGTCACGTTGAACGAGGCCGACTGGCAAAAGTCCCTCGGGTCGATGCTGGCGGGAATCTTGGTGATCATCATCGCGTCGGTCGCGCCGATGGCGCTGTTCAAACTGTTGGCGTTCGTCGACCCCGGCACGGCGTCCGGAGCGGAGATGCGCCGCCAGTTGAAGGCCACAGACGGCATCGCCGGACTGCTCTCGGGCAAAGGGGGCGGCAAGGCGTCTGGCGGTTCGGCGTCGAAGGGAGGCCAGTCGGGCCGATCGGCGGGCGAGGACTCGGCCGGCGACGGGTTCGGCGCGCGGGTGACGGCTTTGGCCAAGAGCCTGGGCGACCCCGGCCAAACCGCGGGGCAGAAGCTCGGCGCGGCCGGCGGCTTCCTCGGCTCCGGCCTGCAGGATTTCGTCCAGGCGGGGCAGGGCGCGGCGGCCGTCGGCTCCGACGTCGCCAACCAGGCCGGCGTCGGACACCCCGGTTATCGGCCCGACACGCAAGACAAGCCGAAGGGCGGCGGCGGAGCGGCCGCCGGCTCGGACGCCGACGGCGGCCAGGCTTCCGGCGGCTCCGGCGGAACGCCCGGCGGCGGGGACGTGCTCGACGGCCCGCCGGACGCCACCGGCGCGGATGGCCAAGACCAGTCCGCCGTCGGCGGCTCAGGGGCGGACGCCTCCGCCAGCGCCGTGACGCAACCGATTCGGCTTCCCAAGGGCGCTTTGCCCAACGGGCAGGAAGGCGGCCAGGCCGCCGGAGCGGCGGGCGGAGACGGGGCTCTGGGAGGAGCCGCGGCAGCCGACTCTGTCGGCGGCGCGTCGGCCGCCGCTGGAGGGTCGGGCGCGGCGGCGGGCGCG
>JAISUF010000060.1 GCA_031272195.1 Propionibacteriaceae bacterium
GGTGTTCGTCAAGTCCGGCTCGATGGCGCAGTCGAGCGCCGCGATCTCGCCGGGCGCGACCTCCCACGACGTTTGGGAGGTGGTCGCCGCCTCGACGCCGCGCTGGCGCAACATCAGCAGCGTCATCTCGATATGGGGGGCCGACGGCAGCGCGCCGCCGACGTGGCGCAGCGCCAAGCCGTGCGGCAGGCGCGGGCCGATCAGCAGCAGCGCCGAGACGAATTGGCTGGACGCCGAGGCGTCCACCTCGACCCGTCGGCCGACGGCTCGGCCGGCCACCGAGAAGGGCAGGCTGTCGCCGTCCACCGACGCCCCGAGCCTCGCCAAGGCGGCCAACAGCGGCGCGACCGGCCGCGACGACGCCCGCTGGTCGCCGACGAACCGCGTGGGGCCGTCGGCCAGCGAGGCGACGGCCGGCAGGAAACGCATCACAGTGCCCGCCAGGCCGCAGTCGACGACCGAGCCGGCCTCAAGAGCGGTTGGAGGGGTGATCGCGCCGTCGGCGCAGCGAACTCCGAACCCGGCCAGGCCGTCGCGCATCAATTCAGTGTCCCGCGCGTCGGGCAGGCCGCGCAGTCGGCTGGGCCCTTGCGCAAGCGCGGCCAAGACGAGCGCCCGCGCGGCGGCCGACTTGGAACCGGGCAGGCTGACGCGCGCGTTCAGCGGGCCCTCGGCGGTGGGAGCCGTCCAACGGCTGGCGACGGGCCTGCTCACGCGACCCCGCCGACTTGTGCTACCGCCGCCGTGTCCGGTGCGCCAAGGGCGCGGCGAGGGCTCACTCGCCCGACTCCGACTTGGCCGCCTTGCGGGCCAGCTTCTTGGCCGCTTTGGCCTGGCGGCGGTCCGACTGCTTGGCCTGGCGCTCGACTTGGCGGTGAAGGCGCAGACGCCACAGCAGGGACGGTTTGCCCTGGGTGTCGAGAGCGGCGATCAAGGCGCCGCCGGCCAGGGCGGTGTTCTTGACGGTCAAGTCGGTTCGTGTTGAAACGGAAGGAACTCTTGTCGAGGCGACTATGTGGGGCACCATCGAGGCTGCCAACAGGCCGGCGCCGACGCGACGCAAAATACCTGTCGCCAACATCGCCGAGCCAACCATCTGGACCATGCCGAAGGCTTTGACCACACCAGCCGTGTCATCGGCCAGGGTGGCGGCCAGGGAAGGGGGGACACGGGGGCGGGCGGCCGAAACGGCCTCCTCGACCAAAGGCCGGCCGTAGCGGTCCAGCTCGTCGGGGTGGCACCAGGCCCGGTATCCGCTGACGGCGAAATAGCTGGCCAGCATGACGCGAGGCAAGGCGTGAAAGATCGTCATAGGTAAACCGTAGCGCGAATGGCCCAGCGGCGCAGTCACCTCGCGGAGGCAGGCGCGTGCAACTGCGGTCGCTCGGCGTCGGCCCGCGGTATGACGCTGGTCGACTGTTTGGCGCAATTGCGTGCAGGGGCGTTCGCCGCCCGTGAACGGATTCGGGGTCTTGGAGGCCGTTCTGAGCGTCGCCAAGCGGTCTTGGGCCGCGAAATCGTTCCACGGCGCCAGATTTGACCTCTGAACGGCTTGTGTAAGCTACATCTCGATGAATAAATTGCTCGTTGAAAAAAACGTCCAGGACGGAAACGACGCCCGCGCCCGCTTCGAGGCCGAGGCCCTGCCCTATCTCGACCAGCTCTACCGGGCGGCTCTGCGCATGACGCGCGACCGCCACGACGCCGAGGACCTGACGCAGGAGACCTACGCCAAGGCCTACTCCTCCTTCGACCAATTCAAGCAGGGAACAAACCTGAAGGCGTGGCTCTACCGCATCTTGACCAACACCTTCATCAACAACTACCGCAAGGCCCAGCGGATGCCCAAGGTGTCGGCCCACGACCAGGTGGAGGACTGGCAGTTGCACCGCAACGCCGAGCACACCTCGACGGGCCTGCGCTCGGCCGAGGTCGAGGCGTTGGACCGGATGCCCGACAGCCAGATCAAGCAGGCCATGATGGAGCTGCCCCAGGAGTTCCGACTGGCCGTCTACCTGGCCGACGTCGAGGGCTTCACGTACAAGGAAATCGCGGATATCATGGACTCACCAATCGGGACGGTCATGTCCCGGTTGAACAGGGGACGGAATGCCTTGCGCGAGAAGCTGGCGGCCTGTGCCCGCAGCTATGGGATCAGCGCAGGAGAGGCGAATGGATGAGGGGGAGTGCGAGCGGGTGACGTCAGACGTGTACGCCTACCACGACGGCGCGCTGCGCGAACCCGAGCAGTCCCGCGTCCGCGACCATCTGACGGCTTGCCCGTCGTGCCGCTCGGTCTTCGAAATCGAGCGGGCGATGCGGGCGGCCATCCGACGGGCCTACAGCCGCGAGGTGGCGCCGGACTCGCTGCGCGCCAGGGTGGTTGCCATGCTGGACGGTTGCGAGGCGGCCTGAGGGCGCCAGCGCCAGGGCGGTCCGCGCCCAGCGGGGACGGCTCGTCGGTTTGAGCCTGGCGGCAAAGCCTGAGACAATGGCGTAAAACGCACTGAACGGAGATTGGCATGGGCAAAGGTGGAAGGAAGCGCCGGGCTCGGCGCAAGGGCGCCGCGAATCACGGCAAGCGCCCCAACGCTTGACGACGTGTCGGCCCCGCCCATGTGGCGGGGCCTTTTTCATGCCAGGGCGGTGACAGGGCCCGCCTCGCGTTTAGGCCGCCACATGATCACGGAGACCGTCGTGCCCAACTCTTGGTCGAAACGGTGACGACTCCCCTGCGGACGCTCGCATCGCGGCCAGGCCGGATCGGCCGCACGGAGGCCCGAGTGTGGCGGCGCCCCTGATTTGGCGAGCTGGCCCTCCGGGGGACGGGTGGAGGGCCAGCTCGAGGAGGTCGGACAAGCGCCGGGCGTGTTCGCCCATGGGCCGACAAGGCCCATACACATCCCGACGCGGCGTCCGTCCTCCCTGAACGCCCCTGGGACGTGGCCACATCCCACGGGCGTGGTCCGATTGGATTGCCGTTCCGGATCGATGCGCCCTCATCCGCACCGTCATTGCCGCGGCCTCGTCGCCTGCCCGAACAGCACCCCAGAGGCGCTTGTCGTTGTAAACGAGCCTAACCCGGACGCGGCGGGCGATTTGGCCGACTACGTACCAAGTCGTGCGACAGGCCCGCCCCAGGCGTGGTTTGGGGGCGGGCGAGTGCGTACCGAAATCGCCTGACCTGCGTATCCTGGCGGCGGCGGCCAAGTGTCGCGGCCGGTCCCGTCGCGGCGTCGGCCAGGCGGCCGCCAATCCGCGCGGCCGGTTGGGTAGGGTGGAGCGCATGCGGTCAATCAGCGAAGTCGTGTTCGAGAAGACGTCCCTGTCGGCCGACGACGCCGCCTGGCTGGAGCGGCTGGTCGGAGAGTGGACGATCCTGGCCGATCTGGCATTCGCCGACCTGATCTTGTGGGTGCCGGACCGCGACGACAACATCTTCTGGGCCGTCGCCCAGATCCGCCCCAACACCGGCCCCACTTCGTTGGAGGACGACGTGGTCGGCGAGGAGATCGTCTACGACCCGGAGCACCTCGTCACGGAGGCCTATCTGTCGCACGAGCCGGCCCACACCTCGGGCAGCAAGCTGCACGCCGGCATCCCAGTCGAGGGGCGGGCCATCCCCGTCATGGACGACGAGCGCTGCATCGCGGTGGTCGAGTTGCACGCCAATCGCATGGGCACCCGCGCCCCGGGCGCCTTGGAGGACACGTACCTGGAGACGGCCGAGCTGCTGGAGAAGATGGTCGCCCTGCGCCAGTTCCCCGCACCGGGCGACAAACCCGTGCCGTGGGTGTCGCCTCGAGTCGGCGACGGCATCATCCGCACCGATGCCAACGGCCAGGCCACCTACGTCTCGCCCAACGCACTGAGCGCCTTCCGGCGGCTGGGGCTGACCGGCGACTTGGAGGGCGAGGGTTTCATCGAAGTCGTGCTGCCGTTGCTGCGCGGCAGCTCCGAGCCGGTCGAGCGGACGCTGCGCACGATGCTGCGCGGCAAGGACACCCAAGAGGTCGATCTGGAGTCCGACACGGCCACGCTGCGCCTGCGCGTCTACAAGCTGATGGACGGCGACAACCCGGCCGGGGCGCTGGTGATGTGCCGCGACACGACCGAGTTGCGCGACCGCGAGCGCCAGTTGGTGACGAAGAACGCCACCATCCGCGAAATCCACCACCGGGTCAAGAACAACCTCCAGACGGTGGCGGCGCTGCTGCGCCTGCAGGCGCGGCGGATCGAGTCGCCGGAGGCCAAAGAGGCCCTGGAGGACGCCATGAAGCGCGTCTCGTCGATCGCCGTGGTGCACAAGATCTTGTCGCAGGCCTTCGAGGCGACGGTCTTGTTCGACGACGTGGCCGACCAGCTGTTCAAGCTGGTGGGCAACGTGGCAACGGCCGGCGGCAAAGTCCGGCTGATCCGCGAGGGCACGTTCGGGGCGGTGTCGGCCGATGTGGCGACCAATCTGGCCCTGGTGTTGACCGAGCTGATCCAGAACGCCGTCGAGCACGGCTTGGGCAAGGGCTCGGGCGAGGTGCTGGTGCGGCCCCAGCGCCGCGAGCACGCCCTGCGGGTGTCGGTGATCAACGCCGGCGAGCCGCTGCCGGAGGGGTTCTCCCTGGAGTCCTCGACCAGCTTGGGACTGTCGATCGTCAAGACGCTGGTCGACGACATGGACGGCGAGTTCACGATTTCTACAGGGCCCGACGGCGTGGGCACAGTGGCGACCGTGGTGATCCTGCTGGACTGATCCCTGGTTTGACGGCCCTGCCCAGCTGGCGCGGCTTGGCCGTGGCCTGTGCCGTCGCTTGTCGCCGACTCGGCCGTGATTGGCCTGCGACGGCTTGTGAGTCAACTATTAAGCGCTGGAGCGCACCCGCATTCGGGCGGCGCGGCGTTTCATCGAGCGCCGCTCGTCTTCGCTGAGGCCGCCCCACACGCCGTGGTCCTGCCCGGCGTCCAGCGCCCATTGCAGGCACGCCTCGCGCACCTCGCAGCGGCGGCACACCTTCTTGGCCTCCGCGATCTGAACCAGGGCGGGGCCGGTGTTGCCAACGGGGAAGAACAGCTCGGGGTCCTCTGTGAGGCAGGCTGCCTTGTGGCGCCAATCCATGAAGTCGACTCACTCCTTTTGAGGGTCAGGAAACACGTAACACTTAAGGTTGTCAAGAACCGGCCCAGATTACAAGGGGTCTAGGCT
>JAISUF010000094.1 GCA_031272195.1 Propionibacteriaceae bacterium
CCCGGCGTGCTGGAGTTGGACGCCGAAGGCGGCCCCTTGGCGGTGCGCGAAGGCGGCGATGCGGGCCCAGGCCTCGGCTTGGGCGTCATTCCAGAAACCGGTGCACCACGGCGTGATGCGGCCCTCCGGGCAGACGCCCGCCGCCTCGGCGATCACCAGTCCGAAACCGCCTGCCGCCAGCGAGCCGTAGTGGACGAGGTGCCAGTCGGTCGGCACGCCGTCGCGGTCGTCGCACTGGTATTGGCACATCGGGGGCAGGAAAATCCGGTTGCGGATCGTCAGCCCGCGCAACGCGATGGGGTCGAAAAGCGAAGTCATGGCCCCATTGTATGGCCGTCGCCGTTGCGACGACGCGCCCAACGCCAGGCATGGTCCGACACGGTCCAAGTCCACGCGACGGGGTGCGACGACGCGCCCCAGGCAGCCGTCAGCGCCTGCCAACCGGCCCGTCGGCGCGCCGTGAGCGACGGGCGAGGGCGAGCGCTACTTGGCGGCTTCGACGATTTCGGCTGTGGGCGCGTTCTTCTGCACGCTGGCGATACCCGCCTTGGCGTTCGCCGCGCTGGCGTAGCCTTCGCCGCCGGTGGCGATGACCTGGCCGTTGCTGGCCTTCAAGCGCCAGCGGTACTCGCCTTTGGCGTCTTTGTACAGTTCGAATTTGGCTGCCATCGCCAACCTCCTCAGGTGGGGGAATGTTCAGTAATCAGGCTAGTCACAAGGCAGGACGCGCGCCAGTGGCCGTCTCATGAATCTGCTATGAGTTGACTGATCGGCGGTGGCGGCGGCGCGGTGGCGGGGCTCGGCATCTGGCCTCTCAGGCGGCGGCCGGTGTCGGCAGGCGGGTCTCAGCCAGGATCCGGCGTCTCACGCGGCGTCCGGCGTCTCACGCGGCGTCTGACCTCTCAGGCGGCGGCCAGCTTCTCCAGCAAGCGGGCTTCGGCCAAGGCGAAGGCGCGGAAGTCGCCCAAATCGAGCGACTCGTCGACGCCGTGGATGCGCGAATCCGGGTCGCAGGCCCCGCAGCACAGGATTTCGGCCTCGGGGAAGCGGTCGCGGAACTCGGCGATCATCGGGATGGAGCCGCCCGTCCCCAGGAACACCGGCTCGACTCCCCAGGCCTCCGTCATGGCGGCGACGGCCGCCTGGCAGGCCGGGCCGTCGGTCGGGACGACGCAGGGCTGGCCGTGCTGCAAGTCGGCGACCTCGACCTCGGCCCCCCATGGGGCGTGCGCTTTGAGGTGGGCGACGAGGCAGTCGAGGGCTCGCCCAGAGTCGTCGCCGGGGGCGACGCGCAGGCCGATCTTGGCCCGTGCCGACGGTATCAGCGTGTTCGAAGCCTGGGCGACGGGGGTGGCGTCGATGGCCAGCACGGCGATGGACGGCGCGTTCCACATCCGCCGCACCGCCGACCCCTGGCCGACCCACTGGGTGCCGGGCAGTTTGGCGCTCTCGTGGGCCAGCCGGTCGAGCGGATAGTCCAGGTCGGGGCCGTCTTCGGCGTGCAACCCCTCGACGGCTGTCGCGCCGGTCTCGTCGTGCAGGGTGGCGACCAGCCGGCACAGGGCGGTCAGGGCGTCCGGCACGACGCCGCCGAACTCGCCGGAGTGGACGCCGTGCTCCAGCGTGCGCACCGTCACGACGCATTCGGCCATGCCGCGCAGCGTCCGCGTCAAAGCGGGGCGGCCGACGTCCCAGTTGCCGGAGTCGGCGATGACGAACACGTCGGCGGCCAGCGCGTCGCGGTGTTTGGCCAAGATGTCGGGCAGGGACGGCGAGCCGATCTCCTCCTCGCCCTCGATGAACAGTTTGACGCCGACCGGCGGTTTCCCGGCGAAGGCCCGCAGTGCCGCCAGGTGGGCCATGACGCCGCACTTGTCGTCGGCCGCGCCGCGCCCGTAGAGGCGGCCGTCGCGGACCTCGGCTTCGAAGGCGGGCGTCGTCCAGGCCGAGGAGTCGCCGATCGGCTGGACGTCGTGGTGGGCGTACAGGCAGACCGTCGGAGTGCCCTTCGGGCCGGGGAAGTTGGCGATGACGGCGGGCTGGCCGCCCTCTTGGACGATTTGGACGTCGCGGCAGCCGAGCGCCCTGACCCATTTGACGATGGCCGTGGCGGTGCGTTTGACGTCCGGCTGGCAGTAGGGCAGGGAAGACACCGACGGGATGCCGATCAAGGTCTTGAAATCGGCCATGACTTGGGGCAACACGTCGTCGATACGGGCAGCAAGCTCACTCATAGGGGAAACCATACGCCACCCGGCGGACTGGTTCCCCGACTGCGCCGCTGGGGCGGGCGCCCGCTGGTAGAATCACCTGGTCTGCGCACCTAGGAGAGTCGGATGGCGAGTGAGAGGGCCAAAGAGCTGGCCGCCAAACAGAAGGCGGAGCTGAAGGCCGCCAAGTTGGCGAAGAAGAACTCCAACGACCCCAAGGACTGGGGCTGGTTCAAGCAGATCACCCAGACCGTCAAGATGACCGTCGAGGTCGATCCGAGCGCCCGCTGGAAGCTGATCGGCGCGCTCGTCGTGGTGTGGGCGCTGGTCGCCGTGGTCGGCGGAGTGCTCCAGCCGCGCATGTGGTGGCTGTGGCTGATCTTCGGGTTGGTCACCGGCGTCCTGGCCGCCCTCTACCTGCTGGTCTGGCTGGCCAAGCGCGGCACCTACAAGCGGTTCGCCGGCAAACCCGGATCGGCCGAGGTGGCGCTGTCGATGCTCAACAAGAAGGCCTGGACGCACTCCGGCGTGATCACCGCCAACCGCCAGTTCGACGCCGTCCACCGCGCCGTCGGACGCCCCGGCATCGTGTTGATCGGCGAGGGCTCGGCGGCCCGCGTCAAGTCGATGCTGCAATCGGAGGCCAAGAAGCACGAGCAGGTGGCCCTCGGCGTCCCGGTGACGACGATCATGATGGGCGACCAAGACGGCCAGGTGCCGCTGGAGAAACTGGCCAAACACCTCAACCACCTGCCCAAGGCGATCCGCGTCAGCCAAGTCGCGGAGGTCAACCAGCGGCTCAAAGCCCTCGACGCCGTCCGTCCCCGCGTCCCCGCGCCGAAGGGCCCGCTGGTGGCGCCGAAGGGCGCGGCCAAGGCGTTGCGCGGGCGCTGATCGGCCGCATGGGCAACCTCGTCAACGCCGAGAAGATCTCGATCGCCTTCGGCACTCGCGTCCTGCTGGACGAAGTCAGTCTCGGCCTGTCGACCGCCGACGTCATCGGCGTCGTCGGCCGCAACGGCGACGGCAAGACGACGCTGCTGCGGCTGTTGACCGGCCGCCTCGATCCGGATTCGGGCCAGGTGACGCGCTCCAACGCGCTGTCGCTGGGCTACTTGGGCCAGGCCGACGACTTCGCCCCCGGAGCAACCATCCGCGACGCCATCGTCGGCGGCCGCCCCGACCACGTTTGGGCCGCCGACGCCCACTCCCGCCAACTGGTCGAGCGGTTCTTGTTGACGAGCGGGCTAAACGGCGCGGCGACCGACGCCGGTTCGCCGGGTGACGGGTCGGCGACCGGCCCAGGCGGCGCCGGGGGGCGGTCTGGCCAGTCTGGGGCCACAGCGCCGTCGCGCGGCGAGGACGGCGGCGACCCGCTGGCCAGGCCCGTCGCCGAGCTGTCCGGCGGGGAGCGCCGCCGCGTCGCCCTGACGGGGCTGCTGCTGGGCGGGCACGACCTGCTGGTGTTAGACGAGCCGACCAACCACCTCGACGTCGAGGGGGTCGCCTGGCTGGCCGAACACCTCAACCATTTGCAGTCGAAGGGCACGGCGATGCTGGTGGTCAGCCACGACCGCTGGTTTCTCGACGCGATCTGCAACCACATCTGGGAGGTCCACGACGCCCAGGTCGACTCCTACGAGGGCGGCTACGCGGCCTACGTCCTGGCGCGGGCCGAGCGGGCCCGGATCGCCGCCGCCAACGAGTCGCGCCGCCAGAACATCCTGCGCAAGGAGTTGGCCTGGCTGCGGCGCGGCCCGCCGGCCCGGACGTCCAAACCGAAGTTCCGCATCGACGCCGCCAACACGCTGATCGCCGACGAGCCGGAGCCGCGCGACAAGCTGGCCCTCAAGGAGTTCGCCACCACCCGGCTGGGCAAGGACGTCTTCGACCTGCACGCGATGAGCTACGCCCTGCCCGGCGGTCGCGTCCTCTTCGACCACCTGGACTGGTCGATCGGGCCGGGCGACCGGATCGGCCTGATCGGCGTCAACGGGTCGGGCAAGACGACCCTGCTCAACCTTCTCGACCACGCCGTCGAACCGACCGCTGGCAAGGTCAAACAGGGCAAGACGCTGCGCATCGGCCACCTCTCGCAGGCGGTCGCCGAGCTGGACGACGACGACCGCGTCCTGCAATCGGTCGAGCGGCTGAAGCGGCGAACCAAGCTGGCCACCGGCCGGGAGGCGTCGGCTTCGGCGCTGCTGGAGGAGTTCGGCTTCACCGGCAACCGCCTGACGGCCCGGATCGGCGATTTGTCCGGCGGCGAGCGGCGCCGTTTGCAATTCTTGCGGCTGCTGTTGGAGGAGCCGAACGTCCTGCTGCTGGACGAGCCGACCAACGACCTCGACATCGACACGTTGACCGTCATCGAGGACTATCTCGACTCGTGGCCGGGCACGCTGATCGCCGTCTCCCACGACCGCTATTTCCTGGAGCGGGTCTGCGATGTGGAGTACGCGCTGCTCGGCGACGGCCGCTGCGTCCTGCTGCCGGGCGGCGTGGACGAGTATCTGAGGCTGCGCCAGCGGGCCGGGGAGGCGTCGTCCGACCGGCCCGGCAAGCCGTCTGGGGCCGGGCCGGGGGCTTCGGGGGCCTCGGGATCGGCGGGGCTTGGGGCGGCCGTCCGCAGCGGGTCGGCTGGCGCGACGCGAGCTGATGGGGCGTCTGGAGCTGGGCCGGGGGCTTCGGCCGGCGACGGCCAGGAGGCGCTGACGCCGGCGCAGGCCCGTCAGGCCCGCAAAGACCTGGCCCGGACCGAGAGCCAGCTAGCCAAAGCCGAGGCGCGCGTCGCCGAGTTGCAGGCCCGTTTGGCCGAGCACGCCAGCGACTACGAAGAACTACTCAAGCTCACCCAGGCCCTGGAAGAAGCCACCACTCGGCGCGAGGCCTTGGAGACGGCTTGGCTGGAGCTGTCGGAGCGGCTGGCCTGAGCGGGGGGGCGCCGGTCAGCGGGTTTCGCCGTCGTGCAGGTCGGCGTAGCGCTCGGCCAGCTCGGCGTAGGGGTCTGGCTCCTCCGCGACGGGTCTTGGATCGTCCCAGGGGTCGCCGCGCAGTTCGCGTTCCAAAGACGCGAAGTCGGTGTCCACCGAACGGTATTTCAGATCACGAGCGACTTTCGTCTGCTTCGCCTTTGCACGGCCGCGCCCCATAGTCCGGGTCAGCCCCCTCGCCTGTACTCAAGCGGTCTATGCCGCGACTTCTTGGAATCTCTTCGTGGACCCAGACTACCAAATAACGCGGGCCGTCGCTCAGCGCGCGATGGTCTCCGGACGGGCCGCGACTGTCCCCGGTGCGCCGCCCGCAGCGTTGATGCTCCCGGCGCAGGGGTCGTCAGGCCGGGCTGGGCGCTCAGCGCGGATGGCTGCCGAGCATGGCGACGCGCGGGTCGGCGGGGGCCGAGGCGCGCAGGCTGCCGCACAGCCAGGATTCGACGCCGCGTCGGGCCAGCACAGCTCGGGCCGCGCCGACCGACGACGCGGGCAGCACCACGGCCATGCCGACGCCCATGTTGAGCGTCGCCTCGATGTCGGCCTGGCTGACGCGGCCGACGTCTTGCACCAGTTGGAAGATCGGCGCCGGCCGCCAGGTCGAGCGGTCGATCTCGGCTGTCAGGTGGTCGGGGATGACGCGGGCCAGGTTGTTGGCCAGGCCGCCGCCGGTGATGTGGCTCATGGCGTGGGCCTGGGCAGCGTCCAACATCGCCAAGAGGTCGGCGGCGTAGACCCTCGTCGGCTCCAACAGCTCCTCGCCGAGGGTCCGGCCCAGTTCCGGCACCGTCCGCTGCAGGGCCGCCGGATCGTCCAGCAACACCTTCCTGACAAGGGAGTATCCGTTGGAGTGAAGCCCTGACGAAGCCAGCGCCAAGACCAAGTCGCCGGCCACAAGGCGCTGCGGACCGAGCAGGGCGTCGGCCTCGGCGACGCCGGTGGTGGCCCCGGCGATGTCGAACTCGTCGGGCTCCAGCAGGCCGGGGTGCTCGGCCGTCTCGCCGCCGACCAGGGCGACGTTGTTGGCCGCGCAGGCGGCCGCCACGCCGGACACGATGGCGGCGATCCGCTCGGGGAAGACTTTGCCGCAGGCGATGTAGTCGGTCATGAACAGCGGCTCGGCGCCGACCACCACCAGGTCGTCGATCAGCATGCCGACGAGGTCGTAGCCGATGGTGTCGTAAACGCCCAGCCGCCGGGCGATGTCGACTTTCGTGCCGACGCCGTCGGTCGAGGTGGCCAACACCGGATGGCGGTAGCTCGCCAAAGCGGCCGCGTCGAACAGCCCGGCGAAACCGCCCAGGCCGCCCATCACCTCCGGGCGGGTGGCCCGCGCCACCGACGCCTTCATCAACTCGACGGCCCGATCCCCGGCGGCGATGTCCACGCCGGCCAAGGCGTACGCCGAGTCGGCCTGGTCGCCTGTCGAAGGCCTCGGCCCGGCATCTCCCGCCCCGGTTTGGCCCGGCCCGGCAACGCCTGCCGGCGCCCGATCCGAAACAGCCTCGTCAGCAGCCATATTTCTCCTCCAAACCGAGTTGCGCCACGCGGTCGGGGGGGATGTGGACGGGATATTCGCCGTCGAAGCAGGCCCGGCACAGTCGGCGCATCGGAATGCCCGTGCTGGCCACCAAGCCCTCCAGCGAGATGTAGGCCAGCGTGTCGGCCCCGATCGAGCGGCAGATCTCCTCGACGGTCAGGCCGGGCGCGATCAGCTCGGCGCGGGTGGCGAAGTCGATGCCGAAAAAGCAGGGCCACTGCACCGGCGGCGACGAGATTCGCACGTGCACCTCGGCCGCGCCCGCCTCGCGCAGCATTTTGACCAGCGCCCGCTGGGTGTTGCCGCGCACGATCGAGTCGTCCACCACGATCAGGCGTTTGCCGTCCACCACCTCGCGGATCGGGTTGAGCTTCAGGCGGATGCCGAGTTGGCGGATGGTTTGCGAGGGCTGGATGAACGTGCGTCCGACGTACGAGTTCTTCACCAGGCCCTGTCCGTAGGGGATGCCGGAGGCCTCCGCGTAGCCAATGGCCGACGGCGTGCCCGATTCGGGGGTCGGGATGACGAGGTCGGCGTCGACGGGCGCTTCCAGGGCCAGCGTGCGGCCGATCTCTTTGCGGACTAGGTGGATGCGCCGGCCCGACACCAGCGAGTCGGGTCGGGCCAGGTAGACGTGTTCGAACAGGCAGCCGTGCGGGGTCGCCTCGGCGAAGCGGTCGGAGTGCAGGCCGGCCTCGTTGACGGTGATCAGCTCGCCCGGCTCGACTTCGCGGATCAGCGTCGCGCCGACGATGTCCAAGGCGGCCGTCTCCGAGGCGACCACCCAGCCGCGCTCCAGCCGTCCCAAGACCAGCGGGTGCAGGCCTTGCGGGTCGCGGGCGGCGTAGAGCGTCGTCTCGTCGCAGAACGTCAAGCAGAACGCGCCGACCAGCTTCGGCAGCACTTTCAGGGCCGCTTTGCGCACGCCCTCGGCCGAGTTGAGGGCGAACAGGGCGGCCATCAGGGCGGTGTCGGAGGTGGAGTCCATCGAGTCTTTGCGGGGCACGCCGTGGGCGGCGTCCAACTCGTCCAGCCAGTCTTGCAACTGGTCGGTGTTGGTCAGGTTGCCGTTGTGGGCCAGGGCCATGCCCTGCCCGTCGGTGGTGCCGCGGAAGGTCGGCTGGGCGTTGCCCCACGTCGAGGCGCCGGTCGTCGAATAGCGGACGTGGCCGACGGCCAGATGGCCGCGCAGCGAGTTGAGGGCCGGCTCGTCGAAGACCTGCGACACCAGCCCCATGTCTTTGACGACCATCAATCGCTGCCCGTTGGAGACGGCCATGCCGGCCGACTCCTGCCCCCGGTGTTGCAGGGCGAACAGCCCGTAATACGTCAGTTTGGAAACATCCTCACCGGGCGCCCAAACCCCCACCACCCCGCAGTGGTCGCGGGGGCCGGGGTCGTCACAAACGTCCACCGGGTCCAGCACGTCCCCCAGTGTATAGGCTCTGCGGTCGGCCCCTGGCGCGCGCCCACCGCGTTCGCCGAGGGCTCACCACGCCCGATGTCGGTGCGCACCGGCCGCAGACGATCCGCGACACCGCCCGCCGACCACGCGGCGTCACTTGATCAGGCGCAGGCAGATCGGGTAGCGGTAGGCCTGGCCTTTGGAGGCGGCGACGGCGGCGATGATGACGAAAACCAGCGCCGCGATCGGGAAGAAGATCAGCCCGAGGACGCCAATGGCAATCCCCGTCAGAATGAACGAGGCGACGTAGGCGATCAGCATGGTGATCTGGAAGTTCAGCGACTCGACCGCCTGGTCGCGCACGAACGTGTTCTCGCTGCCTTTGGTCAGCAGGATGATCAGGGGGCCGACGAAGTTGGAGAAGATCGTGATCCAATGCGACGCCGACGCCCACGTCATGGCGTCGGGCGTGATCGCGTTGCTGGGGACGAGCTGCTGGTAGGCGGGCGGCTGGCCGACCGCGTACGGCCCGGGGTTGTAGGGGGTGTACTGGCCGGTGAACGACTGCGGCCCTGGCTGGGCGTAGCCTCCGGCGGGGTTGGCGCCGGGGTAGGTGTCGTAGGCCTGTTGGGTCCAACTGCTGGCGCCGGGCGGCTGGTTGGCGGCCTGCTGCGGCGTCGCGCCCCACGGCTGGGACGCGGTCGTCGGCGGCGTCGCGTAGGGGGTCTGCGGCGGCTGGTACGGGGTCTGCTGGGACGCGGGCGGCGCGCTGGCCGGACCGGCGGTCGCGTCGTCGGTCGGCTGGGTTGAGAAGCCGACGGTCTGGGCGCTGGCCGGGAAGGACGGCGTGTCGTCGCCGGCGACGGTCGGCGGGGCTGGCAGCGTCGGCGGGATGCCCGCCCACGGGTCGAGCGGCGGCAAGTCCAAGGGCGACGGCGCCGGATAGGTGCTGGACGCCAGCGGCGGCACGGCGGTGCTGGGCTCGCTCGGAGGAGTGGCGGCGCTGGACGCGCTCGGGGGTGCGGCGCTCGCCGCGGCGGGAGGCGTCACAACCGTATCGGCGTGGGGAAGGCCGCTCGCCCCCGCAGGGGGCGAAATCGCCTCCGACTCGGACAGCGAAACCTCACTGCTTTGACCTGGCCAGCCCGGCGTCTCGGGAGTGTTCACGGGCGCGCCACCGACCGGATCGGTGAGGGGTGTCTCGACGGCGGGCAACTCTGCGCCGGGAGCGTCTGCGGGCTGGCTGGGAGCTTGGTTCTGCTCGGTCATGTTCGGCCTTTCTGGGCTTGTCAACACCCCCCATTGTCCCGTATCGCCCAAGCCCGGACCAGCGGGGAAACCCCTGGCCAACCCCTGACGCCGCCCCTGTCAGCGGCGGTTGTACTTGGCCAAGTCGAGGGCGACGGCCACCGCGATGATGATGCCCTTGATGATCTGCTGGTAGTAGGCGTTGACGGAGATGAACACCAAACCGTAGGCGATGATCTGGAAGGTCAGGACGCCGATGATGATGCCCTTCACCTTGCCGATGCCGCCGGCCAGCGAGACGCCGCCGACCACGCAGGCGGCGATGGCGTCCAGCTCGTAGCCGTTGCCGTAGTTGTTGGTGGCGCCGCCGGTGCGGGCCGCCTCCATGATGCCGCCGAAGGCGTACATCACCGCGCCCAGCACGAAGATGATGATGATCGTCAGATACGAGTTGACGCCGGACACGCGGGCCGCCTCGGGGTTGCCGCCGACGGCGTAGACGTTCTTGCCGAAGGTCGTCTTGTTCAGCACGAACCAGATCACCGCGCAGGCCACCAGCGCGTAAACCACCAAGATCGAGATGCCGCGGAAGTCGGTGCCCAGCAGGGTGTCGAGCCAGCCGAACCCCTCGCCGCCGGCCAGTTTGGTCTGCCCCAAGGCGGTGAAGTCGGGACGCAACTCGCCGATCGGCTGGCCGTTGGTCGGCGGCTTGGCGAAATACAGCGAGACGGCGCCGTAGGCGATAACCTGCACCGCCAAAGTGGCGATGAACGGGTGCATCTTGAATTGGGCCACCAAGAATCCGTTGAGTAGTCCGAACACGGCGCAGGCCACTATCGCCACCAGGATCGGCCACAGAATGAACCACTCGCCCAGACCCGGCCAGAACTTGCTGGCGTAATCGGGCTTTTGGATGAGGGACGCCACGACGACCGCCGAGACGCCGACCAAGCGCCCCGCCGACAGGTCCGTGCCGGCGATGATCAGCGAGAAGCTGACGCCCAAGGCGATGAACATCTTCGGCGAGGATTGCGTCAAAATATCGGCGACGACGTTCACCTGCATGAAGTTCGGCTTGATGACGCACAACGCCACCACGAAGGCGAGCATGGCCAAGATGATCGCGTTGTCGAGGATGAACGAGCCGGCCTTCGAGCCGGACAATTCGACCAGCCCCGTGCTGGAGCGGCCGACCAGCCCGGCCACGCCGTAGACGACCAAGCCGACGCCGATGATGGCGATGATGATCGGCAGGTCCTTGACGCCCGAGTGGTCGAAGAAGTGCTGCCACAGGCCGCCGACAACGGCGAACAGCACACCCACGGCCGTCCAGCCGACGCTCAGCGCGCGTCGGCTCAGGCTCTTGGCGGCGGGCTTGGCGACCGCCGCGCCGGAGGCGTCGACGTCCAGCGCCGAGCCGGTCTGGGACTCTTCGTTGTTGGGATTCGTCACTTCTCGTCCTTCGCTCTATTTGCCCATGAAGCTGGTGGCCAGCCGCATGACTTCGACTTGTGAAAATTCGCTTGGATCGTTCAAGAATCCGGAGACGCGGCCCTCGCACATCACCATGATGCGGTCGGAGACGCCCAACAGCTCCGGCATCTCCGAGGAGATCATGATGATGCTCTTTCCCTGCCGGGTCAGATTCTGGATCAAGGTGTAGATCTCATACTTGGCGCCCACGTCGATACCGCGGGTCGGCTCGTCGAGGATCAAAATGTCAGGATTGGTCAACAGCCACCGTCCGACCAGCACTTTCTGCTGGTTGCCGCCGGACAAGTCGGCGATTTCGGTGTCGATGGTGGGAGTCTTGATGCGCAACTCCTGGCGCATCTCCTCGGCCGCCTGGCGGCGCTTGCCGTCGGAAATGACGCCGAAGCGGGAGTAATTCTTCTGGTTGGCGACCACCGTGTTGTCGCAGACCGACAGCATCGGGATGATGCCGGTGGCGCGGCGCTCCTCGGTCAGCAGGGCGAAACCGTTCTGCTTGCTCTTCTTCGGGTTGCTGTTGGCCAGCACCTGCCCGTCCTTGCTGATCGTGCCCGAGGCGATGCCGCGCAGGCCGAAGATCGACTCGACCAACTCGGTGCGCTGGGCGCCGACCAGCCCGCCGATGCCCAGGATCTCGCCGCGGCGCAACTCGAACGAGACGTCCTTGAACGAGCGCGCGGCCGTGGACGTCAGGTGGTCCACCTTGAGCACGACCTCTTGGGAGTGCTCGTCGTGGCGGGGCGGGAAGCGGTTGGTCAGATCGCGGCCGACCATCCGGTTGATGATCAGCTCGGTTGTCAGCTCGGCGGCGTTCCACGTGCCGACGTGGCGGCCGTCGCGCATGATCGTCACCTCGTCGGAAATCTTGAGGATCTCCTCCAT
>JAISUF010000110.1 GCA_031272195.1 Propionibacteriaceae bacterium
GAGTCGGCCCTGTTCGACGGGCCAAAGCCGGCCGGGCGGCGGCGCGCGGTCCCGCCGCCGGTCGTGGTGGGAACGTGCTCGCGAGTGTTGTATGACGCGATCGCGGGCGTGTGGGCCGCTTTGGGGTTCGACGACCTCTCCGATGCGGTGTTCCGGGACTTGGTGATCGTGCGGGTCGTGGAGCCGGCCAGTCTGTCGGATGCGGGCCGGGTTCTGGCAGAGCTGGGCCGCCCCGAGGGGAGTCTGCCGACCAGGAAGCGGACGCTGGGGCGATGCTCGGACGGGCGCTATCGGGACCGGCTGGCCGGGCTGTGCGGCCAGCACGCCGCCGTGTTCGGGGATCTGAGCCTGATCCTCTACGACGTCACGACGCTGCGTACCACGGCGGCCAAGGAGGACGGGTTCCGCAAAGTCGGATATTCCAAGGAGCGCAGCGTGGACCCGCAGGTGACGGTCGGGCTGCTGGCGGACCGGGGCGGGTTCCCTTTAGAGATTGGTTGTTTCGAGGGGAACAAGGCCGAGAAGCACACGATCGTCCCGATCGTCGAACAGTATGCGAAGAGGTGCGGCAAACAGCGGCTCGTCGTCGTGGCGGACGCCGGCATGCTGTCGGCGGACAACTTGAAAGCTCTGGACGAGGCCGGGTATCGGTTCATCGTCGGGTCTCGCATGGTGAAGGCGCCCGCCGACCTCGCCTCGCACTTCCGCTGGCACGGCGACGCGTTCGAGGACGGCCAGATCATCGACACGCTCACGCCGAAGACGGGCGCGAGCACTGAGAACGACCCGCACGTGAAGGCCGAGCCCGCCTGGGACCCTGACGAGCACCCGGGCTCGTGGCGGGCCGTGTGGGAGTTCTCGGCGAAGCGGTTCGCCCGGGACAACCGCACGCTCACCGCGCAGGAGAACCGGGCCAGGGCCGTGATCGCCGGCGAGAAACAGGCCCGCAAGCCCCGGTTCGTGAAGACCTCGGGGGACAGCCTCAGCCTCGACCTGGCGGGGCTGGCCCGGGCCCGCCGGCTGGCCGGGCTGAAAGGCTACGCCACGAACATCCCGGCCGGCGGCATGCCCGCGACAGAGTTGATCGCCCGCTACCACGACCTGTGGCACATCGAAGAATCGTTCCGGATCTCCAAGTCGGATCTGGCCGCCCGGCCCCTTTTCGCCCGCACGCGCGACGCGATCGAGACTCACTTGACGATCGTATTCGCGGCTCTCGCCGTCTCCCGCGAGATCCAGAACCGGACCGGCTGGACCATCCGCCGCGTCGTCCGCGCCCCACGCCCGCTGCGCTCCGCCACCATCCGCGCCAACGGCGTCACCACGACCATCCCGCCAGAAATCAGCTCCGACAAGCAGAAACTCCTAGACTCCATACAAACGCAGCCGCCAGGGCACTAACACCTTTGACCCAACTCGGGTCCGACACGGCTCCTGGTGCGAACCCTTCAACGGGGGCGCAGGGGGTGGTAGAGGCGCAGCGGGTTGTCGGCGAATGGCTTGAAGTGGCGTTTGCGGTAGAAGGCGGCGGGTGCCTCGTCGATGGCGTCGACGAGTAGCGTTTTGGCGCTTGAAGCCTTAGAAGTCGACCGTCCTACTTGACGGTGACTTTGCACTTGGCGGACTTGCCGTCGGCCTTGGCGTAGATGTAGGCCTTGCCCTTCTTCTTGGCGGTGACTTTGCCTTTGGAGTTGACCTTGGCGATCTTCGAGTTGGAGGAACTCCACTTGACGGTGGCGGTGGCGCCGCGGGGCTTGACGGTGGCCTTGAGGGTGGCCGACTTGCCCTTCTTCAGCGTCAGCTTCGTCTTGGACAGCTTGATCGCCTTGACCGGCGTCTTCACCACCGTCAATTGGAAGGTGTATTCGGTGACGGCCGTGCCGGAGGTTATGTGGAGGATGTAGGTGCCCTTCTTCAAGAAGGTGGACGTCATCGTCACCGGCGTGGCGTCGCTGAGGGTTTGGATGCCCTCGTAGACCAGGCTGGTGCGCGACGACGTCTCGAACTGGGCCGTGACGGAGTTGGGCGTGCCGGAGCCGGCAACGGTGAAAACGCCCTTCAGCTTGTAGTTGTCTTGGGGGATCTTCACCAGGTAGTAGTCGTCGCGGTCGTGGGTCGAATACGTCACCGAGTAGATCGTTGAACTGTCCGGCGGGGTCGACACCGGGATGGAGATGTAGTTGACGGCGTAGCCGATGTTGCCGGTGTAGGTCGTTCCGAATTGGACGAACTTGGCCGAGTCCGGGGAGTCGTTCGGCTCGCCGCCAGTGTCGGCGGCGGTCGGTTGGGCGGTGACCGTCAGCACGGCGTAGCCGTTCTGCGACGTGATGGTGTTGGAGCCGTTCACGTAGTAGTCGCCCGGCATCAGTTTGAGCAGCCTCTGGTCGGTGGGCATGGTGTCGCTGGCGACGCGGAAATAGCCGCCTTGGCCGCTCAGGTCGGGCAGGATCGTGGTGGCGTCGGCGTAGTAGGCGGTGACCGACATCGTGTTGGCCGAGTCATAGGCGGGGGCCGGGGCGGTGGCGGAGATCGTCACCAGCGACGGCGTCTCGATGGTGAACTTGTACCACTGATTGGCGACGTTGGTCTTCTCGGTGGCGTTGGGCTGTGGCGCGCCGAAGGCCACCGGTTGGCCGAGCGGGGCGACGACGGCGGTGGCCGCAGTGTTCGAGTAGGCGTCGGCGGCGGCCTGGGCGCCAGGCGCGGACAGCGGCGTCAGCGCGACGGCCAGGGCGGCGACCAAGGACAGGGTTGTGGTTCTCATGGGGGTCCCCTTTTCAGTTGGCTGCGTCAAGCCTAGCCACAGGGCAGTTTCAGGCTGGTTTCCGCGAGCCGCCCGGACATGGGCAGTTGTGAGTAGGCGCGAACCGCTGTGACGCCAACGGCCCTTGCCCAAACGACGCGAAAGCCGCCCACCGGATGGCCGGGGGCGGCTTTCGCGTCGCGTCGGGCGGATCAGATGTCGAAGTACATCTCGAACTCGTGCGGGTGCGGGCGCAGCCGGATGGCGTCGATGTCGTTGCGCTTCATCTCGATCCACGT
>JAISUF010000122.1 GCA_031272195.1 Propionibacteriaceae bacterium
GAGGACCCAGGACACAACACATGAAACGCTTCCACATCGCGCCCTACGCGCTGCTGACCCCGGCCATAGCGGTGCTGCTGCTGGCGCTGGCCTATCCGGTCGGCTGGCAGCTTTGGACCTCCCTCAACCACTACGGCCTCAAGCAGCAGTTCGGGCAGCCACCCGACTTCGTCGGCCTGGACAATTACGCCCAAGTCTTCGCCGACCCCGACAGTTGGGCGGTCATCGGCCGCTCGATCGCCTTCTGCCTGGTCAACGCCGTCGTCACCGTGGCCCTCGGCGTCGCCATCGCCCTGCTGATGAACGCCGCCGCCAAAGCCGCCCGGCTCGCCATCCAGGTCGCGATGCTGCTGGCCTGGGCCATGCCGGTGGTCGCCGCCATGACGGTGTGGCTGTGGCTGTTCAACTGGCACCACGGCGTCGTCAACTGGCTGCTGACCAGCCTCGGCTTCGACTTCACCGGCCACAACTGGCTGGAGAACCCCCTCAGCTTCTACTTCGTCGGCACGGTCATCGTGGTTTGGATGTCGGTGCCGTTCGTCGCCTTCTCGGTGTTCGCCGGTTTGACGCAGGTCGCCCCCGAAATCCTGGAGGCCGCCGAAGTCGACGGCGCCACCGGCGTCCAGCGCTTCACGTCGATCATCCTGCCGATGATCCGGCCGGTGCTGATGATCGTCTTGCTGCTGCAGGTCATCTGGGACCTGCGCGTCTTCACCCAAATCCAGATGCTGCAGGACGCCGGCGCCGACTACTCGTCGACCAACCTGCTGGGCACGTTCATCTATCGCACGGGCGTCGGCTCGGGCGATTTCGGAATGGCCGCGGCCATGTCGGTGTTCGTGCTGCTGTTGACGATGCTGCTGTCCGCGCCCTATGTGCGCTCGCTGATGAAGGAGGACCAGTGATGGCCGCCAAAGCCAAAGACAAGCTCCGCCCCGGCAAGGTGGTCGCCTCCGTGGCGGCCGTCGCCATCGCCTTGGTGTGGGTGTTCCCCGTGTATTGGATGCTCAGCTCCTCGCTGCTGCCCAACGTCGTGCTGACCTCGACGACGCCGACCTTCTTCCCGCTGGGCGCCTCGCTGGACAACTTCGCCGCCGTGCTGGCCTCCGGGACGTTCTTCCGCGCCTTGGGCAATTCGCTGCTGGTGACGCTGGTGGCGGTCTTCTTCTGCCTGCTGTTCGCCTTCTGCGCGGCGCTGGCGATCAGCCGCTACCACTTCAAGGGCCGCACCAGCTTCGTGCTGGCGGTGCTGTTCATCCAGATGCTGCCGGCCGAGGGCCTGTTCATCGCCCAGTACAAGCTGCTGTCGAGCGTCGGCCTGCTGAACAACGTCGTCGGCTTGTCGGTGCTCTACACCGCCGCCGTCATCCCGTTCACGGTCTGGATGCTGCGCGGTTTCGTGGCCGGGGTGCCCGCCGACTTGGAGGAGGCCGCCATGGTGGACGGCTGCTCCCGCACGGGGGCCTTCTTCCGCATCACGTTCCCGCTGCTGGCGCCCGGTTTGGTGGCGTCTGGCGTCTACGCCTTCCTGCAGTGCTGGAACGAGTTCACCATCGCGTTGGTGATCATGCAGTCCGAGGCCGCGCGGACGCTGCCGCTGTGGCTGCGCACGTTCATCCAGTCCTCGGCCACCCGCGAGACCGACTGGGGGCAGGTGATGGCGGCGTCCACGCTGGTGGCCGTGCCGGTGATCATCTTCTTCCTGCTGGTCCAGGGCCGGATGACGTCCGGCTTGGTGGCGGGCGCCGTCAAGGGCTGATCCCGAGTCGCCGGCTTGGGGGCCGGCGCTGCCGTCGGCGGGCACAGGGCCCGTCGAGGAAGACCTGTGAGAATAAGGAAACGATGAGACCGATCAAAGCTGTGGTGCTGGCCGCCGGACACGACCAGGCGACCCGAGATCTGCTGCTCAAACCGCTGGGCAACGCCACCGTCATCGAGTTGGTGCTGCGCAACGTCGCCTCGGTGGTGCGCCGCCCCGACATCGTCGTGGTGGTGGACGAGCACGACGACTCGGTCCGCGAGGCGCTGGGGGACTCGTGGAACTACGTCGTTCAAACCGTCCAGGCCGGCACCGGCGACGCCGTGCGCTGCGCCCGCTTCGAGCTGGCCGATTTCGCCGGCGACGTGTTGATCGCCTACGGCGACACGCCGCTGCTGCGGGCCGACTCCCTCAAGGGGCTGCGCAACCGCCACCGCTTGAAGAAGGCCAAGTTCTCGCTGCTGTCGGCCCGGCTGGACGAGCCGGGCCACTACGGCCGCATCGTCCGCGACGAGACGGGGGCGGTGGCCGGCATCGTCGAGTCGAGCGACTTGGACGACGCCACCCGCCAGGTCAAAGAGATCAACGTCGGGGCCTACATCGTCGACTCGGCGCTGCTGATCCCGCAGTTGGACGAGATGGCCCAAGTCGGCGAGCACCGCCTGACCGAGCTGGCCAAACGGTTGATCGGCCAGGGCGTCAAGACGGCCTCGTACGTCACCACAGACACCGACGAGGTGCAGGGCATCAACACCCCCGAGGAGTTGCGGGCGGCCGGCGACATCGTCTTGAAGCGGCTGTTCTCGCCCCACCGCGAGGTCGAGACCGGCGAGATCGCCTTCGGCACCGGCGGCTGGCGGGCGCGCATCGGCGAGGGGTTCACCCTGCACAACGTCCGGCGGCTGTGCCAGGCGATCGCCAACGAGACGACCCGGCGCGGGTTGGAGGCCAAGGGCGTCGTCATCGGCGGCGACCGGCGCTTCCTGTCGGCCGAGAGCGTGCGTACGGCCGCCGAGGTCTTCGCCGGCAACGACATCCCCGTCACGATCCTGCCCGACGACGTGCCCACGCCGATGGTGACGTTCGCCGCGCCCCACCTGGGCTGCGCCTACGGGCTGGTCTTCACCGCCTCGCACAACCCGCCGCAGTGGAACGGCCTGAAAGTCTTCCGGGCCGACGGCTCGCTGCCGCTGGACGACGAGACCAACCGCTATTCGGCCGAGGCCAACGCGCTGCGCAACGCCGACATCATCGCGCTGTCGTACGAGACGGCTCTGGCCACCGGCATGGTGAGGGTGGTCGACTTGACCAACGACTACGTCGACGCCATCGAGAAGATCGTCGACGTCGAGGCGATGCGCCAAGCCGGGCTCCACGTCATCGTCGACCCGATGTACGGCACCTCCCAGCGCACGCTCGGCATGATCCTGTCCGACGCCCGGGCACGGGTCGAGTTCATCCACGAGCGCCACAACCCGCTGTTCGGCGGCCGCTCGCCGGCCCCCGACGAGGAGGCGCTGTCGGCGATGATCGAGACGATCCGCTCCACCGGGCGCTACGACCTGGGCATGGCGACCGACGGCGACGCCGACCGTATCGCCATCGTCGACGAGTCCGGCGAGTACATCTCGACCAACGACCTCTTGTTGTTGATCTACTGGTATCTGCACGAGGTGCGCGGCGAGCGCGGCGGCGTCGTCCGCAACTTGGCGACGACGCATCTGCTGGACCGCTTGGCGAAGGCCTTCGGCGAGGAGTGCTACGAGGTGCCGGTCGGCTTCAAACACGTCACCGCCGCCATGTTGGAGCACGACTGCGTGCTCGGCGGCGAGTCGTCGGGCGGCTTGACGATCCGCGGCCACATCCTGGGCAAGGACGGCGTCTTCGCCTGCGCGCTGGTGGTCGAGATGCTGGCCCGCACCGGCCGGTCGATCACGCAACTGCGCGAGCGCATCTACGAGCGCGTCGGGCGGCTCTACTCGCTGGAGGCGGGCGTGCCGGCCACGCCGCAGATGCGCGTCGAGGTGCCGCGCCGCCTCGACCCGGCGGTCTTGACCGAGGTGGCCGGGCAGCCGGTCTCGCGCGTCGACTCCTTCGACGGCATCAAGCTGTATCTGCCGGGCGACTCGTGGGTGCTGCTGCGCTTCTCCGGCACCGAGCCGGTGCTGCGGCTGTTCGTCGAGGCCGAAACCCTTCAGCGGGCCCAAGAGCTGCTGGCCTGGGCCAAGCAGGTGGTGTCGGCGTGAGGCACGGGCATTTCGACTCTGAGCGCCACGAGTACGTCATCGACCACCCGGAGGCGGTCGAGGCTTCGTGGATCAACTACCTGGGCGTCGAGGACTACTGCGCGATCCTCAACCAGCACGCCGGCGGCTACTCGTTCTACAAGTCGAGCGAGCGCGGCCGGGTGACGCGCTTCCGCCCCAACGGCGTGCCGAAGGACCGGCCTGGGCATTGGGTCTATCTGCGCGACGGCGGGGAGGTGTGGTCGCCGACCTGCCAGCCCTGCCCCAAAGCCGATGCCCGTTACACCACCCGACACGGGCTCTCGTACTCGGTCTTCGAGTCGGAGTATCGCGGCATCCTGGCCAGCCAGCGGGTGTTCGTGCCGTTGGGGGAGGACGCCGAGGTCATCGAGGTGACGCTCACCAACCGCGGCCCGGAGCGCCGCGAGCTGGACGTCTTCGGCTATGTCGAGTTCTCGTTCCACACCGTGTCGATCGACAACCAGAATTTCCAGATGTCGCTTTACGCGGCCGGCTCGTCGTGCCGCGACGGCGTCGTCACCTACGACTTCTACTACGAGCCGTGGACCTACCACTACTTCACGTCCAACCTCGAGCCGGTCGGCTTCGACTGCCTGCGCGACTCCTTCATCGGGCCTTGGCGCGACGAGTCGGCGCCCCTGGCCGTCGAGCGCGGGGCATGCTCCGGGTCGGAGGGGACGACGGGCAACCACTGCGGCGCGCTCCAGCACCGCATCGCCCTCGAGCCGGGCGAGACGAAATCGCTGGCCTACTTCCTCGGCCACGGCGACCACGACGCCGGCGCGGCCATGCGGGTCCGCCACGCGGGGGCGGCCGAAATCCAGGCGGCCTTCGACAAACTGGGGCGCTATTGGGCCGACAAGCGCGCCAAACTGGCCGTCGAGACGCCCTCGCCGGTGATGAACGACCTGCTCAACGACTGGACGCTGTTCCAGGCCGAGACGTGCGTGGTGTGGTCGCGGTTCGCGTCGTTCGTCGAGGTCGGCGGGCGGACGGGCCTCGGCTACCGCGACACCGCCCAGGACTCGATGGCCGTCGCCCACTCCAACCCGGCCAAGACGAAAGCCCGGCTGTTGGAGCTGTTGCACGGCCAGATGTCGGCCGGCTACGGGCTGCACCTGTTCGACCCGCTGCTGTTCGAGGGGCCGCGCGACGACATCCCCGTCGGCGTCAAACTGCCGACGGTCGTGCCGGAACGGGCCGAGGGCCAGTTGCACGGCATCGAGGACGCCTGCTCCGACGACCACCTGTGGCTGGTCCAGGCCGTGCTCAACTACGTCACGGAGACCGGCGAGACCGACTTCCTGCTGGCAAGCGCGCCGTTCGCCGATGGCGGCGAGGCGAGCGTCTACGAGCATCTGAAACGGGCGGTCGATTTCACCACCGACCACCTCGGGGCGCACGGCATCGCCCAGGGTTTGCGGGCCGACTGGAACGACTGCCTCAACTTGGGCGGCGGCGAGTCGGCGCTGGTGACATTCCTCCACATCTGGGCGGCCGAGGGTCTGGCCCGCGCCGCCGAGCATCTGGGCCGCCACGGCGACGCCCAGGCCTATCGCGGCATGGCCGCCACGGCCCGCGACCACGCCGACCAGGTGCTCTGGGACGGGCGCTGGTATGTGCGCGGCTTCACCAAGCAGGGGCAGGTGATCGGCTCGCAGTCCAACGACGAGGGCAAGATCTTCTTGGAGCACATGCCCTGGGCGGTGCTCTGCGGCCCGGCCGACCGGGAGCATGCTCTGCAGGCGATGGACTCGGTGCGGGAGCTGCTGGCCAGCGAGTACGGCACCCACCTGGTGTGGCCGTCGTACACCCGCGTCGACGACTCCGTGGGCTATGTGACGCGGGTCTATCCCGGCGTCAAGGAGAACGGGGCGGTCTTCTGCCACCCGAACGCCTGGCCGGTGATCGCCGAGACGATGCTGGGGCGCGGCGATCGGGCGATGGACTACTACCAGACGATGGCCCCGGCCAATTTCAACGACGCCGTCGAGCGGCGCCGGGCCGAGCCGTACGTCTACTGCCAATTCGTCTACGGCCGCGACCACGCCCTCTACGGCCAAGCCGAGAATCCGTGGCTGACGGGCACGGCCGGCTGGATGTACCAAGCCGCCACCCGCCACATCCTGGGCCTGCGGCCCGATTTCGACGGGCTGGTCGTCGACCCGTGCCTGCCCGGCGATTGGGACGGCTTCCACGTCGTTCGCCAATGGCGCGGCGCGGTCTACGACATCGCCGTCCACAACCCGGAGCATGTCTGCGCCGGCGTGGCCAAGGCGACGCTGGACGGCGCGCAGCTGCCGTTGGAGCATGACGCCGTGCTCGGGCGCGATCTGGTCAAACTGCCGATCCGTTCGGCGGGGGAGCGCGTCGAGGTGGAAGTGTGGTTGGGCCGATGAGCGACGCTGTGGTGGCGGTCGACGTC
>JAISUF010000140.1 GCA_031272195.1 Propionibacteriaceae bacterium
CTCCGCCCGGCGTCGGCTTTCCGCAGGCCTTGTCGCGGGCGGTGCGGGCGCTGCGGGGCGTCGAGGTCCCCGACGACGCCTGGCGGCCCGACGACGTCCCGGAGCACTTGAAGGTGCGCTTCCGCGTCACGACGCCCGAGGGGTCGGCGGCGGTCGGACGCGACCTGTCCGAGTTGGAGGCTCGGCTGCGCCCCCAATTGGCCCGCGCCATCAACGACGCGGCCAGCCGGTGGACCCATCCAGGGGCGGTCGAGTGGCGGTTCGGCGAGTTGCCGCCGCGGGTCGGCGGGGAGGTGGTCGGCTTCCCCGCCCTGGTCGACCGGGGCGACCGGGTGGCCGCCGAGGTCTTCCCAGATCCCGAGCCGGCGGCCGCCTCGCACCGGGCGGGGCTGCGCCGGCTGATCGCCTTGACCACCGTCGATCCGGTCAAGGCGGTGGTGGCCCGGCTGGGCAACCCGGTCAAGTTCGCCCTGGCCGCGTCGCCCTATCCGACAGTCCCGGCCCTGCTGGCGGACGCCCGACTGAAGGCCATCGACGACTTGATGGGCGCCGACGTCTCGGCGGTTCGCGACGAGGCCGCCTTCACGGCCCTGCGCGACAAGGTGCGCGGCGACGTGGCGGCGCGCATGCAGGCGGTGGTGGACACCGCCGGGGCGGTCGTCGGTTTGTGGCGAGAAGTCGAGGCCAAGCTGCCCGGGGCGCCGCCGGCGGCCCGCGACGACATGGCCGAGCAGTTGAAGTCGCTGGTCTATCCGGGTTTCATCCTGGCCAGCGCCGAGCCCTTCTACGAGCGCCTCCCGGTCTATCTCCAGGCCATGCTGCGGCGGGTCGAGCAGGCTGCGGCCAATCCGGAGCGCGACGCCGCCCGCCAGGCCGAGGTCGCCGCCATCGAGGACGCCTATGCCGAACTGTGCGCCGCCCACAGCGTTCTACCGCCCGAGATGGTGGAGTTGGGCTGGCTGGTCGAGGAGCTGCGCGTCGGCGTCTTCGCCCAGGGGCTGGGCACGATCCGCCCGGTGTCGGCGGCGCGGCTGCGGAAGGCGATGGCGGCGCTGGCGGGCCGCTAGGGAGGTATGGTGGAGGGGTGCTTGATCCGCGAACGCTCTACACCCTCGACCCGCAGGTGGGCGAGTCCGTCTTGGGCACGCGGCCGCCGCTGCTGCATTTCCTCGACGGCTACATCGACTCCGGCCAGGTCGCCCATGTCGCCGCCAAGTACGTCTTGGAGCAGTGCGAGCACGAGGAGCTGGCCCGTTTCGACGTCGACCAGTTGCACGACTTCCGCTCGCGCCGTCCCCATTTCGTCTTCGACACCAACCATTGGGACAACCGGATCGATTTCGAGCTGGTCCTGCACAAGGCCCGCGACGCGGCGGGCAAGACGTTCCTGATGCTACGCGGCCCGGAGCCCGACACGCAGTGGGGACGGGCGGCCGCGGCCGTCATCGGACTGTGCCGCGAGTTCGACGTCGCGGCCGTGGCGACGGCCTACGGCGTGCCGATGGCCGTGCCCCACACCCGTCCGACGCTGATCACCCAGCACGCCACCTCGCCCGAGATCGTCTCCGGCAACCCGATGTGGATCGACTCGGTGACGGTGCCGGGCTCGTTCTCCCACATGATCGAGTACGAGGCCGGGCAGGCCGGCCTGCTGGGCATGGGCTTCGTCGCCCACGTGCCCCATTATCTGGCCCAATCGGCGTTCCCGCAGGCCGTCTCGACGGCTCTGGGCCGGATCAACCAAGCTTGCGGTTTGGACATTCCGCTGGAGCCGCTGCGGGAGCGCGCCAAGGCCAATCTGGACGACATCAACTCCGAGGCCGCCTCGGCCGACGCCGAGTTCGCCACGCTGCTGAGCGCCTTGGAGGAGCAGTACGACAGGCTGCGCGAGTCGGGCGCGGCGTCGGTGCCGAGCGCGGACGAGATCGGCGCGGCCGTCGAGCAATTTCTGGCCGAGCAGGACCAGGGCGGTTTTCCGGCGGCGAATTGAGGAGGGGGCGAAGATGCCCGAGACGATCGACGAGCTGGTCGACATCCTCTCGCTCGAGCCACTCGGCGAGGGCGTTTGGCGGGGGCGCAACGCCCACAACGACAAGCAGCGCGTCTTCGGCGGCCAGGTGCTGGCCCAGGCCTTGATGGCCGCCTATCAGACGGTGCCCGGCGATCGCGTCGCCCACTCCTTCAGCGCCTACTTCCTGCGCGCCGGGCGGGTCGGAACGCCCATCGACTACCGCGTCGAGGCGGTCCGCGACGGCGGCTCCTTCTCGGCCCGCCGGGTGGTCGCCGACCAGGACGGCCGGGAGTTGTTCGCCATGGACTCGTCGTTCCACCTGGCCGAGCCGGGCCTGCGCCACGCCGACGAGCAGCCCAGGGACGTGCCGCCGCCGTACAAGTGCCCGAAGCTGGCCGACGTCATGGGCGGGCGCTCGATCGCCTCGATCGAGCAGTGGGCCCAGGAGTTCGGGCTGGTCGACGCCCGCTTCGCCAGCCAGGTCGCCGCCGAGCCGAGCCCCGACGCCCGGATGAAGATTTGGATACGCTCGGCCACCCGCCTGCCCGACGACCCGCGCGTTCACCAGGCCTTCTTGGCCTACGCCTCCGATTTGACGCTGCTGGCGGTCAGCGCCGTGCCCCACCCGGTCGTCTTCCTGGGGCCGGGCATGCAGGTCGCCTCGATCAACCACTCGATGTGGTTCCACCGACCGGCCAGGGCCGACGAATGGCTGCTGTACGACCAGGTCTCACCGTCGGCCTCGTCGGGCTTGGGCTTCAGCTTCGGGCGTCTGTTCCACGCCGGCCGGTTGATCGCCTCGGCCGCCCAAGAGGGTCTGATCCGCGTCTTGGAGCCGGTTTCGGGGCTGCGCTGAGGCCTTCGGCAAGTCTCAACCACTCCTTTAGGTACACGCCGAGGCGGCCTGCCAGCATGGATTACGCCGCCAGTGTCCAATAACCTGGCAGGGCCGGTACGGCTGCGTCTTCCCCCGAGCCGGGTGGCATAGCTGAAGAGGAGAAGGGTCCGTCAAGTGGCAACGTCCCAGAATTACCTGGCCGTGATCAAAGTCGTGGGGGTCGGCGGGGGAGGCGTCAACGCCGTCAACCGGATGATCGAGTCCGGGTTGCGCGGGGTCGAGTTCATTGCCGTCAACACCGACGCCCAAGCGCTGCTGATGTCGGACGCCGACGTCAAACTCGACATCGGCCGCGAGCTGACCCGCGGCCTCGGCGCGGGCGCCAACCCGGCGGTCGGCCAACAGGCCGCCGAGGACCACGCCGAGGAGATCGAGGAGGTCCTCAAAGGCTCCGACATGGTTTTCGTGACGGCCGGCGAGGGCGGCGGCACCGGCACCGGCGGGGCCCCAGTGGTGGCGCGGATCGCCCGCTCGCTGGGGGCGCTGACCGTCGGCGTCGTCACCAGGCCGTTCAAGTTCGAGGGGCGCCGGCGCAGCACGCAGGCCGAGAACGGCATCAACACGCTGCGCGAAGAGGTCGACACGCTGATCGTCATCCCCAACGACAAACTGCTGGAGCTGACCGACGCCGACGTCTCGGTGCTTGAGGCCTTCCAGCAGGCCGACCAGGTCTTGACGCAGGGCGTCTCCGGCATCACCGACCTGATCACCACCCCCGGCCTAATCAACGTCGACTTCGCCGACGTCAAGGCCGTCATGTCGAACGCCGGCTCGGCGCTGATGGGCATCGGCTCGGCGCGGGGCGGCGAGGGACGGGCCCTGCAGGCCGCCCAGGCGGCCGTCTCGTCATCGCTGCTGGAGTCGTCCATCGACGGCGCCAAGGGCGTCCTGCTGTCGATCGCCGGCGGCTCCGACTTGGCCCTGCGCGAGGTCCGCGAGGCCGCCGACCTGATCCACGAGGCCGCCCACGACGAGGCCAACATTATCTTCGGGACGGTCATCAACGACGCGCTGGGCGACGAGGTCCGCATCACCGTCATCGCGGCCGGTTTCGAGGGCGGCCAGCCGCCCAAGCGCCTGATTGAGCCGCTGGCCCAGCCGAAGCCGGAGGCGGTTCGGCCGGATTTCGTCACGCCCATTCCGCCTGTCGAACGGCACCCGCGCAAGCCGGTGGCCGAGGAATTGGACGTGCCGGACTTCCTCAAGTGACGGCGTGGCTACCGGCGCATCGCCCAAGGCTTGTTACCCTGAAATGGCAAGTTAAGCCCGACAGACCAGGGAGCGGACAATGCCCAGCAACTTGAAAAAGGTCGTCGCCTGGCTGGGACTGGCGCCAGGGGAGAGTTATCTGGATTCCGAGGCCGACGCCACCCAGGAGGTGGCGACCGCGTCCAAGGCCGTAGCGCGCGTGGTGGACGCCGACGCCGGCCCGGCCCACGCCGACTTGAGCGAGATCAGGCAGATGGAGCCGCACACCTTCAACGAGGCGCGCGAGATCGGCGAGTGCCTGCGCGACGGCATCCCCGTCATCATGAACCTCAACGGCATGGTCGACGCCGACGCCCGCCGCTTGGTCGACTTCGGGTCGGGGCTGACCTTCGGGGTGAATGGGCGCATTAGGAAGGTCGGCCACAAAGTCTTCATGCTGTTGCCGCCCAACGTCGCCTTGGCGGCCGAGGACGAGAAGTTGCTGGCCGACGGTTTCTACAACCAGTCGTAGACGTTGATAGCGATCTTTTTGTCCTGGGTGTGTTCGGCATACCTGGTGGTGTTGACCGTTCGGGCGGTGCTCAGTTTCGCGCCGCTGCTGTCGCGCGATTGGCGTCCCCGCGGCGCGCTGCTGGTGGTGGCCGAGGCAGTGTACACCGCGACCGACCCGCCGCTGCGCGCCATCAGGCGGTTGGTCAAACCGGTGCGGATGGGCGATTTGAGCCTTGACTTGGCCTTCATCGTGTTGTGGCTGCTGGTTTCGATGGCCTCCCGGTTGGTCATGGCCCTGCCCATTTGAGCCGCCAACTCTCAAGGTCAGGTTGAAACCGGATATCATAGCTGGAGATGACTGGGGAAATCTTTGGTGTGCGGCCAAGTGTTGCATTAACCTGATGACTCAGGCAGCACGCGCTGGCAACCGACTGACGAGGTGAGAAATGACCCTGACATTGGAGCAGGTCCGAGCGACACGATTCCACTTGGCCCGGCGTAACGGCTACGAGCCCAGCGATGTCGACGACTTCGTCGACAATGTGGAGGCGACGCTGGTCACCTTGACCGAGGAGAACGACCAGCTCAAGAGCCAGCTCGAGGTGCTGTCGACGCAGGCTTCCGGCAACATCTTCGCCCCGGCCGGGGAGACTTCCGACGAGTTCAAAGCCGACTTGCAGGCCAGCCGAGACGAGCTTGAGGCGACGCGCCTGCAACTGGGCCAGGCCCTCGGCGACGCCCAGGCCCGCGAGGAGGAGGTCGCCAACCTGCGCCGCGAGTTGTCGCTGCGCGACGAGGAGCTGGTCAGCCTGCGGGCCGAGACGCAAACCCTGCGCCAGGCCGCCGCCGCCAGCCGGGCCGTCGAGCAGGCCGCCACGCCCAGCGGGCAGGTCGACAACATCGTCGTCACGACTTCCGAGGAGGCCTCCTTGGCCGTCACCAGGCTGCTGTCGATGGCCACCGAGCAGTCCGAGCGGCTGGTCGGCGAGTCGAAGTCGGAGGCCCAGCGGCTGGTCAACGAGGCCCGCGTCGAGGTCGAGAACGTCATCAACAACGCCAACCAGCGCGCCCACGAGACCCTCACCGACGCCCGCACCAGGGCCGAGAAGATCGAGGCCGACGCCCGCGCCAACGCCGAGCGCGTCACCACCGAGGCCCAGGCCAAAGCCGAGTCGCTGACCAACGAGGCCGAGCGCACCCGGGCCGACATGCTGTCCAAGCTCGAGACCGAGCGCGACGAGCTGCGTGGCAAAGTCGAGCGCCTGCGCGGCTTCGAGACGACCTACCGCTCTAACCTGGTCGGCCACATGGAGAAGCAGATCCAGGCCATCAAGGAAGCCGTCCTGGAGCCGAAGGACGCCCCCGAGTTGTTGGGCGATTCCTCGCCCGAGTCGACGACACCCCGTCTGGATGCCCTACTCGGCCCTGAAAGCTGATAGTCTCCCGCTCTACCGGCGCGTGTCGGCGCTGGGTGATGTGAGAGTCAGCCAAGGAGGCTAGATGGCGAAGGCAGGCAGGACGGCAGTCGTGCTCCCGGTTGCCGACGACGAGGAGCCGTGGACCGACGAGGAAGTCGAAGAAGTCCGCTCCGAGTTGTTGGCCGACATCGCGCGCATGGAGCGGGCGATTCAGGTGGCGCAGGCCGGTTTGGACTCGCTCTTCTCCGACGGCGCCGAAACCGCCGGGCGCGACCCGGCCGACATCGGCTCGTCCAACTTCGAGCGCGACCAGGAGCTGTCGCTGGTGCAGAACGCCCGCGACATGCTCGACCAGGCGAAGCTGGCATACGGGTTGTTCGAGTCGGGGCAGTACGGCTGGTGTGAGAACTGCGGCAACCCGATCGGCAAAGACCGGCTGCTGGTCTTCCCCCGCGCGACGATGTGCCTGGCCTGCAAGAGGCGGGAGGAGCGACGCTGAGCGGGCGCCCGGCCGTTCGGTCGCGATGGCAAGCGATCGTCTGTGTCTGGCTGCTGGGGGCGGCGGCCGACTGGGCCGTCAAGCAGTGCGTTGTGGCCTTTGACGCCACCCAGCCGTCGGGCTGGTCGTTGCGCTACCTGGGTGGCCTGCTGACGATCCGGCTGCTGCGCAACCCCGGCGCCGCCTTCTCGATGGGGGAGGCCTACACCCCGTTCTTCGCCGTCTTGGCCATTGCCGCCCTGGTCGGCGTGTTGGGGTGGCTGGCGCCGAGGGTTCGCCACGCAGGCTGGGCGTGGGCCACCGGCCTGCTGCTGGCGGGCATCTCGGGCAACTTGTTCGACCGCCTGTTCCGCGAGCCGGGGCCGTTTTACGGACACGTCGTGGACATGTTCGAGCTGCCCCATTTCGCCGTCTTCAACGTCGCCGACATGTGCATCACGGCGGCGGCCGTCCTCATCGTCTGGCTGACGGCCGTCGCCAAAGTCTCGCCGTCCGGCGCGCGCGAGGGGAAGGAGCCGCCCGGTGCCGGGGACGTGGCTGATTCCTGACGGGTTGGACGGCGAGCGGGTCGACCGGGCCGCGGCCCGCGTCACCGGGTTGAGCCGGGCCCGCGTCGAGGGGCTGATCGCCGACGGGGCGGTGCTGCTCAACTCTCGGCCGGTGGCCAAGTCCGACCGGGTGCGCGGCGGCGACTTGCTGGAGGCCGAGGTGGCCGACCGGCCCGTCGTCGCGGTGGTGCCGAAATCGGTCGAGGGTGTCGGTATCGTCTACGACGACGCCGATATCGTCGTGGTCGACAAGCCGCCGGGCGTGGCCGCCCACCCGTCGCTGGGCTGGGACGGCCCGTCGGTCGTCGAGCACCTGGCAGGCGCGGGTTTCCGGATCTCGACGTCGGGCGCCGCCGAGCGCCAGGGCGTCGTGCAACGCCTCGACGTGGGCACCTCCGGGCTGATGGTGGTGGCCAAGAGCGAGCCTGCCTACACCGCGCTCAAGCGCGCCTTCAAGAACCGCCAGGTCGACAAGACCTACCACACCCTCGTCCAGGGCCTGCCCGACCCGCTGGAGGGCACCGTCGAGGCGCCGATCGGGCGCAAGCCTGGCGCCGAGTTCAAGATGGCGGTGGTCGAGGGGGGCCGACACGCCGTCACACACTATTCGACCCTGCAGGCTTTCCGACGGGCGACGCTGTTGGAGGTCAAGCTGGAGACCGGGCGGACCCACCAGATCAGGGTCCACATGCAGGCCATCCGCCACCCCTGCGTCGGCGACCCCCTTTACGGTGGCGACCCGGTGCTGGCGGCGTCCCTGGGGCTGGAGCGGCAATGGCTGCACGCCGTCCGCCTGGCCTTCGACCATCCGGTGTCCGGCGATCCGCTGGTGTTCGAGTCCGAGCCGTCGCCCGACCTGCGGGCGGCGTTGTCGGCGCTGGCCGATTAGCCCGCGCCGCCCACCATCCCAGACCGTCCACGATAGGCTTTCAACTGTCAAGCGCCCTAGGTGAGGAGTCCCCATGAGAAGAGCCAAGATCGTGTGCACCATCGGCCCGGCGACCGATTCCGCCGAGCGCATATTGGCCCTGGCCAAGGCCGGCATGAACGTGGCGCGCCTCAACATGAGCCACGGCGACCACATCCTCCACGCCAAACGGCTCGGCTGGGTGCGCGACGCGGCCAGGCAGGCCGGCTGCCCGATCGGCGTCCTGGCCGATCTGCAGGGCCCCAAGATCAGGCTGGAGACGTTCCGCGACGGCCCGGTGACGCTCAAGGAGGGCGCGTCGTTCGTCATCACGACCGAGGACGTCGAGGGCACCGCCGAGCGTTGCGGCACAACGTTGAAGACGCTGACCCAGGACGTCACCCCCGGCGAGACGATCCTGATCGACGACGGCAAGATCGTCCTGGAGGCGGTCGATGTCACCGCGACGGAGGTGGTGACGAAAGTCGTCGTCGGCGGCGAGGTGTCCGACCACAAGGGGATCAACCTGCCGGGGGTGGCCGTCAGCGTGCCCGCCCTGAGCGACAAAGACGAGCTGGACCTGCGCTGGGCGCTGCGCCACGGCGTCGACATGGTGGCGCTGTCATTCGTCCGCTCGCCCGACGACGTCGAGCCGGTGCGCCGCATCATGGAGGAGGAGCGCCGCCACGTCCCGATCATCGCCAAGCTGGAGAAGCCGCAGGCGATCGCCAACCTCGACGCCATTATCGACGCCTTCGACGCCTTCATGGTGGCCCGCGGCGATCTGGGCGTCGAGCTGCCGCTGGAGGACGTTCCGGCCGTCCAGAAGCGCATCATCGACGCCGCCCGCACCTGGGCCAAACCGGTCATCGTCGCCACCCAGATGCTGGAGTCGATGATCTCCTCCCACCGCCCGACCAGGGCCGAGGCGTCCGACGTCGCCAACGCCATCTTGGACGGCGCCGACGCCGTCATGCTGTCGGGCGAGACGGCGGTGGGGGAGTACGCCATCGAGGCGGTCGAGGTGATGGAGCGGATCATCATGCGCACCGAGGAGGACCTGGGCCAGGTCCGCCGCATCGAATGGGATCCGCACACCGTCTCGGGCGTCATCTCGAAGGCGGCCGTCGAAGTGGCCGAGCGGATGGAGGCAAAGTATCTGGCGGCTTTCACGATCTCCGGCGACACGCCGCACCGCCTGGCCCGCATGCGCTCGCACGTGCCGATCATGGCCTTCACGCCGCTGCCGCAGACGGCCCTGGAGCTGACGCTGTGCTGGGGTGTGCAAAGCTACGTCACCCCCGAGTACACGACGCTCGACGCGATGGTCGACTCGGTGCAGGAGGCGATGAGCGAGCTGGAGCTGGTCTCGGGCGGCGACCGCGTCGTCATCGTGGCCGGCAATCCGGGCCGGCACCACCACGCCACAAACTCGCTGCGCATCTACGAGATGAAGAGCGACTGATCCCGACCGCGCCAGGGGATGCGACGATGTTCGCGATCTGGTCAGACCGCCGTCGGCCGCGCGGCCGGACTTGCGCCCGGGCTGATGCCAGGGGCGTGGCGCGCAAGCGCGGGGCGGCCAGCCCTGGCGCGTTGCGAGCGGTTCTCCACAAGTTGGGCTGTTGTCGGATTGTTCCTCCACAGCTCGTCCCAGGCCAGGTGACGGCGCAGGCGCGGCGCGGCACAGTTGGGGCATGCACGATGAAGATTTCGCGGTGCTGGACGCCGAGACCGAACGACAACTGGCCGCCGCCATCGAAGCGGGCCTGTTCGCCCAAGAGGCGGCGCGCACCGGCCTAGACGTCGGGGCGACCGACGCCGAACTGGCCCTGATCGCCGAGGAGGGTCGCCGGGCCTGGGAGCGGTTCCTGCTTTGCAACACCGGGCTGGTGTGGATGCTGGCCCGGCGCGAGGCGGTCCGCTGCCAAGTGGACGCCCGAGAGTTGTTCCAAGAGGGGTTCTTGGCGCTGGCCGACGCCCTGCGGCGCTACGACTACAAGCGGGGGCGCTTCTCCACCTACGCCGTGCCCAGGATCCGCCACCACGTCGCCCAAGTCGCCTGCTCGCGCTTCGGGCGGCTCAATCTGCCGCCGTCGCTGGCGCTGGCCAGGCGGCGGGCGCTGGGCGTGGCGGCGCAGTTGGAGCAGGAGCTGTGCCGCCGCCCCAGTCCGCTCGAAGTCCGCCGCCGGCTGGGCGGCAAGGCCGGGTCGGCCGCCCGCGTGCTCGACTATCAGGAGCCGGCCGCGCTGGCCAGCTGGGACGCCGTCGCCCTCGACGACGGAACCGAGGCCTGGGCCGAGCGGGCCGATGTCAGGCGCTGTCTGCGGCGGCTCGACCCGGTCGAGCGGGCGGTCGTGTCGTGCCGCTTCGGCTTGGGCAGGCGACGGTGTTTGACGCTGGACGAGACGGCCCGGCGTCTGCGGCGTCCACGGGGCAACGTCAGGCGGGTCGAGCGGCGGGCGTTGGACCGGCTGCGGGCCATGCTGGCCCCGGTCGGCTGAGAGGCGATCATGAATCCGTGTCGGGATCGACGCCGAACGGCGCCCGTCGCCGTATCCCCCGCGCCCTGGCTCACCAATGTTCGGTCAGCGGCCCGACGAGCTGGTCTTGCTGCCAGGGGCGGGCCTCCAACTCGGTCAGGCGGCGGCGCAGAGCGGCCTCGTCGCCGGGCTGGTCCTCGTCCCAAAGCAATTGGCGCAGGGCGTCCGGTGCGACGAGGTTCTCCACCGGCACCGCGATCTCGGCCGCCCGCGCCTCGACGGCGGGTCGGACGCGCTGCCAGCGTTTGGCCGCTTCGGGGCGAAGCTGGGCCCAATTCCTGGGGTGCGGCACGGCAGACTGGGGTCCGCGCCGGCCGGGCAGGTCGCCGCCGGACAGGGCCGCCGCCCGTCGGATCGCCTCAAGCCAGTCCGCCTGGTGGGCGCGGGCCGTTTTGGAGTTGAAGCCGGGCAGGTTGCGCAGCAGGTTCGGCGTCGCCTTCTGGCCGGGCTGGTCGAACAGCGCGGCCGCGGCCACGATGGCGTTGTCGCGCAACAGCCGGTGCGGCGCCAGATCCAGGCCGGCGGCCAGTTGGTCGCGGGTCTGCCACAGCTCTCGGACCACCGCCCGGCCGCGCCCGCTGCGGACGTCGTGCATGCCGGAGGTCCGCCGCCACGGCTCGGGCCGGGCGGACGGTGGGTCGGCGGCGTGCACAACCAGGTGGGCGAACTCTTGTTCGGCCCATTCCAGCTTGCCCGCCTCGGCCAGCCGGTCGGCCAGCCAGTCGCGCAGCTGGGCCAACAGCTCGACATCGAGGGCGGCGTAGTTGAGCCAGGTCGTCGGCAAGGGGCGGCGCGACCAGTCGGCGGCCGAGTGCTCCTTGCGCAGCGTGACGCCGAGGGCCGTCTCCAAGACGGTTGCCAGGTTGACCTTCGGATAGCCGAGCAGCCGGGCGGCCAATTCGGTGTCGAACAGCCGCCGGGGCAGCAGCCCGACCTCGGCCAGGCAGGGCAGGTCTTGGTTGGCGGCGTGGATCAGCCACTCGGCTGGCGCCAGCGACTCGGCCAGGCCGGAGAAGTCGGCGCGCCCGTCGCGCTCGAAAGGCAGCGGATCGATCAGGAAGGTCGACCCGCCGCGCCGCACTTGAATCAGATAGGCCTTGGCGGTGTAGCGGAAGCCCTGGGCGCGCTCGGTGTCGACGGCAAGCGGCCCTTCGGCGGCGGCCAGTTGGGCGGCGGCGCGGGTCAGGGCGTCGCGGCTGTCGGTGACGGGGGGCACCCCGTCGGCCGGCGCGGACACTAGGCGTGGCGGCTGGTCGGTCAACGGCGGCGCACCCGCCTGGTGTGGAGCGCGATGACGCCGTCGGCGGTGGGCGGCAGCCCGGCGATCTGGCACAGCAGTTGCGACCAGGCCCGCAAGTGGGCCGTGATGCCGCGGCCGCGGTCCAACAGCGGCGTCCACGAGGCCCGCAACTCGACTTCGCAGCGTTGGGGATCGTCTTTCATAGAGCCGAACGACTTCGACGATATGGCCGTCACGGTGCCGCTGGGATTGGCGTAGGCGGCCCGTTCTTGCGCCAGGGCGTCCAACAGCCAGTCCCAGCCGACGTCGGCCAGGCAGGGGTCGGCCACCAGCTCATGGTCGGTGTCGGCGTGGGCGTAGCCGACGCAGCGGAAGTCGCCGCCCCAGGCCTCTTGGCCGGCCGGGTCGTGCAGCACGACCAGGCGTCCGTTGCCAAGCTCTTGGCCGGCCAGCTCGACCTCGGCGCCGACGGCGGCGGCGAAGGGGGCCAGCTTGACCGGGGCCGGCAGCGTCTCGACGGCCAACTCGGGACGCCAGCGCATCGCCGCGATCTCGGCCTCGACCACGCCGAAGGGGTCCGGGATTGATTCCCAACGAGCTTCCACGCTACGAGGCTAACCCCGAATCGGCCCGGCGCGCTGGCTCACACGCCGCAAGTGGGCCACACTGGTGGGCATGGGCAAGAAGTCACACCACGCCACCCGACCGCTGAGCGAACTATTGCGGGTGGGCCCCGGTCCGGTCCGCTTGGCCGACCGCGACCCGGCGGCCACGCCGGGCTTCCCCGGCAAGGGCAAGGACGACGCCGACCGGTTCACCGGCGCGGCCGCCGTCGATCTGTCCGACCTGCAGGAGCGGCTGTACGCCAACAGCAAAGTGGACGGCCCGCCTGCGCCCAGCGTGCTGGTCGTCCTGCAGGGCATGGACACCTCCGGCAAGGGCGGCGTCATCCGCCACGCCATCGGCCTGGTCGACCCGCAAGGCGTCCAAATCAAGGCCTTCAAGGTGCCAACCGAAGAGGAGCGGGCGCACCACTTCCTGTGGCGGGTCCGCAACGCCCTGCCGCGGCCGGGCATGATCGGCATCTTCGACCGCTCCCATTACGAAGACGTCCTGGTCGGCAAGGTCGACCAGCTGGCGCCCCCGGACGAGATCGCCGGGCGCTACGGCGAGATCAACGCCTTCGAGCGGGAGTTGGCCGACAGCGGGACGGTCGTCGTCAAGTGCATGCTGCACATCTCGGCCGACGAGCAGCGCCGCCGCCTGCTGGAGCGTCTCGACAACCCCGAGAAGCATTGGAAATACAACCCCGGCGACGTCGACGCCAGGCTGAAGTGGGACGCCTACCAGGCGGCCTATGAGGCGGCGTTGGAGCTTTGCGACGCCGAGCCTTGGCACGTCGTCCCCTCCGACCACAAGTGGTACCGCAACTGGGCGGTCGCCGAACTGCTGCGCGAGAAACTGTCCGCGATGGGGCTGGACTGGCCGAAGGGCGATTTCGACGCGGCTGTGGAGCGGGCCCGCGTGGAGGCCTCCTGAGCCCGGCCGACCGTTCGCGGCTGGTTCTCCGGCGGCGTCATTGCCCCCTGGGTCTGGGTGCGCGACGCGGGGATTCGGCCTCCTGATCCATCGCGATGGGCATGCCGTCCGACCGCTGGCCGACGGGTTGGCGGGTGAGGGGAAGCCGAGGGTAAACATTGTCTTCGATCCGGGCCCAAACCCCCCTCCGGGCTGGTAGCGTGTGGGCAACGGGGTTGGAGGCAGCGAGGCCTTCGGCAACTACGATGACGGGAGAAACCAGTGAAGAAAATCATGGCGGGTGCGGCTCTTGTGGCCGCTGCCGGACTTGTTTTCAGTTCGTGCGCCAAGCCGCCGGACGAGACGGCCAGTGGTTCCGCGAGCGGCTCGGCGAGCGCCTTCAAGGCCTGCATGGTGTCCGACCAAGGCGGCTTCGACGACAAATCGTTCAACCAGTCGGGCTACGAGGGCCTGCAGAAGGCCGGCTCCGAGCTGGGCGTCCAGGTCAAGACGGCCGAGTCCAAGGACGCCAAAGACTTCAGCCCCAATCTGGCGGCTATGAAAGACGAGAAGTGCGGCTTGACGGTCACCGTCGGCTACATGCTGGCCGAGGCCACCAAGGCCGCGGCCGAGGCCTCGCCTGACAGCCACTTCGCCATTGTCGACGACTCCAGCATCACCGCGGACAATGTCAAACCGCTGGTGTTCAAGACCTCCGACGCCGCCTTCTTGGCCGGCTACGTGGCGGCCGGCTACTCCAAGTCCGGCATCGTGGCGACCTTCGGCGGGGTCAACATCCCGACGGTCTCCATCTTCATGGACGGCTTCGTCGACGGCGTCGCCCAGTACAACGCCGACAACGGCAAGTCAGTCAAGGTGCTGGGCTGGGACAAGGACAAGCAGGACGGCTCGTTCTCCGGCGACTTCGACGACCAGACCAAGGGCAAGAACGTCACCAAGGGCTTCATCGAGCAGGGCGCCGACGTCGTCATGCCAGTGGCCGGGCCGGTCGGCCTGGGCGCCGCGGCGGCCGCCAAAGAGGCCGGCGACGTCGCCATCGTGTGGGTCGACTCCGACGGCTACGAGACCTCTCCGGAGTACAAGGACCTCTTCTTGACCTCGGTGATGAAGGAGATCGGCCAGGCCGTCTACGACACCGTCAAGGATGCGGCCGCCGGCAACTACTCCGCCGACCCGTACATCGGCACGCTGGCCAACGGCGGCGTCGGCATCGCCCCGTACCACGACTTCGACTCCAAGATCGACTCCGCGTTGAAGAGCCAGGTCGAGCAGTTGCAGACGAAGATCGCCTCCGGCGAGCTGAAGGTCACCTCGCCCAGCGATCCCAAGTGATCCACGCGCCAGGGGGCGCGGCGTCCACGACGCGCCCCCGGTCGCGGCGCACCGCTGCGGCGGTTCGACCGGGCCGGGGGCGCCCAACTTAAGCACAAAGGAGTGTTCGGGTGAAACTCGAGCTGCGTCGGGTCACGAAGAAATTCGGCGATTTCGTGGCCAACGATTCCATCGACCTGGTGGTGCCGACCGGAGAGATCCACGCCCTGCTGGGGGAGAACGGGGCGGGCAAGTCCACCCTCATGAACGTCCTCTACGGGCTCTACCAAGCCGACGGCGGTGAGATCCTGTTGGACGACAAGCCGGTTCGCTTCGCCGGTCCCGGCGAGGCCATGGCCGCCGGCATCGGCATGGTCCACCAGCACTTCATGCTGGTGCCGGTGTTCACGGTGGCCGAGAACGTCGTCATGGGCCACGAGCCGGTCCGGGGGCTGCGCATGATCGACCTGCCGAAGGCGCGGGCGATGGTGCGCGAGATCTCCGACCGGTTCGGCTTCGACGTCGATCCCGACGCCATCGTCGAAGACCTGCCGGTCGGCGTCCAACAGCGGGTGGAGATCATCAAAGCCCTGTCCCGGCAGGCCGAGATCCTCATCCTCGACGAGCCGACGGCGGTCTTGACGCCGCAGGAGACCGACGAGCTGATGGAGATCATGCGCCAGCTCAAAGCCTCCGGCACATCGATCGTCTTCATCACCCACAAACTGCGCGAGGTCCAGGAGGTGGCCGACAACATCACCGTCATCCGTCTGGGCAAAGTCGTCGGCCAAGCCAAGCCGACAGCCTCGCAGACCGAGCTGGCCTCGCTGATGGTCGGCCGGTCGGTCGATCTGGGCGTCGAGAAGGCGCCCTGCCAAAGCACCGAGGTGGCTTTGGAGGTCAAGGACGTCAGCCTGGTCGACTCGGCCGGCCTGACCGTGCTGGACGACGTCAGCTTCGACGTCAAGCGCGGCGAGATCCTGGCCGTGGCCGGCGTCCAGGGCAACGGGCAGACCGAGTTGACGCAGACGCTTATCGGGCTGACGCCGCCGACGGCCGGGTCGATCAAACTGAACGGCGAGGAGTTGGCCGGCAAGACCGTCCGCGAGATCCTCGACGCGGGGGTCGGCTTCGTGCCGGAGGACCGCTCCAAGGACGGCATGGTCGACTCCTTCTCGATCTCGGAGAACCTGGTGCTCGACCAGGTCTCGAACGAGCCCTTCTCCAAACACGGCGCCATGAACATGGCCGCCATCGCCGCCAACGCCAAGACCCAAGTCGAGCAGTTCGACGTCCGGGCCGGCAGCGCCGACGCCGCCTTGGGAACCCTGTCGGGCGGCAACCAGCAGAAGGTCGTGGTGGCCCGCGAGCTGTCGCGCGAGCTGAAGCTGTTCATCGCCTCCCAGCCGACCCGCGGCGTCGACGTCGGCTCGATCGAGTTCATCCACGCCCGCATCGTCGCCGAGCGCGACAAAGGCACGCCGGTCGTCATCGTGTCGACCGAGTTGGACGAGGTGACGGCGCTGGCCGACCGCATCGCCGTCATGTACAAGGGGCGGGTCGTCGGCGTGGTCGGGCCCGACACGCCGCGCGACCAGTTGGGCCTGATGATGGCCGGCGTCCACCCGGACGAGCTGGGCCCGGCCGAGGCGGCGCCAAAGG
>JAISUF010000148.1 GCA_031272195.1 Propionibacteriaceae bacterium
GTCGAACAGAACGCCCAGATGGCGTTGTCCGTGGCGAATTACGCCTACGTCTTGGAGACCGGTCGGATCGCCATGGAGGGCCCGGCGTCCGAGTTGGCCGACAACGACGAGGTCCGCAAGGCCTACCTGGGCGGCTGAGGCCGGCCCAGGCCGTCGGTCGGCGCGGACGCCAGCCGACAACTCTCCGGCGCCTGCCCCGCGACAGCCCTTGGCCGGGGCAACTCCTTATCATTACCCACTTCGCGCACGGGGCCCGTCTAGTAGGATTCAGCCGTGTGGGCAACGAACGCCCGCGAATAAGTACTCTAAGTCGAGGAGCGAAGGCATGACCCGTGTCGCCAACGAGCAATGGCGCAGCAAGATAACGACTGCCGAAGAAGCCGCCAGCATAATCAAGAACGGGATGAACGTCGGCGTTTCCGGCTTCACCGGATCCGGCTATCCGAAGGCCGTGCCGGTGGCGCTGGCCGCCCAGATCAAAGAAGCCCACGACCGCGGCGAGGAGTTCAAGGTCGGTATCTTCACCGGCGCCTCAACCGCCCCCGAGCTGGACGGCGCGTTGAGCGAGGTCTCCGGCATGAGCCTGCGCATGCCGTATCAGTCCGATCCCGTGATGCGCAACCGCATCAACGACGGCACGACGGTCTACGTCGACGCCCACCTGTCGCACTCCGGGCCGCAAGTCTGGGCCGGGCATTACGGCAAGATGGACGTCGCCGTCATCGAGCTGACCAAGATCACCGAGGACGGGCGCCTCATCCCGTCTTCGTCGATCGGCAACAACGTCTCCTGGATCGAGGCGGCCGACAAGGTCATCTTGGAGGTCAACGCCTGGCAGTCGGAGGGCCTGGAGGGCATGCACGACATCTGGTACGGCGTCGCCCTGCCGCCGGACCGCACGCCGATCCCGATCAACTCGGCCGGCCAGCGCATCGGCCAGCAGTATTACGACATCCCCTTCGAGAAGGTGGCCGCCATCGTCGAGACGGACTCCCCCGACCGCAACACGCCGTTCAAGCCGTTGGACGACGACTCGAAGAAGATCGCCGGCTACTACCTGGAATTCTTGACCAACGAGGTCGCCAAGGGCCGCCTGCCGAAGAACCTGCTGCCGCTGCAGTCGGGCGTCGGCAACATCGCCAACGCGGTGCTGTCGGGCCTGCTCAACTCCGATTTCGAGAACCTCACCTCCTACACCGAGGTGATCCAGGACGGCATGGTCGACCTGATCGACGCCGGCAAGCTGGTGGCCGCCTCGGCGACGGCCTTCTCGCTCAGCCCCGACTACGCCAACAAGATGAACGACAACGCCGCCGAATACGCCAAGACGATCGTGCTGCGCCAGCAGGACATCTCCAATCACCCCGAGCCGATCCGCCGGCTGGGCGTGCTGGCCTGCAACGGCCTGATCGAGGCCGACATCTACGGCAACGTCAACTCGACCCACATCATGGGCTCGAAGATGCAAAACGGCATCGGCGGCTCCGGCGACTTCACCCGCAACGCCTACATCTCGGCGTTTGTGACGCCGTCAACGGCCAAGGGCGGGGCGATCTCGGCGATCGTGCCGATGGTCTCCCACCACGACCACACCGAGCACGACACGCACGTCATCGTCACCGAGCAGGGTTTGGCCGACCTGCGCGGCCTGGGCCCGCAGCAGCGCGCCAAGGTGATCATCGAGAACTGCGCCCACCCCGACTTCAAGCCGATCTTGCAAGACTATTTCGAGCGCTCGGTCAAGTCGGCCAATTCCCAGCACACCCCGCACATTCTGCGCGAGGCGCTGGACTTCCACATCCGCTTCTTGGAGACCGGCTCGATGAAGCCGTGAGCACACACCACCGTTTCGGGGGCATTCGCCAGCGCGGCGGGTGCCCCCGAGTCGTTTGCCGGACTTGACGCGCTGGCCGAACTGGCGGCGCTGGCCGCAGTGGCCCACCCCGCCCGCCCGGCGGTCACGGAATTGCCCTCCTGACAAGCGGCGTTGCGGGGGTCTGCTAGCCTGTTGTGGTCGCGCTGGGGGCGGAGGTGACGATGCTTGACGTTGGGAGTCTGGTAGACGGCAAGTACCGCGTCCTCGACCGTATCGGCACCGGCGGCATGTCGGTGGTCTGGGAGGCCCGCAACGACCGCTCCAACAAGATGTGGGCCATCAAAGAGGTGCTCCGCCAGGGCCTCATCCAAGACCGCGTGGCGGAAATGGGCCTGCTGGCCGAGATCGACACGCTGAAGGGCCTGCGCCACGAGCACATCGTCGCCATCTCCGACGTCATCGAAACCGACGAGTCGCTGCTCATCTTGATGGATTACGTCGAGGGCAACCCGCTGGGCGAGCCGCGCACCGAAGACCTTCAGGGCAACGACGAGTGCCCGCTGATCGACGGCGCCTTCGCCCAAGAGGACGTCATCCGCTGGGCTACGCAGCTGGCCGACGTTTTCAGCTACCTGCACGCCCAGGAGCCGCCGATCGTCTACCGCGACTTGAAGCCGTCCAACATCATGCTCAAGCCCAACGGCGACCTCGTCCTGATCGATTTCGGGACGGCCCGGCGCTGGACCGGCGGCCAACTGGAGTCGGTGACGGGGGCGCCGCAGGGCACCGTCGCCCTCGGCACGCTCGGCTACGCCGCCCCAGAGGTGGTGATGGGCAACGTCACCGTCGACCGGGCCGATCCGCGCGCCGACATCTACTCGCTCGGCGTGACGCTGTTCCACCTTGTGACGGGCCGCAACCCGAGCCATCCGCCGTACGGCTTGAGCCCGATCCGCCAGTTCAACCCGACCCTGTCGGGCGGCTTGGAGAAGATCATCGCCAAGTGCACCCAGCCCGACCCGGACCAGCGTTACCAGACTTGCGCCGAGCTGCTCTACGACTTGAAGCACCTCCACGAGGTCGACGACGACTTCCGCGCCGGTCTGCGCCACAAGATCATGGCGTTCGCCGTGCCCTGCTTGGTGTCGGTCCTGCTGGTGGGGGCGGGCCTGGTGTCGCTGGGCATGGGGTCCGACGCCCGTCAAGCCGATTTCGAGCAGGTCATGGCCGACGCCTTGGCCCAGGCGGACGGCAGCGGGCAGCAGGTCGCCTTGCTGGAGCAGGCGATGGCTTTGCAGCCGACCAACGGCCAGCCCTACGTGGAGTTCCTGAAACGGTCCAGGGACGACGCCGACGAGTTCTCCGAGGCCGACAACGCGGCCTGGAAGAAGATCATGACCGACCACCGGGCCGAGCTGTCGAGGTCGGGCGACTGGCCGCAGGTCGAATACCAAGCCGGCTTGACGTACGCCTTCTTCTACACCGGCTCGGAGGGGGAGCGGATCAGGAAGGCCGCGCAGGCTTTCGAGGCGGTGGTGGCCAGCGGGCGTTCCGACTTGCCGTTCTTCCACGACGCCGACCTCTACAAGCAGGTGTTCCAGTATCGCAAGATGCTGCTGGGGAAAATCCACGACGACGTCGACCCCGCGCAATATTGGGCGGCGCTGCAGGAGATGGTCGACTCCGTCGACAAGGC
>JAISUF010000098.1 GCA_031272195.1 Propionibacteriaceae bacterium
ACCTTGGCCGGGGCGACGTACTTGCCGCCGGAGGTCTTCATCAAATCCTTCTTGCGGTCGGTGATGACCAGGTGGCCGGCGTCGTCGAGGCGGCCGATGTCGCCGGTGTGGAACCAGCCGTCGGTCAGCGCCTGGGCGGTCAGCTCCGGATTGTCGTGGTAGCCGCGCATCACGCCGGGCCCCTTGACGAGCACCTCGCCGTCGTCGGCGATCCGCACCTGCGTGCCGGGCAGCGGCGGGCCGACCGTCCCGAAACGCGGATCCTCGCGCCGGGTGACGAAGCTGATGGCCGAGGTCTCCGTCAAACCGTAACCCTCGACGATCGTGATGCCGGCCGAGTAGAACCAGGCCTGCACCTGGGCGGACAGCTTGGCCGAGCCGGAGATGAAAAGCTCGACGTTGCCGCCCATCTTCTCCTTCAACTTGGAGAAGACCAGCCGGTCGGCGATGGCGTAGGCGGGGCGCAGCGGCATCGGCAGCTCGCGCCCGGCCAGGCGGTGCTCGCGCGAGGCCCGGCCGATTGAGAACGCCCAACGGGCGACGCCGGCCTTGACGCCGGTGCGGGCCGTCAGCATGACGGTGGCGCGGACCTTCTCGAAGATGCGGGGGGCGCCGCACATAATCTGGGGCTTGACCTCGCCCAAACCCTGGACGATCCGGTCGATCCGGCCGTCAACCGCCTGGACGAAGCCGATGGCCAACTGGCAGGCGGCGATGCACTTGCCGAAGACGTGCGACAGCGGCAGCCACAGGAAGTGGATCTCCTCGGGTTTGATGATGTTGATGCGGTCGACGGCGAAACCCTCGTAGATCCAGCCGCGGTGGGTCAGCTCGACGCCCTTGGGCAGGCCGGTCGTCCCCGAAGTGTAGACCAGCGTCGCCAGCGAGTCGCCGGTGGTGTTGGCAACCGCCCGCTTGACGATGTCGGGGTCGGCCTGCAAGGCGGCTTGGCCGCGGTTGTGGAGCTGCTGCCAGCCCAAGACGCGCTCGCCGTCGCCGCGCCCGTCCATCAGCACGACGTGGCGCACCTGCCGGTCGACCTCGGGGTGGGAGCGCAGCTTCTCCAACTGGGCGGTGTTCTCGGCGAACAGCACGACCGAGCCGGAATGCCGCATGATGTATTCGAAATCCTCGCCGACGGTGTTCGGATAGATCGCCGTCGTCGCGCCCCCGGCGACGTTGACGCCGAGATCGGCCAAAATCCACTCGATGCGGGTCGAGGCGATGATCGCCACCCGCTCCTCCGGCTGCAGGCCCAGCGCCAACAGGCCGGCCGCGATGCGGTCGATGCGGCGGCCCGCCTCGGCCCAGTCGATGGAAATCCACGAGTCGTCGTCGGCCCGGAAGCGGTAGGCCTCCTTGTGGGGCGTCTGGGCGACCCGCCAGGCCAGCAGGTCGCCGACGGTCTGCGGCCGTCCCGCCAAAATCTCCTCAGCGCTGATCGGCATCGCCAACGGCCTCCTCGGTACCCTCGGGTGTTGCATCCTGGGCTAGGCTTGCCCAGCACCCCCAGACTATTGGACGACCCGCTCCGGCGTGCGCATTTGGACCTCTTTTGCCGCATCCTGACAGCCTGTGGGTATACTCTGCGGCCATGGAGTGGTTACGCCAAGAGCACCAACCCCTTTGGCGGTCTTGCGTGGCGGGCGTCCTGATCATCATCACCCGCCTCAACCAGGCGATGGCCCCGTTCGGCATCGACTTGTACGAGTTCGAAATCCTCCTCCAACTGCACGACGCCGAGGACAACCAGTTGCGCATGTCGCAGCTGTCGAAGCGCATCGCCTTGTCGCGCTCGCGGCTGACCCACACCGTCCAGCGCATGGAGGACAAGGGCTTGGTGCGACGCGTCAGCGGCAACGACGACGGCCGGGGCGTTTGGGCGACGCTGCTGGACGACGGCCGCGCCCTGCTCGACAAGGCCGCGCCCGCCCACGCCAAAGCGCTGATGGACTCGCTGATCGAGCCGGTCGGCAACGTCGGCTTCACCGCCTGCGGCATGGCCATGCAGGCCGTCATCGACGCGCACGAGGGGTAGGCGCCCGCCAAGCCTTGGCGCGAATCACCAGAACCGATCCCGCCTTGTGGCGCTCGTGCCGATGGCCGACGCCAACGCTCCCTGCGGCGGTCGGCGTCTTGTCCGGCACGACGGGTCAGTCGCGCGTCAGTCGGCGGTGCTTCGAGCGGTGGGGACGGGCCGCCTCGGCGCCCAGCCGGGCCACCTTGTTCTCCTCGTAGTCGGCGTAGTTGCCCTCGAACCAGAACCACTTCGACTCGTCGTCGTCGCTGCCCTCCCAGGCCAAGATGTGCGTCGCCACGCGGTCCAGGAACCAGCGGTCGTGGGAGATGACGACGGCGCAGCCGGGGAACTCCAGCAGCGCGTCCTCCAGCGACTGCAGCGTCTCGACGTCGAGGTCGTTGGTCGGCTCGTCCAGCAAGAGCACGTTGCCGCCCTGCTTCAGCGTCAGCGCCAGGTTGAGCCGGTTGCGCTCCCCGCCGGACAGCACGC
>JAISUF010000107.1 GCA_031272195.1 Propionibacteriaceae bacterium
TGCCCTCCGGGTAGATCGCCACCGCGCCGCCGTCCTTGAGGCGGCCCAGGATCGGCTTCAGCGCGGCCAGCCGGTCGGCCGGATTGGCGCGGTCCAGCGGCACCTGGTTGATCGCCTTCATGAACCACGCCACGACCTTCGACCCAAGCCCGCGATCGCCCCGAAACAGCTCGGCCTTGGCCGGATAGAGCAACTGGCGGTGGATCAGCGCCGGCAGCACGTAGGCGTCGGCGGCCGCCAAGTGGTTGCTGGCCAGGATGGCCGGCCCGCTGCGGGGTATGTTCTCCGCGCCGGTGATCTTGCCGCGCAGGACGAACCGCACGACGGGGGTGAACAGCAAGTACTTGAACAGCGTGTAGATCATCGGATTCCTTGGTTGCGCCTGGCAACACCCTATCGGTTGGCCGCCGCCGCCAGCGCTGCAACGCTACGATTGGCCCCATGGAGGCGACCAACCAGTCTGTCGGCGCGGCGAGCGGCGGTCCACAAGCCGCACCGGCGCCCGACGAGCCGCCCGACGTCGCGCCGACGGCCCCAGAGCCGGACGGCCAAACGGCCATCCACGAGCCGCTGTTCGGCGGCGACGGCGATATCGGCGTGCTGTTCTGCCACGGCTTCACGTCCTCGCCGTGGTCGTTGCGCGAATGGGCCCTGACGACGCTCGCCGCGGGCTACCGCGTCAGCCTGCCCAGGCTGCCGGGCCACGGCACCACCTGGCGGGAGTTGCACGCCACCGGCTGGGAGGACTGGTACGCCTGCGTCGACCGCGAGTTCCGCGTCCTGCGGCGGGACTGCCGCCAGGTCTTCGTCGCCGGCCTGTCGCTGGGCGGGGCGCTGGCGCTGCGGCTGGCCGAGAAGCACCCCGACGACGTCGCCGGCCTGCTGCTGGTCAACCCGGCCGTGGCGGCCGCCAACCCGGCCGCCGGCTTGGCCGGGCTGCTGCAATGGGTGTTGCCGAGCGTCAAGTCGATCGGCTCCGACATCGCCATGCCCGGCGTCGAGGAGCACGCCTACGACCGCACCTCCGTCAAGGCGACGGCGTCGATGCTGCGGCTGTGGACGCACATCCGCTCCTGCCTCGACCTGGTGACCTGCCCGCTGCTGCTGTTCCGCTCGGCCACCGACCATGTCGTCCCAAAGGCCTCCTCGGATTTCATTTTGAGCCACGTCTCCAGCCAGGACATCGCCGAGCGGGTCCTGCTGCGCTCCTACCATGTGGCGACGATGGACTACGACAAGCAGCAGATCTTCAGCCAGTCGCTGGCCTTCCTGCGCGACCACGCCTGAGTCGACGCGGACCGCGCGACGCGCCACCGCAGGCTGCCATCTCGGCACCTGGCGAGCCGACGCCAACAGCGCCAGGCCTATGATCTGCCCACGAACCCCACGCCCGCCACACGACGCGGCCCGCGCCAGGCCGGCCACCTGGCCCGCCCACCCTCACTTGGCGGCGGCGATCTCCTCTAGGGCTTTGCGATACCACCCGGTGACCTCGGCGTTGGTGGCGGCGTCGACCTTGTCGGGCGTCCGCGTCAACTTGGCCAACAAGTCGAGCGCGGCCTCAGTGCCGAGGTTGTCGAAGATGGCGTCGACGGCCACCTCGGACAGCGCGTAGGCAGCCCAGATGACCTCCTTGGCGGAGGTGAAGTCGGCGTCGACCGGCAGCGCCGCTGGCACGCCCGACTCCGCCAGGTAGGTCGTGACGGTGGCCAGATTGCTCTCGCGCGTCGACTTGAACGCCTTGGCCGTCACCGACTCGGCCAGCCCCTCGCTGGCCCACAGCGCCCCCGAGTCCTCGCAGGGCGAGCCGGTGGCGGCGTGGACCGCCTCATGGACGATCAACGCCTCGGCCTGCTCGTCAGGTAGCTGCAGAGAGGCCGGGTTGACGACGACGCGGATGGCGCCGCCCTCGCATTCGGTGGCCGCCCCGGACAGCTTCGGATCGATGCCGACCAGCAGTTGGAAGTCGCGCGTGTTGCGGGGGATCTCCACCACCAGCCGGTCGTTCCAATCCTGCGCCAACATCCCCAAGCCGGCCTTCTTGACTGTCTTGACGGCCTTCGCGGCCCGCTTGAGCCAGGCTTGGCGCTGGTCGGCGGACACCGTCTCGGAGGCGATCAGGCTGACCGTGCTGGAATTGTCCACCGAGACGTCGTCGAAGTACCAGATCGGCGGGTCGTCGGTGTACATGGCGTCCATGATGACGGCGCGCCCGTCCACCTTGGCCAAATGGGGCACCACCTTGTGGACGGCCGGCGCCTGGCTGGCGGGCACCGCCCACGTCACCTCCAGCGAGCCCTCGTCGTCGGTGCCGAACGTCGCCACCGAGACCTGCGAGAGATTGCCGTACCAGCGCTGGGCCAATTCCTGGGCCATCGTCGAATCGGCGAAGTTGGCCGCGAAACCGGGCTCGTCCTTGGCCTCCAGCGTCGTCGTCAAGTCTTCGGCCAAAGCCGCGAAATCGGATTTCAACACCGTGCTGCCCGAAGACGGCGAGCCTGGGTCGAACAGCGAACAGCCCGCCAGCGCGACGGCGGCGGCCAGCGCGGCCAACGCCTTGGCGGCGACGCTCACAAGCTCAGCCGAGGATCCGCCGGGCGCCCGAATACGGCGCGGGATAGGAGGCCAAAGTCTGGATGACCAAGTCGGATCGGGTGTTGCGGGCGTGGACGATCTTGCCGTTGCCGATGTACATGCCGACGTGGTGGATGGGGCTGTACCAGAAGATCAGGTCGCCCGGCTTCAACTCGTCGCGCGACACCGCCCGGCCGATGCCCGCCTGGGCCCGCGAGGAGTGCGGCAGACTGACGCCGACGCTGCGATAGGCGGCCAGCATCAGCCCGGAGCAGTCGAAGGAGTTGGGGCCGGCCGCGCCCCAGACGTACTGCGAGTTGCCGACTTTGGAGACGGCGTACTTGACCGCCGCCAGGGCTTTGGCGTTGGCGTCGGCGCCGTCCAGCTCGCTCGGGTCGAAGCTGGCCGAGCCGCCGTCGTCGGCGTACATGGCGGCCAGCTGGGAGGCGGTCAGCTCCGTTACCAGGTTCTTGGCCTGCTGGAGCTTCGACTTGACCTCCGTCTCCAGCGTGCTCAGACGCTGCTCTTCGGCCGACAGCGCCTCGACCTCCGAGGCCAGCGTCCGCTTCATGTCGATCAGGGAGGCGGCCGCCGACTGGTGCTCCTGCAAGGTGGCGTTCATGTTCTCGTCGATCTTGGTGGCGGTCGACAACTGGCTGAGCAGGGAGTCTGGATCGGGGTTGGTGAAGATTTGGACGGTCGTGTCGACGCCGCGGCCCTGGAACTCCAGCAGGGCGATCTGGCGCACCTGGTCGCTCAGCGAGTCGACCACCTGCTGCTGCTTGGCGATGTCGGCGTTGAGCGCCTTGACCTTCTTCTTGCCGTCGGCCAGGGCGATCTTGGCCTCGTCGTAGTCTTCGTCGATCTCGCTGGCCTGCGTCTCCAACGCCTTGACCTGCTCCTTCGCCTTGTCAAGGTCGCTGGGCTCGGCCACGGCGGGGGAAGACAGGCCGTTGGCGAGGAGGAGAGCGGCCAACACGGCCCCGGCCACTCGTGCCACACGCTTCATACCTAGTCCGTCCATGATTAAACCTGAGAAAATCTTAAGGGAAGCTCGCCCTTCGCGCAACCTGGAGGAAGCGCTCTCAGTCTACTGCTCAACGTCGGGACGGGCCACTAGTATTCCCAAACTCCTCCAACAATCCTGAGAGAGTGCTGAAGGGTTTGCCTCCCTGGCGCCATGCGATCCCAACCCCCGGCCTTGACCCGGCGAGTGCGACCCAGGCGAGTGCTGCCAACGCTGGCCGCGCCGGGCGGCTCAAGATTTTGTCAGCAGGGGCCGTTAACGTGGTTGCCATGACCGAGCCGTCGCTTCAGCCGAGCCTGCTGGACGTCGGCCTGCCCTTGTCGCAGGTCTGCTTCGTGGTGGTCGACCTGGAGACGACGGGGGCGGGCCCGCAGGCCGCGATCACCGAGATCGGCGCCGTCAAGGCCCGCGGCGGGGAGATCCTGGGCGAATTCCAGACCCTCGTCGACCCCGAGCAGCACATCCCAGCCTCAATCTCGGTGCTCACCGGCATCACCGACGCGATGGTGGCCGGCCGCCCGACGATGGCCGCCGTCTTGCCCAGTTTTCTGGCCTGGAGCGAGGGCTGCGTCCTGGTCGCCCACAACGCCAGTTTCGACATCGGCTTCCTCAAACGGGCCTGCGCCCAACTCGACTACGAGTGGCCCGGCAACCAAGTCGTCGACACGGTCGCGCTGGCCCGCCAGGCCCTGCTGCGCGACGAGGTGCGCAACTTCAAGCTGGGCACGCTGGCCGCCCACTTCCACACCAGCGTCGAGCCCAACCACCGCGCCCTTTCGGACGCCCGCGCCACCCTCGACGTCCTGCACGGCCTGCTGGAGCGGGTCGGGAATTTGGGGGTGTCGACGCTGGTCGACCTGCAAGAGTTCACCGGCCGCGTCTCGCCCGAGCGGCGGCGCAAGCGCGTCATGGCCCAGGGCCTGCCGCACGCGCCCGGCGTCTACCGCTTCTACGCCGACCTGCCCGACCGCTCGGGGGCGGTCCGCCGCCAAGTGCTGTACGTCGGCAAGAGCCGCGACATCGCCAGCCGCGTGCGGACGTATTTCACCGCCGCCGAGACGCGGGCCCGGATGGACGAGATGGTGCGGCTGGCCAGCGGCGTCGAGGCGACCGTCTGCCGGACGGTCCTGGAGGCCGAGATCTTGGAGTTGCGCCTGATCGCCGCCCACTCCCCGCCCTACAACCGCCGCTCCAAGTATCCGCAGCGGCAGGTTTGGCTGAAGCTGACCGACGAGCCCTTCCCCCGCCTGTCGGTGGTGCGCGACAGGCCCGACAGTGTCAGGCTGGGCCCGCTGAGCCGTCGGGCCCTCGCCGACGAGGCCGCGCTGGCGATCTATGAGGCCTTCCCCCTGCGCCAGTGCGCCCAGCGGATCTCGCCGTCCAAAGCCTCGCCGTCTTGCGCCCTGGCCGAGTTGGGACGCTGCCCGGCGCCCTGCCGCCAGGCCGTCACCCCGGGCGAGTACGCGCCCGTCGCCGACGGCGTCCGGGAAGTCTTGGCGGGAGACTTGCGGCCGGTGCTGGAGGCCGCCCGCAGACGGCTGTCGGCGCTGGTGGCCGAGGAGCGCTTCGAGGAGGCCGGCCAGGTGGCGGCCCGCGTCGAGGCGCTGCGGGCGGCCCTGCGGCGGGGCTTCCGCATCGGGTCGCTGTGGGACTGCCCGCAGGTGGTGGCGGCCTATCCCAACGGGCGCGAGTGGGAGATCCACGTCATTCGGCGCGGCCGACTGGCGGCGGCCGCCAAGGCCCGGCCGGGCGAGAATCCGCTGGCCGTGGCGGAAGCGGCGGTGCTGGTGGCCGACAGCGGCGAGGCCAAACCCTTGGCCGAGGAGACCGAGCGCATCGCCGACTGGCTGGAGCGCCCCGGCGTGCGCCTCGTCTCGATCGACGGCGAGTGGGCCTGGCCGATCCACTGCCAGGTGGCGTCCCTTGCGGCCGCCCTGGCATGAGCGGCGCCCCGTCTGGGCGGGCCCCGCCCGTTGCCGCCCGCCAGCCTCGCACAGGCTGCCGCGAGACCGGGATCACCAACTGGCCAGCGGCGGCCTCACTGGGCGCCGAGCGAGAAGGCCGACTCCAAGTCGAGGGACGAATAGGCGCGGAAGGCGATGTGCGTCTCGGTCTGGTTGACGCCTGGCACCTTGTTGAGCTGGTCGGCCACCGTCCGGGCGACGTCGTCAAGGCTGTGGACGCGCACCATGGCGATCAAGTCGATCGCGCCGGTCACCGAATAAACCTCGGATACGCCGTCCAAGTCGGCGATCCTCTGGGCGACGTCGGGGATGGACTCGACGTCGGCGCTGATGAAAACGATCGCGGTGACCATCGTCAGCCGATCTCGACGGTTTCGATGACGACGGGCTCGACGGGGGCGTCCATCCGTCCGGTCGGCACGGCGGCGATCTCGTCGACGACGGCTTGGGATGCCGCGTCGGCTACTTGACCGAAGATGGTGTGGTGGCGGTTCAGATGGGGCGTCGGCGCGACGGTGATGAAGAACTGCGAGCCGTTGGTGCCCGGGCCGGCGTTGGCCATCGCCAGCAGGTAGGGCTTGTCGAAGGCCAGCTCGGGGTGGAACTCGTCTTCGAACTGGTAGCCGGGGCCGCCCCGGCCGTCGCCGCGCGGGTCGCCGCCTTGGATCATGAAGCCGTCGATGACGCGGTGGAACGTCAGCCCATCGTAGAAGCGGCCCGTCGTCCACTGCCCGGAGGCGTCTTTGTACTCCTTGGAGCCGTCCGCCAGGCCGACGAAGTTGGCCACAGTCTTGGGGGCTTGGTCGTCGAACAATTCGATGACGATGTCGCCGTGGTTGGTCTTGAGTGTCGCGCTGGTGCCCATGCGGGTCCTTTCTGGAGCTGAGATGCGAGCTGACATCCGTCATCTTACCGGCCCCCTGGTCGGCCCATGGGCGATGGCCGCCGCGAGGCGGGGCGGCGGTGGCCGATGACGCGCCGCGGATTCCTGGTCGGCACACGGGCGCGGGCCGCCGCGAGATGCCAGGACGGCCGTCGCCGACAGGCGAGGGACGACCCCCTGGCTGGCACCCACCGGCGATGCCCGCCGCGAGGGGGGCGGCGACTGGGGGCGCGGCCGGGCGGGACGGACTCGCGGGCCAACTCTCGAGGTTGGTTCGGTGAGTTTTCGCGCCCGAGCGAGTAGGTTTGTATTCACAGACTCAGTCCTCGGAGGGATCATGGATCGCAACCAGCTTTTGGCGAATGTCGAGCAGAACACCAACGCGGCCCTGTCCAAGGGCCAAGCCGCCCTCTTGCAAGCCGTCGACCGCCTGGGGCCGCTGGCCGAGCAGGCCCGCGACCTGGCCGCCAAGGCCGGCGAGTACGTCGCCCCGCTGGCGGAGGACGCCACCCAGCGCCTGCTGCCCGCCTGGGAGGACGCCCAGCGGCTGGCGTCCGAGGCGCTGGAGCGCGTCCAGCCCGCCCTGGACGACGCTTTGGCCCGGCTGCGCCCCGTGGTCAAGAAGGCCAAGAAGTCCGTCGACACGCAGGTCTTGCCGAAACTGTCCCAGACTCTGGCTGGCGTCTCCGAGCTGCCACTGGGCGACAAGGCGGCACTGGCCGTCGCCAAGGCCGAGGCCAGCGTCAACAAGGCGATCGCCCAAGCCGAGAAGGCGCAGGTCAAGCGGGCCAAGCGGCGCGTCGTCGTCAAGCGCCTGGCCGTCCTGACGCTGGTCGGAGCGGCTGTCGGCGCGGTGGCTGTAGTGCTGAAGAAGCTGCTCGCCCCGCCGAGCGACGGCTGGGTGCAGCACACCCCGCCGGACGCCTACATCGCCCATCCGATCAAGCAGCCCAGCGAGGATTTCGTGCCGGCCGCCGAGTCGATGGACGTGCCCGAGGGCGAGGAGGACTTGACGGCCGAGGACGTCGCCGCCCAGGCGGTGGCCGAGTCGTCGGCGCAAGCCCAGGCCGCCGTCGACGGCCAGGGCGACGACTACGGCGAGGGCTCGTATGTCGGCGACAACCCGCCCGAGGGCTACACCATCAAGGGTAACGCCAGTTCGAAGAAATACCACCTGCCCGGCCAGTCGGCCTACGACCGCTGCATCGCCGAGGTGTGGTTCAACTCGGCCGAGGCGGCCGAGCGGGCCGGCTTCACCGCCGCCAAGCGCTGAGCCCGCCCCGCCCAGGGGATCGCCCGACTGCGGACCGCGCGAAGGCGTGGGCGAACCCTGAGCCGTTGAACGACCACGCGGCGGCCCGAGCGCCGCGCCAAGTTGCACGTTTTCCCAAACTGGGCCGACCGGCTCACAAACCGTCCGGCCAAATGGCTTACCTGGCGAACCGATTCGTTAGGAGAAGCCATGGAACTGATTCTGATCGCCGCCGCCTGCCTGCTGGCCGCCGCCGCGTCCGGACTTTCTGCCCAGGTGGTGTTGCGCCGCCTGCCGCCGCCGGCCGGCGAGGATTTCGACTACGCCGCGCTGGCGACCACGCGGACCAGGCTGGCCGCCGCCGGGGCGACCGCCGCCGGGTTGGCGCTGGTCCTGCCCTGCCACGATTGGACGCGCTGGCCGCTATGGACGGCGTTCGCGCTGGGCGGCGGCCTGTTGGCCGTCGTCGACGCCCAGTCGCGCTTCATTCCCCGCCAGGTGGCGTGGGCGACGGGCGGGGCGGTCGTCTTGACGGCGGCGGGCGCGGCCGCGCTGGACGCCGACCCGTGGCCGCTGCTGGGCGCTGCGGGCGGGGCGGCGGTGGCCGGCGGGGTGCTGTGGGCGTTGTGGCGGCTGGGCGGCGGACTCGGCTTCGGCGACGTCCGCCTGGCCGCGATTATCGGCTGGACGACCGGTTTCGACGCCTTGTCGAGGACGATCATCGCGCTGATCCTGGGAGCGGTCCTCGCCGCCTTGTGGGGCTGGGGGCGCCGCCTGCGCGGCAATGCCGAGCCGTACCCGTTCGGGCCCGCCTTGGTCGGCGCGTCGTTCGTCGCCGCGGCCTGGCCGATCTCGTGATCAGCGGCTCCGGGCCGACCCCGCCTGCGGTCGAACTCTCAGCCCGGACACATCGATGGTTGCCGTGGTGAGCGGCACGCCTGTGATGGCAAGGCGGCGGCCCGACGGCAGGTTAGACGCGAGCGTCGCCGACGCCGCCAGGGCCGCTCGGTAGTCGAGAAGCGCTGGATACGGGCTCAGGCGGTGACGGACTGCGTCTTGGCGATCCAGGCGTCGAGCAG
>JAISUF010000218.1 GCA_031272195.1 Propionibacteriaceae bacterium
CCCAGGGCGGGACCGGCCGCAGCCAGGCGGCGTCGGCGTCCACCACGGCGGATGCAACCCAGGGCCGACCGCGCTCAGCGCATCGGGGCGGCGTACAGAGTCGGGTGGGCCTTGAGGCCGCGCATGCCGTACCACGTCAAATTGACCAGATGGGCCGCCACGAGCGGTTTGCTCAACTGGTGGGTGTCGCGGTTGTCCACCCACCACTGCCCGGCCAGCGCCACCAGGCCGACCAGCATCTGGGCGTACAACGGGACGGTCAGCGGGTCGTGGCCGCGCTTGGTGAACTCGCCCAGCAACTGGCCCTCGACGCGCGAGGCGATGTCGGACAGGATGGTGGCGAAGGAGGCGCCCGGCGAGGTGGCCGTCGAGTCGCGCGAGATGATGCGGAAGCCGTCGGCGTGGTCGTCGATGTAGTCGAGCAGCGCCAGCGTCCCCAACTCGATCAGTTTGCGCGGACCGGCCGGCTCGGCCAAGGCGTTGCGGATGGCGGTCTGCAGCGTGTTCACCTCGCGGTCGACGACGACGTCGTAAAGCCCCTCTTTGCCGTTGAAATGCTCGTAGACCACCGGCTTGGAGACGCCGGCCCGCTCGGCGATCTCCTCCACCGACGTGCCGTCGAGGCCCTTCTCGGCGAACAGCTCGCGGGCGATGTCGATGAGCTGCTCGTGGCGCTCGGAGCGGGTCATTCGCCGGGCGCGGGTGGAAGCTGTGGGCACGCCCCAATTGTGGCACACGCCAGGTGGCTCCCTGGGTAGGAGTCGAACCTACTTCGCTAGTCCTGATTCAAAGTCAGGCGGGCCCTACCGAAAGACCAACCAGGGATCGCACTCCGTCCAGTCTACGGGTTGCCACGCGCCTGGGGCAAAGATTCGCGATTCCGGTGTGGTCGGCGACAAGGCTGGTCGCGGCTGGCATTGTGTTGTGCGGCATGTCGCCGTACAGTTGAGGTATGGCAACTCGAACGCAAAGGCTGGAGGTGCGCGTCACCCAGGAGCAGAAAGACCTCGTACTGAGGGCCGCCACCGCCAACGGCTCATCGTTGAGCAGCTTCGCGGTGTCGTCTTTGCTGGATGCCGCCGCTAAGGTGTTGGCCCAGGCCGACGCCTGGACGTTGTCCGCCAAGGAGTTCGACGAGTTCGCGGCGTCACTGAACCAACCGCACGACGAGCGCTTCTTGAAGCTGCTGCGGCACAAGCCGGTGTGGCGGCAATGACCTTTCTGCCGCCCAGGCCCATTCGGGCCGACGACGACGCATCACGGTTCGACTGCGGCAACCAAGACCTCAACCGGTGGCTGGTTCACACCGCTTGGCGGGCCGAGGTCGCCAGAACGGCTCGCACCTATGTCTGCCTGGACGAGTCGGGGTCGGTCGTCGGCTATTACTGCTTGTCGTCGATGCACGTGGACCGCGAGGACGTGGGCGGTGGCAGGCTGGCCCGCAACGCGCCCGTCCGGATTCCCGTCGTCCTGCTGGGCCGCCTGGCTGTCGACGCGCGTTGTCAAGGGCGGCAATTGGGCACGTCGCTGTTGCAAGACGCGGTGCTGAACGCGGCCAAGTCGTCGGTCGTGGTCGGCTCTCGGGCGCTGGTTGTGGAAGCGGTCGACGAGGCCGCCGCCGGGTTCTACCGCCACCACGGCTTCCGCCCTTTCCCAGGCGACGCGTTGAAGCTATACGAATCCTTGTAAGCCAGCCGAGCAGGGCTGTCTGCGCGGTAGGTGTGGCTGGCGTCCACTTCAGTCGCGCCACCTCCCCGCAACCGTCAACAAGATGCCAAGACACGACGGTGTGGGCGGTGCCCAGGCAACGGCTGTGAACCGGGGTTGGGCCAACCCTCGGGCGCGCGTCAGGGTCGTCGGGCCTGGGGAATCCGCACGAGGGGCAACAGTCCGCAGGGGTCGCGATAGAGTGTGGGCGAGCGAGCGAGGAGGATGACGTGGCGAAGGTGGCGGCGGTTATCATCATGGCGGCCGGGCAGGGCACCCGGATGAAGTCGGCCCGGCCCAAAGTGCTGCACGAGGTGGCCGGGCGCTCGATGATCCAACACGCCATCACGGCCGCCAACGCTCTGCAGCCCGAGCGGCTGGTCGTCGTTCTGGGCCACCAGCGCGAGTTCGTCGAGGCCCACCTGGAGGATGTCGCGCCCAACGTCACAATCGCCGTGCAGGAGCAGATGCTCGGCACCGGCGACGCCGTCCGGGCCGGTCTGGAGGCGGTCGGCGAGGCCCGCGGCGAGATCGTCGTGACCAGCGGCGACGTGCCCCTGCTGGCCGGGGAGACCCTGCAAGAGCTGGTCGCCACGCACCGGCGCGGCGGCCACTCGGCGACCGTCCTGACCGCCAAAGTGCCCGATCCGACTGGCTACGGCCGGATCATCCGCGACGGCGAGCGGGTGGTCCGCATCGTCGAGCACCGCGACGCCAGCGAGGCCGAGCGCCAAATCGACGAGATCAACTCCGGCATCTACGTCTTCGACGCCGCCGTCCTGCGCGACGGCATCGCCCACCTGGGCACCGACAACTCCCAAGGCGAGTTCTACCTGACCGACGTCGTCGAGCACATCAACGCCACTGGCGGCACCGTCGGCGGCCACGTCCTGCTCGACTACCGGCAGACCGAGGGCGTCAACGACCGCCTCCAACTGGCCGCCCGCAACGCCGAATACAACGCCCGCATCCTGCGCCACTGGATGACGGAGGGCGTCACCGTGGTCGATCCGGCGACGACCTGGGTGCACGCCGACGTCGACCTGGCCCAGGACGTCACGCTGCTGCCCGGCACGTCCCTGGAGGGGGCGACGTCGGTCGCCAGCGGCGCCGTCATCGGACCCGACACCACCCTGCGCGACGTCGAGGTCGGCGAGGGCGCCAGCGTCGTGCGGACCCACGGCTCGCTGGCGGTCATCGAGGCGGGGGCCAGCGTGGGGCCGTTCTCGTATCTGCGCCCGGGCACGGTCGTCGGCGCGGGCGCGAAAGTCGGGGCCTTCGTCGAGGCCAAGAACGCCCAACTCGGCGCGGGCGCGAAAGTGCCCCATCTGACCTATTGCGGCGACGCCGTCGTCGGCGAGGGGTCGAATATCGGCGCGGGCACGATCTTCGCCAACTACGACGGCGTCAACAAGTCGACCTCGACCGTCGGCAAGCACGCCTTCGTCGGCTCCGACTCGGTGCTGGTCGCGCCGGTCAACATCGCCGACGGGGCCTACGTGGCGGCCGGATCGGTCGTCACCGGCGACGTCGGGCCGGGCGAGCTGGCCGTCGCCCGCGGACGCCAGCGCAACGTGCCCGGCTGGGTCGAGCGCAAACGGGCCGGCACACCTTCTGAGACCGCCGCCCGCGCGGCCGCCGCTGGGGGAGAATAGTGGCAGACCCATCCGGCCGGCCGGTGTGTGGACGGCCGGAGTCCGAGACCGAGAAGAAGGGCGCATGAGCGGAATCACCAAACCGACCCTCAACCATCTGATGATCTGCTCGGGCCGGGCCTACCCGGAGCTGGCCCAAGAGGTCGCCGAGCTGCTGGACGTGGAGCTGGTGCCGACCAGGGCGCTGACATACGCCAACTCCGAGATCTACGTGCGCTTCGAGGAGTCGGTGCGCGGGGCCGACGCCTTCGTCATCCAAAGCCACTGCGCTCCCGTCAACGAGTGGCTGATGGAGCAGCTGATCATGGTCGACGCGCTGCGCCGCGCCTCGGCTAGGCGCATCACCGTTGTCTCGCCGTTCTACCCGTACGCCCGCCAAGACAAGAAGCACGCCGGGCGCGAGCCGATCTCGGCCCGACTGGTGGCCGACCTCTACAAAGCCGCCGGCGCCGACCGTCTGATGAGCATCGACTTGCACGCCGACCAGATCCAGGGCTTCTTCGACGGCCCCGTCGACCACCTATTCGGCCTGCCGGTGCTGCTGGACTACGTCAAGAGCAAGTATTCGACCGACGAGCTGACGGTCGTCTCGCCCGACGCGGGCCGCGTCAAACTGACCGACAAGTGGTCCGACTCGCTGGGCGCGCCGCTGGCGATCATCCACAAGCGCCGCGATCCGAACAAGGCCAACGAGGTGGCCGTCGGCGAGGTCGTCGGCGATGTCGAGGGGCGCGTCTGCCTGCTGGTGGACGACATGATCGACACCGGCGGGACGATCTGCCAGGCGGCCGCCGCGTTGAAGGCCCACGGCGCCAAGTGCGTCATCGCCGCCACGACGCACCCGGTCTTGTCGGGCAAGGCCGTGCAGCGGCTGAACGAGTCGGCCTTCGAGGAGGTCATCGTCACCAACACGCTGCCGATCCGCGACGACGTCGTCATTCCCAAGCTGACGGTGCTGTCGGTGGCCCCGCTGATCGCCGGGGCGATCAAGGCCGTCTTCGAGGACGGATCGGTGGCCAGCCTGTTCGAGCGCCACTGAGCCCCGCGCGGCCCGGTCGGCTCGCCGATCAAGCGTGGTGACGGGGTTTGCGCCTTGCGTCGCGGCGCTCAGGCGCGGACGGCGACGTGGACGTGGTTGTAGTGGTTCTCGGTGATCGAGCCGCGGTCGGCCATCTTGCGCCAGCGGGGTGTGCTGGGCGTCCAAATCTTCTGCTCGAAGATGACGTGGTCGATGTTGAACTCTTTGGCGTGGGCGGTCAGGTAGTTGGCGATCCGCCAGCCGAGGGCGCTCTCGACCTTGTAGGTGATCATGATGTCGAGGGCGCGGCCGTTCTTGTGGAAGGAGCGCCCGCCGGCCCGCCAGCCGCCGTAGGAGTTGACCTCGGGGAACATCGGGCAGATCGTCCGGTAGATCTTGATCGTGTCGGCGCGCAGCTTGTTCTCGACGGCGCTGCCGCGCGGGCAGGGGGCCATCGTGATGCCGGCGGCCAATTCGGGGGTCTCCTTGGTCAGCTCGGAGTCGAGCACCCAGGCGTCGTCGTCGTCGTAGACGATGTGGCGCCACTCGCCGTCGACGTCGGCGGTGGCCAGCACTTTCGTGCCGTACGTCAGCGTGGCGACGGTCTTGGAGTCGGCGTCGGCCTTGGCGTGGACGGCTGTTTCGCCGGTGGCGTAAAGCCAGGTTTGGGCGGTCAGCTCGTCTTCGACGCCGCCCGGCTCGGACAGCGTCCCGGCCAACACCAGGTGGGGTTTGGCGGCCTCGGCGGCGGCGGTCGCGGCCAGGGCGTTGGCGTTGACGGTGGAGGCGGTGACAGGGATGGCCACGGCGACCGCCGCGACGGCGACCGCGCAGGCCCCGCCGACGAGGGCGAGGCGTCCGGCCAGGCCCTGGTGCCAGCGGCGTTTGGCGTAGCGGGAGCCGGATTCGCGGCTGAACACGTCTTTCAGCGAGTCGACGGCGCCGAAGACGAAGCTGCCGGCGGTGCGCTGGGCGCGGCGGGCGGGCACATCGCTGACGAAGTACACCGACTCGAGCGCGCGACGCGGCTGGGACAT
>JAISUF010000022.1 GCA_031272195.1 Propionibacteriaceae bacterium
GTCGATCCAGACCTTGATCTGGTCGATCTGGACCTGGTTGATCGACTCGGAGTGGGACTGGTCGATGGTGCAGGCCATGCCGCCGACGAGGAAGTTCGGGTGCGGGTTCTTGCCGCCGAACGTCGTCACGATGCGGATCATCGAGCGCTGGAACTCCAGCGCGTCCAGGTAGTGGGCCACCGCCATCAGGTTGGCCTCGGGCGGTAGCTTGTAGGCCGGATGCCCCCAGTAGCCGCCGGTGAAGATGCTCAACTGGCCCGATTCGACGATGCCCTTGACGGTGTCGCGCACCGCCGTCATCCGCTCCAGCGTGTTGCCCTTCCACTTCGAGCCGATGGCCTTGGCGAAATCGACCGCCTTCTGCGGGTCGGCCCCGGCCGCCGAGGCGACGTCGACGAAGTCGAGGGCGTGCAGGTGGTAGAAGTGGATGACGTGGTCTTGGACCTCCTGGGCCTCCAGCATGATCTGGCGGATGGCCTTGGCCTGGGCGGGGACGTTGGAGCCGATGGCGTTCTCGACCGCCGAGATCGACGCGATGGCGTGGACGGACGTGCAAACCCCGCAGATGCGCCCGACGAACGCCCAGGCGTCGCGCGGGTCGCGGCCTTTGAGGATCGTCTCCAGGCCGCGGAACTGGGTCGTCTCGCTCCAGGCGTTGGTGATCTTCTGACCCTCGGTCTCCAGTTCGAGCCGCAGGTGGCCCTCGATGCGGGTGATCGGGTCGACTACTACCTTTGCCATGCTCACTCGCCTTTCTCGTCGTCGCCGGACACTTCAACCGTTGGCTGTTCGGCCTCCGCAGAGGGCTGCTCCGCCTCGGCGGCGGGCTTCTTGGAGGCCATGACCGGGTCGGGCAGCGGCACCGGGCCGTCGCCGAAGGCGGCCAAGCCGCCGGACTTCTCGGCCGCCCGCTTCCCGGCGGCGTGGCGCACGGCGGTCAGCCCGGCGTGGGCGGCCACGCCGGCGGCGGTCAGGCCGACCAGGCTCCAGCCGACCTTCTCGGCGGTCGCCTCGACGCCGAAGCCGGTGACCGACGGCAGCGCCTTGTAGAACGGCGTGAAGCGGTCGAAGTAGAACTTCTCGGTGCAGCCGATGCAGGGGTGGCCCGCGCCGATCGGCCAACTGGTGTGCAGATTCCACTGGATGATCGGGCAGGCGCTGAAAGTGCTCGGGCCTTTGCAGCCCATCTCGTACAGGCACCAGCCGTTGCGGGCGCCCTCGTCGTCGAAGCTGCGCACATACTGCCCGGCGTCGAAGTGGGCGCGCCGGGGGCACGAGTCGTGGATGCGCTGGTCGTAGGCGAACAGTGGCCGGCCCTCGGCGTCCAGCTTGGGCAGGGTGTCGTGGGTGAGGACGTACGCCACGGTGGCGGTGATGACCTCGCCGATGGGCGGACAGCCGGCCACGTTGATGACGGGCTTGTCTTTGATGATCGAATCGACGCCGACGGCGCCGGTCGGATTCGGGTTGGAGGCCTGCACCGATCCCCACACGGCGCAGGCCCCGACCGCCAGGATGGCGGTGGCGTTGGCGGCCGACTTCTTCAGCACGTCCTCGGCCGACTCGCCGCCGATGGTGCAGTAGATGCCGTCGTCTTTGGTCGGGATCGAGCCGTTGACCACCAGGATGTGGGGCTGCTCGTTGGCCGCCGCCAGGGCGGCGTTGGCGCCGTCGCCGGAGGCCGCCATGACCGCCTCTTGGTAGTCGACCGACAGCAGGTTGAGGACGACATCCTCGACGGTCGTGCCGCCGGAGCGCAGGGCGCTCTCGACGCAGCCGGTGCACTCCTGCAGTTGCAGCCAAACGACGACCGGCTTCTTCACCGCCTCCAGCGTCTCGGCGATTTTCTCGGCGGTGACGTCGGCGTGGGCCTCGCCTGCCGGGTTGAGCAGCGTGCCGGCCGAGAAGACGGCCGCCAGCCCGCCGCAAAACTTCAAGAAATCACGACGGTCGACCCCGGCTTTGACGAGGTTCTCGCCCAACGTCGCGCCTTGCCAGCCATCCAACTTGTACGCCATACCTGCACCTCTCGTCGTGCGGCGGCCATGCCGCTTCCAGGGTCGGGTCCAGCCCGCCAGTACGCTCAGATTATCGCAAGGCGGACGGTTGATCGGGAAGCCCCGGCGGCGGTTTTTTCGACCGGCGGACGCCCCCGCGCGTAGTAACGTCGCCTCATGCACGAACTGTCGCTTTGCCGCTCCATCGCGCAGATTGCGCGACGCGCCGCGCCAGGTCGCAGAATTACCACCGTCCATGTGGCGGTCGGCGCGCTGCGCCAGGCCGTGCCTTCGACGCTGGTCCACTGCTGGGGGCTGCTCAACGCCAATGGTGACTTGTCCGGCTCCAGCCTGGAGGTCGACTTGATTCCGGCGCAGTTGTTGTGTCGGGCCTGCGGGGAGCGGACCACGCTGCGGGGGCTGCCTATACTGAAATGCGGCGGCTGCCAAGGGCAGGAGGTCGACGTCGTCGCCGGGGAGGAGCTCCTGGTGACGGCACTCGATGT
>JAISUF010000033.1 GCA_031272195.1 Propionibacteriaceae bacterium
GCTTCATGGACGCCGGCTACACCACCGAGACGGCCAACAAGCTGATCGACGACGAGCTGGCCGAGACCGACCCGGACAAGCGCAACGAGATCTTGGGCCAGCTCCAGGACATCATCGCCGACGACGTGCCGATCATCCCGTCGTGGAACGGCAAGAACACCGCTGTGGCCCTGCCCGAGGTGAAGGGCGTGCTCGAGACCCTCGACGCGAACTACATCTTCCGCCTGTGGACCGTCAGCAAGTGATGTGACGACGAAGGGGGCGGCGCCGCGGCGCCGCCCCCTTCGCATGTGCGCGCGCTTGGCGGCTCCACCGTCGTCAGGCGGGTCTGGGCGGCGCTGTGGACTCGCGGACTATCAGCGTCGTGCCCAGTTGCAGGCGGGGGGTGACGGGGGCCGTCTTCTCCGTCATGGCCAGCAGGATGCGGGTGGCCTGGCGGGCCATGTCCTCCAGCGGCTGGCGGACCGTCGTCAGGCCGGGGATCAGCCAGTCGGCCAAAGGCGAGTCGTCGAAGCCGACCACCGACAGGTCGTCGGGCACGCGCAGGCCGCGCTCGCGGGCCGCCCGGTAGACCCCGCAGGCCTGCAGGTCCGACCCGGCGAAAATCGCCGTCGGCGGCTCGGGCAGGGCCAGCAGGTCCATGGCCGCCTTGTAGCCGCCGGACACCTCGAAGTTGCCGAATTGGACGTAGCGCTCGTCCACCGGGATGCCAGCCCGCGCCAGGCCGGCCCGATAGCCGTCCAGCCGCTGCTGGGCGCAGGCCAGTTGCCTGGTGCCGGCGATGATGGCGATGCGGCGGTGGCCCAGCTCGACCAGGTGGTCGACGGCGCTGCGCCCGCCCTCGGCGTTGGTCGCCCCGACCACGGGGACGTTCGGCGGGGCGCTGCTGAGCGGGTCGACCAGGACGTACGGGATGCGCAGCCGGGCCAACTGCGCGTCGACGCCCTCGGTCAGCCGCGACACCACCAGCACCAGCCCGTCGGAGTGGCGGTGGGCCAGCCGGTCGATCCACTGCGCGTTGCCGAGGTCGCGCCCGTGCGTCACCGAGACGACCAGCCCGACCCCGGCCCGCGCCGCCTCGCTCTCGGCGCCAACCAGCACGCACGTCGCCCACGGGTTGTCGATGCCGCGCATGACGAGGTCGATCAGGCGGGCCGGTTTGCGGGTGGTCTGGCCGCGCGGCTGATAGCCGGACTCCCTGGCCAGACGCAAAATCTCGTCCCGCTTGGCGGCGCCGACGCCGGGGCGGCCGTTCAGAACTTTGGACACCGTGGCCACGGAGACCCCGGCGGTTGAGGCCAAATCGACCAGCGTCGTCCTCGAAGCCATACGTCACCCCCAGAAAGTTTTCTCAAACTTTACCGAAACGGGCACCGCAGGTCCAGCCCCTGCGCCGGATGCCCGCCGACCGCCGGATCAGGCGTCTGACTAGGGTAATTTTCGCGCGAGTTGGGGTCGTTATCAAATCGTTACCATTGTCAGCGCGGGTCAGGGCTATAGTTCAAGAAACGCACGACAAAGTGCGAAAGTTTCTTAGCTCAACGAGGAGGATTCCAGTGAGGATTCGCAAAGCAATGCTGGCGCTGGTCGCCGCGTCCCTGACAGCCGCGTCCCTGTCCGCCTGCGGCACCCAAGACAACACCGGCGGCGGCGGCGATGCGACCGACGGCGAGGCCGTCACCTTGACGTTCTGGCACAACGCCACCACCGGCGACGGGAAAGCCTTCTGGGAGAAGCAGGCCGCCGACTTCCACGCCGCCAACCCCAACGTCACCATCGAGATCACCCCCGTCCAAAACGAGGACTTCGACGGCAAACTGCAAAACGCCATGAACTCCGGCGACGCCCCCGACGTCTTCCTGCAGCGCGGCGGCGGCAAGATGCAAGACATGATCGCGGCCGGACAGGTGATGGACATCACCGACTCGATCACCGCCGAGACCAAAGCGGCCGTCTCCGAGGGCATGCTGGCCGGCAAGTCCTTCGAGGGCAAGATCTACGGCATGCCGGTGGCGGTGCTGCCCGGCGGGCTGTTCTACAGCAAAGACCTGTTCGAACAGGCCGGCATCACCTCGACCCCGACCACAATGGACGAGCTGAACGCCGCCATCGCCAAGCTCAAGACGCTCAAGGGCGTCGCCCCGGTGGCGCTGGGCGCCAAGGACGCCTGGCCGGCCGCCCACTGGTTCTACTTCTTCTCGATCCGCGAGTGCCCCTCGGCCGTCATCGACGAGACCGCCAAGACCAAGACCTTCAACAACGACTGCTGGACCAAGGCCGGCAACGACCTCAAGGCCTTCGCCGACACCAAGCCGTTCAACGACGGCTTCCTGACCACCTCCGCCCAGCAGGGCGCCGGGTCGTCGGCCGGCCTGCTGGCCAACCACAAGGCGGCCATGGAGCTGATGGGGGCCTGGGATCCCGGCGTCATCGCCTCGCTGACCCCCGATGAGAAGCCGCTGGCCGACCTGGCGTGGTTCCCCTTCCCCGACATGCCCGGCACCGAAGGCGCGGCAAAGGCCATCATGGGCGGCGTCGACGGCTTCTCCTGCTCGGCGTCCGCGCCCAAAGAGGCCTGCACCGCCTTCCTGAACTGGATGGTCAAGAAGGACGTCCAGGAGGCCTACTACAAGGCGTTCACCGCCCCGCCGGTCAACAAGGACGCCCAGGCCGTCGTCACCGAGCCCTACCTGATCTCGATCATGGAGGCCCTCAACTCGGCCACCTACACCACCGACTGGCTCGACACCATCCTGGGCCAGAACGTCGGCAACGCCCTCAACACCGGCGTCGTCGACCTGCTGGCGGGCAAGGGCGACGTGGCCGGCATCATCCAAGCCGCCAACGACGCAGCGGCCAAGGAGTAGCAAATGAACGCTCCCGCGCCATCGGCAACCGCCGCGCGCGAGGACCTGGCGGGCCGGGGCCGGAAAGCGAAAGCTTCCAGCCCCGGCTCTCGCCGCCACAAGGGCACGTCCTGGGGCGAGCGGGCCGAGATCGCCCTGCTCAGCGGGCCCGGAATCATCGTCTTCGTCACCTTCGTCATCTTCCCGGTGTTCACGGCCGCCTACTACGGCATGTTCAAGTGGAAGGGGTTCGGCGTCCCGACGAACTTCGTCGGACTCGACAACTACCGGATCATCCTGACCGACCACCTCTTCCTGGAGGCGCTCGGCCACAACGCCTTCATCGTCGTCATGTCGCTGGTCATGCAAGGCCCGATCGCGCTGGCGCTGGCGCTGCTGCTGAACAAGAAGATGCGGGGGCGCTCGATCATCCGCGTGCTGATCTTCGTGCCGTACGTCATCTCGGAGGTCATCGTCGGCACCGGCTGGGGGCTGATGCTGCAAACCGGCGGGGCCGTCGACTCGCTGCTGAAGAGCATCGGCCTGCAAGGCTTCGTCCTGGACTGGCTGGCCGATCCGAACATCGCCATCTGGACGCTGATGGTGATCATCTCGTGGAAGTACATCGGCTTCGCCGTCATCTTGTTCCTGGCCGGCATGCAGGGCATCCCCGACGAGCTGCCCGAGGCGGCCGCCGTCGACGGGGCCGGCTATTGGCGCACGCAGTTCAGCATCACGCTGCCGCTGCTCGGCCCGACGCTGCGCATCTGGGCGTTCTTGTCGATCATCGGCTCGCTGCAGCTGTTCGACTTGGTCTACATCATCTGGGGGCAGTACGTCTCCTCCACCGCCGGCACCTCGACCATGGCCACCTACATGGCCAGCAACGGCCGGCTGGCGGGCAACTTCGGATTCGGCAACGCCGTCGCCGTGGTGATCTTCCTGATCTCTTTGGCGGTGGCCCTGCTCTACCAGCGCTTCGTTCTGCGCCGCGACACCGAGGGCGCCTTGACGGGAGGCAATTGACATGTCCGCCACCATCGCCGCAGCCGGACAGGCCCCAGTGAAGAAGTCGCGCGAGCTGGGCTGGGGCAGCCCCGTCGCCTACTGCGCCGCCGTCATCCTGGTGTGCGCCACGCTGGCCCCCGTGCTGTTCATCATCATCGGCGGCTTCAAGTCCAACTCGCAGATCACCACCGACCCGGCCGGCTGGCCGAACCCGTGGAAAGTCTCCAACTATCTGAACGTGCTCGAGTCGTCGGGCTTCTGGCACCAGGCCTGGAACTCGACCATCTGCGCGGTCTTCACCACCATCGGCGTGGTCGTGCTCGGCGTCATGGCCAGCTACGTCATCGCCCGCTACAACTTCCGTGGCCGCTCGGCGATGTACTCGCTGTTCGCCGCCGGGCTGATGTTCCCGATGACGGTGGCCATCACGCCGCTCTACCTGCTGATCAAGTCGTTCGGGCTGGTCAACACGCTGGCCGGCGTCATCATCCCGCAGATCGCCTTCGCCCTGCCGACGACGGTCATCATCCTGGTGCCCTTCCTGCGGGCCATCCCCAAAGAGATCGAGGAGGCCGCCATGATGGACGGCTGCGGCCGGCTGGGCTTCTTTTTCCGGATGGTGCTGCGGCTGTCGGTTCCCGGCTTGGTGACGACGGGCATCCTGGCCTTCGTCAGCTCGTGGAACTCCTACATGCTGCCGCTGTTCGTGCTCAACAACTCGGCGTCGTTCACGCTGCCGCTGGGCGTGCAGGCCTTCGCCATGGAGCACTCGGTGGACACCGCCCAGGTGTTGGCGTTCACGTCGCTGTCGATGATTCCGGCGTTGATCTTCTTCAGCCTGTTCGAGCGCCGCATCGTCGGCGGCTTGACGGGCGCGGTGAAAGGCTGACATGAAACCTTGGCAAGACCCCGGCCGGCCACCGGCCGAGCGGGTGGAGAGTTTGCTGGCCGAAATGACGCTGGCCGAGAAGATCGCCCAGCTCGGCGCCTTCTGGGACCGCGCCAAAGAGGCCGACGTGGCCGGCGGCGCGCTGCTGGACCCCGCGCCCGAGGGACAGGTCGCCCCGATGGCGCGCGTCGAGCCGGAGGGCCAGGTGGCGCCGATGCCGCAGGCCAGCGACGACGACCCCGTCTTCGAGATCGCGGCGGCCGCTGGCATCGGCCACCTGACAAGGGTTTACGGCACCCGCCCCGTCGACCCTGCGCAAGGCGCGGCCGAACTGGCCGAGCGCCAGCGCTTCCTGCTGGAGCGCACCCGCCTTGGCATCCCGGCCATCGCCCACGAGGAGTGCCTGGCCGGCCTGACGTCCCTGGGGGCGACGGCCTACCCAGTGCCGCCGAGCTGGGGGGCGACCTTCGACCCCGCGCTGATCGAGCGGGTCGGGGCGGCCATCGGCCGCGACCTGGCCGCGCTCGGCGTCCACCAGGGGCTGGCCCCGCTGCTCGACGTGGTGCGCGACTACCGCTGGGGCCGCGTCGAGGAGGCGATCTCCGAAGACCCCTATCTTGTCGGCACCATCGGCACGGCCTACGTCAAAGGCCTGGAGGCCCAGGGCGTCGTCGCCACCTTGAAGCATTTCGTGGCCTATCCGGCCTCCCGCGCCGGACGCAACCACGCCCCCGTCTCGATGGGCCGCCGCGAGCTGGCCGACATCATGGCGTGGCCCTTCGAAATGGCCGTCCGCGAGGGCGGCGCCCGCTCGGTGATGAACTCCTACGTCGACATCGACGGCGTGCCCGTCGCCGCCTCGCGGGAGCTGCTGACCGACCTGCTGCGCGGCCAGTGGGGTTTCGCCGGGACCGTCGTCTCCGACTATTGGTCGCTGCCCTTCCTGCACTCCATGCACCGCGTCGCGGCCTCGCTGGGGGAGGCCGCCGCGCTGGCCCTGGCCGCCGGCATCGACGTCGAGCTGCCCGACGCCGCCGCCACCTCGCAACTGGCGCGCCTGGTCGAAGACGGCGTTGTCGACGAGGCGGTCGTCGACAACGCCGTGCGCCGCGTGCTCGCCCAGAAGCTCGAACTGGGCCTGTTGGACGACGGCTGGCGGCCGCACGCGGCGGCGGTGGACTTGGACTCCCCCGCCAACCGCTCGCTGGCCCGGCAAGTCGCCCGCGAGGCCGTCGTCCTGCTGTCCAATGACGGCCTGCTCCCCTTGGAGCATGCTCCGGCGAGCATCGCCGTCGTCGGGCCGGTGGCGGGCGAGCCGAGGTCGCTGTTCGGCTGTTACTCCTTCCCCAACCACGTGCTCTCGCGCTATCGCGGAGCGGGCCTCGGCATCGCGGCCGCCTCCGTGCTCGACGCGGTGCGCGGCACTTTCCCCGACGCGCGTGTCGAGCATGCTCGCGGGGTGGATTTCGCCTCGCCGGACACCTCCGGCATTGCGCAGGCTGTGGCTGCGGCGCAGTCGGCCGACTTGACGCTGGTGGCGGTCGGCGACATCGCCGGGTTGTTCAGCCGGGGCACCTCCGGTGAGGGCTGCGACGCCGAGACGCTCGACCTGCCCGGCGCCCAGGCCGCGCTGGTGGAGGCGGTGCTGGCCACTGGCAAGCCGGTCGTGCTCCTGGTCGTCAGCGGACGTCCGTACGCCCTCGGCGCCTATCGCGGCCGGGCGCGCGCCATCGTCCAGGCCTTCATGCCCGGCGAGGAGGGGGCGCAGGCCATCTTGGACGTGCTCAGCGGCCTGGTCAACCCCTCCGGGCGGCTGCCCATGGGAATCCCCGACCACCCCGGCGGCCAGCCGACGACCTATCTCGGGCCGCCGCTGGCCCAGAACACCGACGGCATCTCCAACCTCGACCCCTCGCCGGCCTATCCGTTCGGCCACGGGCTGTCGTACACCACCTTCGAGTACAGCGGCCTGGCCCTGTCGGCTCAGGCCATCCCCGCCGACGGGGAACTCGAGGTGTCGTGCCGCGTCGCCAACACCGGGCAGAGGGCCGGCGCCGATGTCGCCCAGCTCTACCTGCGCGACGTCTGGGCGCAGGTTGCCCGGCCCGTCAAACAGCTCGTCGGCTACGCCCGTGTGGAGTTGGAGCCCGGACAGTCCAAACGCCTGACCTTCCGGCTGCACGCCGACCGGACGGCCTTCAGCGGGCTGGCGGGCGGGCGCGTCGTCGAGCCGGGCAGTTTCGAGTTGTGGATCGGGCGCTCCCTGACGGACCTGCCGCTGCACGCCGCCTTCGAGATCACCGGCGCGGTGCGGGAAGTCTTCCGGCCCGTCCTCACGACGCCCGTCGTGATCGAGTGAGTCGGCGCGATCCGTGCGCCCCTTCGGCTGGCGTCTGGCGGCAGGCCGCCCGAGGTGCGGACGGGTGATCGTCGCGTCCGCGCCGGGCGCGGGTGGACAATACTTGCACACGGCCGCTGCCAGAGGAGGAGAGCGATGCTGAAAGACATGCCGCTGGAGGAGCTGCGGCGCTACCAGGGCAACGTCGCCATGCCAGACGACTTCGACGCCTTCTGGCAGCGGACGCTGGCCGAGTCGCGGGCCGCCGCCGAGCCCCTCGATCTGACGCCCGTGCCCACCCGTCTGAAGACCGTCGACGTCTACGACCTGACCTTCCCAGGCTTCGCCGGCCAGCCCGTCAAAGCCTGGGTGCGGGCGCCCCATGGCGAGACGGGGCCGCTTCCGGCCGTCGTCAGTTACGTCGGCTACGGCGGCGGGCGCGGCCTGCCGATGGAGACGCTGCTGTGGGCCAGCGCCGGCTACGTCCACGTCCACATGGACACCCGCGGCCAGGGCTCCGGCTGGAGCGTCGGCGAGACCCCAGACTTCGGCCCGACCGGGCCGGCCGTGGCCGGCGTCTGCACGCGCGGCATCGACGACCGCGAGACGTACTACTACCGCCGCCTGTTCACCGACGCCGTGCTGGCCGTCGACGCCGCCCGGCAACTGCCGATGGTCGACGCCGCCCGGATCGGGACGACCGGCGGCTCCCAGGGCGGGGCGATGGCGCTGGCCAGCGCCGCCCTGGCGACCGGCGTCAAGGCGAGCTGGATCTCGGTGCCGTTCATGTCGGACGTGCGCCGGGCGGTCGAGGCGACCGACACCCGCCCCTACGCCGAGTTCGCCGAATATCTGGCCTGCCACCGCGACCAGGTGGAGCGGGTCTACGCCACGCTGGCCTACTTCGACGGCGTCAACTTCGCCCGCCGGGCATCGGTGCCAGCCGTCATCACGGCGGCCCTGATGGACGACATCGTGCCCGCCTCGACGGTCTTCGCCGTCCACCACAACTACGCCGGGCCGAACGAGCTGGTCGTCTGGTCGCACAACGGCCACGAGGCAGGCGGCCCCTTCGAGGACGCCCAGGCGCTCGATTTCTTCGCCGATCGCCTGTGAGCCGACCGGCGCGACCAGCCTCGACCGCCTCAGCCATCCCGCCCGACCGGCGCCGGATTGGCCAGCAGCGGCTCGAAGGCCGTCATGGCGGCGCCGATCAAGAGCAGCCGCCAGCCCAGCTCGGACGCCGTTATCTCGACATCCTCGTCTGAGGGCCGCAGGGAAGATCCCGCGACGGCCTGCCGCAGGCCGTCCGGGTCGTAGGCCAGCAGCGAGGCCAAGAAGCCGCCCAGCGCGACGACCTGCGGGTTGAGAACGTTGACGGCGGCCGCCAGGCCGGTGGCCAGATGCCCCAATTGGCGCTCGACGACGGCCCGGACGGCGGGGGTTCGGTCGGCCAGCAGGGCCTCGTGGAGGCGGTCGGCGTCGGCGGGGGCCAGCCCCAGGACCGCCAGCAGCTCGGCCCGCGTCACCATCGCCTCGAGCGTCCCCGCAATGCCGGCCGAGTCGCCAGCCTCGGCGCTGGAGACGCGGATATGGCCGAACTCCCCGGCGTAGCCGTGCGCCCCGGCCAGCGGCCGGCCAGCCACGACCGCGCCGCCGCCGATGCCGGAGGCGCCGCCGTTCAGGTAGAGCACGTTGGACGCCCCGCGTCCCGCCCCGAAGCACTGCTCGGCGATGGCCCCCAGCGAGGCGTCGTTGGCCACCCGGACGGGCAAACCGGTGGCCTCGGCCAGCGGCTGGCCGAACGGCTCGTCGATCCAGCGCAGGTGGGGGGCGTTGCGGACGACGCCGTCGGCGGAGCGCACCTGTCCGGGCACCGCGCAGCCGATGCCGACGCAGGCCGGCCCCTCGCCGCGCAGCGCCGCCACGGCCACGGTGGTCGCGTCAAGCACCTCCCCGGCCGTCGGGATGGTGTCGTAGCGGCGTCGCAGCAGCCGCAGAACGCTCCCGTCCAGCCCGACCAGCGCCACCCGCAGCTCGTCGATCTCGGGGTTGACGGCGATCGCCGCCACCTCGCCGCTGACCGACACGACCGGGCTGGGCCGCCCCACCTGGCCGTCGGGGGCCGCCTCGTCCTCGCTGGCCAGACCCATGGCCACCAAGTCGCCGACCAGGCTGGCGATGGTCGAGCGGTTGCGCCCGGTGGCTCGGGCCAGGGCGGCGCGCGATTGGGGGCCGCCGCGGAACAGCAGCGTCAAGACGGCCGACAGGTTGGCGTTGCGCACGCTCTGGGCGGTCCCAGCCGAGGGCCCGCTCCCCGAGGCCGACGGATGGCCCGCAGCCTGCCGTCCGCCCTCGCCCCGGCGCCCGCTCATGAGTCGACTCCTAACTTTGTTGTCACAGTGGACAATACCGCCTCCAAGGGATATGTTGGAGACAACAACAATCCACGACAGATTGGGCCACACCATGACACTCACTCCCACCCCCGCCGACAAGTTCACCTTCGGCCTGTGGACCGTCAACTACAACGGCACCGACCCCTTCGGCGGCCCGACCCGTCCGGCGATGGACGTCGTCCACGTCGTCGAGAAGCTCGCCGAACTGGGCGCGGCCGGCCTGACCTTCCACGACGACGACCTTTTCGCCTTCGGCTCCAGCGACGACGAGCGCCGACGCCAAATCGACCGCCTCAAGCAGGCCATGGCCGACACCGGCATCAAGGTGCCGATGATCACCACCAACCTGTTCTCGGCGCCGGTCTTCAAAGACGGCGGCTTCACCTCCAACGACAGGGCCGTCCGCCGCTACGCCCTGCGCAAGGTGCTGCGCAACCTCGACCTGGCCGCCGAGCTGGGCGCCACGACGTTCGTCATGTGGGGCGGGCGCGAGGGCCAGGAGTACGACGCCGCCAAGGACATCCGCGCCGCCCTGGAGCGCTACCGCGAGGCCGTCAACCTGCTCAGCCAATACGTCCTCGACAAGGGCTACGGCATTCGCTTCGCCATCGAGCCCAAGCCCAACGAGCCGCGCGGCGACATCCTGCTGCCGACCGTCGGCAACGCCCTGGCCTTCATCAACTCGCTGGAGCATCCCGAGATGGTCGGCCTCAACCCGGAGGTCGGCCACGAGCAGATGGCCGGGCTGAACTTCGCCTCGACGGTGGCGCAGGCGCTCTACCACGGCAAACTGTTCCACATCGACCTGAACGGCCAGCGCGGCATCAAGTACGACCAAGACCTGGTCTTCGGCCACGGCGACCTCTACAACGCCTTCGCTCTGGTCGACCTGCTGGAGAACGGCGGGCCGAACGGTGGCCCGGCCTACGACGGGCCGCGCCACTTCGACTTCAAGCCGTCGCGCACCGAAGACGAGACGGGCGTGTGGCAGGCCGCCGCCGCCAACATGCGGATGTACCTGCTGCTCAAGGAGCGCGCCGCCGCCTTCCGGGCCGACCCGGAGGTCCAGGCCGCGCTGCAGGCCGCCAAGGTGGACGAGCTGGCCCGCCCGACCTTGAACGACGGCGAGGGCTACGCGGGCCTGCTGGCCGACCGCTCGGCCTGGGAGGACTTCGACACGTCCGCCTATCTGGGCGGCAAGGGCTTCGGCTTCGTCGCCCTGCAGCAATTGGCCGCCGAGCACCTGATGGGCGTTCGGTAGGCTGAACAACGTCCGGCTGGGCGCTCCCCGAGGGCGTATAGGGCAGCGCCTGGCCGGACCCCGAACTTTTCGACCAGCGTCCGCCAGGTTCAGAGAGGATCCGACGATGGCCAACGTCATTGGCGTCGACACATCGACGCAAAGCTGCAAGATCGTCGTCCGCGACGCCGAGACGGGGGCGTTGCGGGCCACTGGCCGGGCATCGCACCCCGACGGCACGGAAGTCGACCCGCGAGCCTGGTGGGAGGCCTACAACGCCGCCCTGGCGTCGGCCGGCGGCTACGACGGCGTAGCGGCGGTGTCGGTCGGCGGCCAGCAGCACGGCATGGTCGCCCTCGACGCCGACGGGCGCGTCATCCGCCCGGCGCTGCTGTGGAACGACACCCGCTCGGCAGGCGCGGCCCGCGACTTGGTCGACGAAGTCGGCGCCGAGGAGTACGTCCGGCGCACCGGCGTCGTGCCGGTGGCGTCGTTCACGGCCACCAAGCTGCGCTGGCTGCGCGACAACGAGCCCGACAACGCCGCCAAGGTGGCGGCGGTGGCCCTCCCCCACGACTGGTTGACCTGGCGGCTGCGCGGGTACGGGCCGGCTGGCGAGTCGCCCCTCGGACCCGAGCTGGCCGAACTCGTCACCGACCGCTCAGACGCCTCTGGAACGGCCTACTGGTCGCCGACGACCGGCGACTACGACCGCGAGCTGTTCGCCCTGGCGCTGGGCCACGACGCCATCCTGCCGCGCGTCCTGGGGCCGTCGGAGTCGGTGCCAGGACCGGGATTCGCCGTCGGCCCCGGAGCGGGCGACAACGCGGCGGCCGCCCTCGGCCTGGACGCCAAGCCCGGCGACGTCGGCTTGTCGATCGGCACGTCGGGGGTGGTGTTCGCCGCCACGCCGTCGCCGGTCGCCGACCCGACGGGCATCGTCGCCGGGTTCGCCGACGCCGCCGGCGGCTTCCTGCCGCTGGTTTGCACGCTCAACGCCGCCCGCATCCTCGACGCCGTGGCGGGGCTGTTGGGCGTCGACCACGACGAGCTGGGCAGACTCGCCCTGACGGCCGAGCCGGGCGCTGGCGGGGCGGTGCTGGTGCCCTACTTCGAGGGCGAGCGGACGCCCAACCTGCCCGACGCCAAGGCCTCGCTGCACGGCCTGACGCTGGCCAACACGACGCGGCAGAATCTGGCCCGGGCGGCCGTCGAGGCTCTGCTCTGCTCGCTGGCCGACGGCCTCGACGCCATCCGGGCGCTGGGGCCGCAGGCCTCGCGCGTCCTGATCGTCGGCGGCGCGGCCGCCAACCCGGCCGTCCAACGGATCGCCGCGCAAGTGTTCGACGTCCCCGTCCAAATCCCGCAGCCGGGCGAGTACGTGGCCGACGGCGCGGCCCGCCAGGCGGCTTGGGCGCTGACGGGCGAGCGTCCGGCTTGGCCCCTCGATTTGGCGGCCAGCCCCGAGCCAGACCCGCGTCCAGCCATCCGCCAGGCGTACGCCCGATACGCCGCCGCGACCGTCTGAGGATCGGCCCCAGGCCATCAGCCTCCGCTGCGACCCCGCCTCTCCTCCTGCCGCGTCACCAGCGCAAACCCCTCGCGCTCGCTGTGGCAGCGGGCGAGGCCCAACCGAATGGCGCGCCCGCGCGCTTGCCCAACGGCTCGGCCGCGCCCGTGCGCGATAGGCCGCGAACCGCCGCCCCTCAGGAGACGCCGTGCTCGGCCAGGATGCGGTCGCGCAGCTCGCGGCGCTGCCGCTGCTCGTCGGGGTCGGGCACGGGCACGGCCGCCAGCAGGCGCTGGGTGTACTCGTGGCGCGGGTTGTTGACGATCTCGGCGGTCGGCCCGACTTCGACCAGCCGCCCCTCGCGCATGACGGCGATCCGGCTGGACAGCATCTCGACCACGGCCAGGTCGTGGCTGATGAACAGGCAGGCGAAGCCGTGGCGCTCCTGCAAGTCGGCGAACAACTTCAACACCCGGGCCTGGACGGACACGTCGAGGGCCGAGGTCGGCTCGTCGGCGATCAGCAGTTTGGGCTTGAGCGCCAACGATCTGGCGATGCCGATGCGCTGGCGCTGGCCACCCGACAGCTCGTGCGGATAGCGGTTGCGCATCGACCGCGGCAGCTCCACGGAGTCGAGCAGCTCCTCGACGCGGTCGGACAGCTCCTTGCCGCGCAGGTGCTCGTGCAGGTAGAGCGGCTCGCCGATCGACTCGCCGACCGGCAGGCGCGGGTTGAGCGACGATCCGGGGTCTTGGAAGACGATGCCGACGTCGCGGCGGAACGGCAGCAGCTGTTTGTTGGTGGCGCGGGTGATGTCGCGCCCGGCCACCGACAGCCGCCCGTCGGCCACCGGCAGCAGCGCCACGGCGGCCCGGCCGATGGTCGTCTTGCCGGAGCCGGACTCCCCGACCAGCCCGACGACTTGTCCGGGATCGACCCGCAGGTTGATGTGGTGGGCGGCCCGGAACGCCTTGCGGCGGCCCTGGGCGGGGTATTCGATGGCGACGTCCTCCAGCAACAGGGCCGGCGTGATCGACGGATCGCCGTCGGCCAGCGGCACGCAGCCCCTCTCGCCCTCGGCGACCAGCGTCGTGGCGACGGCCGGGGCGTCCTCGTCGGCGGCTTTGCCGAGATGTGGCACGGCCGCCAGCAGCGACTGCGTGTAGGGGTGGCTCGGGTGGTGGAAGATCGCGTCGGCGGTGCCGTGCTCGACCACCCGGCCGTCTTTCATGACGACGATGCGGTCGGCCATGTCGGCCACCACGCCCATGTCGTGGGTGATCAGGATGATGGCGGCGTCGACACGCTCGCGCAGCTCGCGCATCAGCTTGAGGATCTCGGCCTGGACGGTGACGTCGAGCGCGGTGGTCGGCTCGTCGGCGATCAGCAGCTTCGGGTCGCAGGCCAGCGACTGGGCGATCATGATGCGCTGGCGCTGCCCGCCGGAGAGCTGGTGGGGGAACTTGTCGTAGCTGCCCTCCGGGTCGGGGATCTCGACCAGCCGCATCAGCTCCAGCGAGCGGGCCTTCGCCTCGGCGGGGGCCATCACGTAGTGGGTGCGCAGCGTCTCGGCGATCTGGAAGCCGACGGTGTAGACGGGGTTGAGGGCCGTCATCGGCTCTTGGAAGATGACGGCGATCTCGTTGCCGCGCACCTCGCGCAGCCGACGCCCGTCCAGGCCGAGCAGCTCCAAGCCCTTCAGTTTGGCCGAGCCGGTGGCCCGCCCGTTGGGCGGCAGCAGGCCGATCAGGCTCATCGACGATTGCGTCTTGCCGGAGCCCGACTCGCCGACGATGGCCAGCACCTCGCCGGCCCGCAGCTCGTAGGAGACGTGCTCGGCGGCGGCGAACCACTCGCCGTTGACCCAGAAGTTGACGCCGAGGTCTTCGACTTGCAAGATGACGTCGCCTTTGGCGATGTCGCCGTCGCCGATCCGCCGCGACAGGCGGACGGCCCCGTCAAGGGTTGATTTCACGCTTTGGCTCATGACGCCGCCTCCTGTGCCTGGCCCAGCGATTTCGCCATCTCGCGGGCGCTCGGGATGCGTTTGGTGCGCGGGTCGAAGGCGTCGCGCAGGCCGTCGCCGATGAAGTTGACGCTCAGCGCGATGATGATGATGAACAGGCCCGGCCACCAGAACAGCCAGGGCCGGGTGGCGAAGGCGCCCTGGTTGGTGGAGATCAGCAAGCCTAGGGAGACGTTGGGCGGCTGGACGCCGAAGCCGAGGAAGCTGAGGGCCGTCTCCAACACCACCGCTTGCGACATCAGCAGCGTGATGTTGACGATGATGACGCCCATCGAGTTGGGCAGCATGTGTTTGGTGATGATGCGCCAGTCGGTGGCGCCGGCCACCCGCGCCGAATCGACGAATTCGCGCTCGCGCAGGCTGAGGAATTCGCCGCGCACCAGCCGGGCCATCGTCGGCCACAGGATCAGCCCCAGGGCGATGGCCAGCAGTATCGGCAGGTTCAACTTGATGAAGGTCCCCGCTTCGATCGGCAGGCCGAACTTGTCGGTCGCCACCGAGATCAGCTTGCCCAGCACCGCGCCGACCACGAGCGTCGGCAGCACGATCATCAGGTCGGTCAGGCGCATCAGCAGGTTGTCGATCCAGCCGCGGTAGTAGCCGGCCAGCGCGCCGATGGTGACGCCGACGATCAGCGCCGTCAGGCCGAGGATGACCATCACCAGCAGCGAGGTCTGGACGCCCTTCATGACACAGGCGAAGTTGTCGACGCCGATGTTGTCCTGGCCGAAGGGGTGGTCGCCGAGGGAGAAGCCGGGCCCGCCCAGCCATTGCGGCAGGGTCACCGTCGGGGCGCCGTTGTTGAGCATCGGGTGGGTGGCGTTGGGGTCTTGGTATTGCCACCAGCCGGGGATCGGCCCGATGCCCATGGCGCTGCAGGCGAAGACCGCCGTGATCGCCAGCACGATCAGCCCGCCCATCGCGCCGCGGTGGCGCAGGAAGCGCCTCAGGACGATCTGGCCTTGCGAGAGACCCTCGACCTCTTTGGCCTCGATGGCGTTGTCGCCGCGGCCGGGACCGCCGTCGGCGGCGTTGAATTCTAGTTCGCTCATGCGTTCACCCGGATTCTCGGATCGAGGAGGGCGTAGAGGAAGTCGGCCAGCAGGTTGGCGGCCATCGCCACCAAGCCGGTCAGCACGACGTACGCCATCACTGGGGCGGCCTCGGAGTGCTTCATCGAGTCGATGAACAGCTTGCCCATGCCGGACCAGCCGAAGATCGTCTCGGTGATGACGGCGCCGCCGATTAGCGACACCAGGTCGACGGGGATGATCGCCGCCAGCGGCATCAGCGCGTTGCGCAGGGCGTGCCGCATGACGACGATCCGTTCAGGCAGGCCTTTGGCTCGGGCGGTGCGGATGTAGTCCTGCGACATCACCTCCAGCATCGAACCGCGCTGGTAGCGGGTGTAGGAGGCGAACGAGATCAGCACCAGCGCCACCGTCGGCAGCAAGCTGTGGGTGAAGCGGTCGAGCTGGCTGGTCCAGAAGTCGCCGTTCAAGTTGGGCGTCATCGCCCCGATGGTGGCGATCGGCCGGCCTTTGACGACGCCCGAGGCGTAGTAGGCCGGATAGGCCTTCAGCACTTGGTCGGCGAACACCAGCACGCCCATCACCAGCGAGACGATGGCGGCCCCGCGCATCGACACGCCGCGGTCGGGACCGCCGAACAGCCAGCCGATCAGCAGCCCGGCGGCGATGGCCGCCGCCAGCAGGCCGAAGATCCAGCTCCAGTCGACGTAGTAGGCGTCGAAGAACCAGTCGAGCGGAAAGTAGACCGCCACGCCGACCGCAGCCGTGGTCAGGGCCGAGTAGAGGGCCCGCTTGTTGGACAGGCCGGCCAGCAGCAGCGTCACGGTGATGGCGGCGGCCGCCCCCAACACGACCAGCCCGACAACGCCGATGGAGGGATGCTCCAGCCAGCCGGTCAGCAGGATCAGGCAGAGCACGCCGAAGGTGACCGCGGCCGACGCGCCGAAGACGGCCAGCCGTTTTCGCCACGTCCCGCCCAGGGCGCCGGCCCAGAACAGCCCCGCCAGCAGGCAGAAGGCGATCACCAGCGGCCAGTTGACCGCGGGGTTGTTGAGGAAGTCGTTCAGGCCGATGGCCAGATACTGCTTCAACAGCACGGCCACCCAGAAAACCGGCAGCGAGTAGAGGACGAACGACAC
>JAISUF010000132.1 GCA_031272195.1 Propionibacteriaceae bacterium
GGAGGGTAGTACAAGGCCGCGCCGGCGGCCACCTCGTGGAATATCGGCAAGTCGGACAACAGGCAGGGCAGTCCTGCCATCATGGCGTCGACGACGGGCAGGCAGAAGCCTTCTTGGAGACTGGGCATCGCCAAGGCGGTGGCTTCGGCGTGGAGGGCGGTGAGCTCCTCGTCACTGACCCATTGTTTCAATTCGACCCATCGCTCCAGACCTAGTTCGGCGACTACGGGCCGAAGCGGATCGTCACCACGCGACCCCGTGATTACGAGCTGTGGGCGCTGCGGCTCGGCGATCAGCGGCAACGCTTTGACCAGCGAGACGAAGTTCTTGTGGGGACGCCGATTTCCAGTCGCCAAGATGAGGTCGCGCCGCCTTGTCGATGCGCTGTTCGACGCCTCGGGCGTGCCAGCCAGCCACACCACATCGATCTTGGCGGGGTCGGTTCCCAGGTACTTGACGATTTCGTCTTTGGAGACCTGGGAGTCTGTGATGATCTTGGTGGCGTTGCGGGCAGCTTGCACCTCCATCCACTTGACGGGTTCGGTGTAGAGCGGCGTCGTCATGAACTCTGGGTGAGACCAGTAGAGGGTGTCGTGGAGGGTGATTACGGTGGGCATTTCGGTGCGGCGCGGCCCAAGGGTGGCCGGGCAGTGGACCAGCGCTGCCTTGTGACGCCGGGCGTGCCGGGACACGTCGAAAAGCTCGCCCACGGCCCACCGGACTCGGCCTTCGCCAGTTATTCCAGAGTCGTACACCTCGCCCGGGAACCAGTCCAAGTCGAGTTTGGCTCCTTCTCGGCTGGCCATGCCGACGAAGTCGAATTCATGGTTGCTGGTGCCGATGGCGCCGTATAGCTGTCTGGCATAGGTCTCCATGCCGCCTTTGGTGCCGGTGTAGCTGAGCAGGTCGACGAGGACGAGAGGTCGTGCCATGCCGCACAGTCTACGGTAGGGTGCCAGCTATGAAACGCGCATTGGTGACGGGCGTCACTGGACAGGACGGGCTCTACCTGTGTGAGGCGTTGCTGGCCAAGGGTTACGAGGTGTACGGCTTGATCCGCGGCCAGAACAACCCCAAACGGGAGCTTGTCAGCTCGATCGTCCCGGATGTCAAGTTGTTGACTGGCGATCTGACGGACTTCTCGTCTTTGATCAGGGCTTTGCGGCAGTCCGACCCTGATGAGGTTTACAACTTGGCCGCCATCTCATACGTCGCCTATTCGTGGGAGAACGCCCAGCTCACCGCCGATGTCACGGGCAAGGGGGTGTTGAATATGCTGGAGGCCGTTCGCCTGCACGCCGGCGACGAGCCGGGCCGGATCCGCTTCTATCAGGCGTCGAGTTCGGAGATGTTCGGCAAGGTGCAGGAGGTGCCTCAGAAAGAGACGACGCTGCTGTGGCCGCGCTCCCCATACGGCGTGGCGAAGGTTTTCGGCCATTACATGACGATCAACTATCGGGAGTCTTACGGCATGCACGCTTCCAGCGGCATCTTGTTCAACCACGAGTCGCCCCGCCGAGGCAAGGAGTTTGTGACGCGGAAGGTGTCGCAGGCGGTGGCCCGAATCAAGCTGGGCTTGCAGAGCGATGTGACGCTCGGCAACTTGGACGCCAAGCGCGATTGGGGTTTCGCCGGCGATTACGTCGAGGCGATGTGGTTGATGCTGCAGCAGCCGCAGGCCGACGACTACGTGGTTTGCACGGGCCAGACGCATTCCATTCGGGAGCTGCTCGATGTCGCGTTCGCCTGCGTCGGCATTGACGATTGGTCGCCGTACGTGCGCCAGGACCCCCGCTTCATGCGCCCCGCCGAGGTGGACATGTTGATCGGCGACGCGTCCAAGGCCCGCCGACAGCTCGGCTGGGAGCCCAAGGTGGATTTCCGCAGGCTGGTCGAGCTGATGGTTGAGAACGACTTGCGCGAGCAGTCGGCGTTGCGCTGAGGCCTTGGCGTGACTGTCGCGTTTGTGACGGGGGCTGCCGGTCAGGACGGCTCTCTGCTATGCGAGCGTCTGCTGGCCGACGGCCTGGTGGTGCACGGTTTGGCGTTCAACCAAACCGAAGCCGATGCCATCAAGGAGAGTTCGCCGGATGTGGTCGTTCACGTCGGCGACTTGGGCGACACCGAAGCCATGGCCCAGTTGGTGACGTGGATCGCTCCCGATCAGATTTTCAACCTGGGTGGCATCAGTTCGGTGGCCTTCTCTTGGGACAACCCACTGGAGACTGGACGAGTGACCGGCCTGGGGGCCGTTGGCATGTTCGAAGCCGCAAGGCGTTGCCAGGAGCAGACCCGTCGTCCGGTGCGGGTGCTGCAAGCGTCGTCGGCGGAGATTTTCGGCCAGCCTGAGCAGGCGCCGCAAGACGAGGCCACTCCCATCCGTCCGGTCTCTCCCTATGGCGTGGCCAAGGCCTACGCCCACCAATCTGCCAGCCTTTGCCGCAGTCGCGGCCTGTTTGTGGCCACAGTAATCCTGTTCAACCACGAGTCGCCACGTCGTCCGCCGACGTTCGTCACCCGCAAGATCACCTCGTCGGCGGCCCGCATCGCTCGCCAGGGCGGCATGTTGTCGCTGGGGAATCTGGACGCCCGTCGCGATTGGGGCTGGGCCCCCGACTATGTGGACGCCATGGTCCGTGCGATTCGCCACGAGGAACCAGACGACTTCGTGGTGGCAACAGGTGAAACGCACTCCGTTGCCGATTTCGTGGCAGCCGCTTTCGCCCGCGTCGGGATCGAAGACTGGCCCCAACACGTACAGGTGGATCCCGCTTTGGTCCGACCCGTCGACGCGACCGAACAGCGCGGCGACGCGTCCAAAGCGAAGCGGTTGCTTGGCTGGGAGCCGAGCGTGGCGTTCGACGAGTTGGTCGGACGGATGGTTGATGCCGACGTTGCGCTGTTGGAGAGACTCCGCTAGCCCTCGCGTTACGCGACCGCTAGCTACGCCAGCGGCGTCGAGGCGCACACCCCACGACGAGGCATGGCAGGATCACACGCTCGGCACGTCGGGCTGGTTCTCAATCCACGTGGCCAGCCGTGCCACACCCTCTGCCAAAGCGCAGTGCGCCCGGAAGCCGAGGATCGCTTCGGCGCGGGATGGATCGGCCCAGGCGTGCCGCACGTCACCCAACCGGTACTGCCCGGTGACAACGGGCGGCGGGGCGTGATAGTGGTCGGCGATAGCTCGAGCGGCGTCGCCGATCGTCTGCACTTGGCCGGAGCCGATGTCGATGGTTTGCCCGTCGGCGGCCTCGGTGTCGATCACCGCGAGCAAGGCGCGGGCGACGTCGTCGATGATGACGAAATCGCGCCGGACCAGGCCGTCCTCGTACAGCGGTATCGGCTTGCCCTGCCGAGCGATGCGGCAGAACAGCGACATGATGCCGGTGTAGGGGTTGCTGAGCGATTGGCCGGGCCCATAGACGTTTTGCAGCCGGACCGCAGCCACGGGAACCGCGAACGATTGTCCCCAGACTCGCAGGAGCAGCTCTTGGGCAAGTTTGGTGACGGCGTAGACGCTGACCGGATTCGGTTCCACCGAAGCGGCGTCCATGGGTAGCGGCTCGGCGTACGGGAAATCCCATTGGGCAGCTTCGAGCGCCGCTACCGAGCGCTGCCCCGGATAGAAGACCTGCCCGTCGGAGCGCCGCCTCCACGCGCCCTCACCATAAACCGCCCGGCTCGACGCTAAGACCAGCCTCGCCGGCAAGGTGTCGTTCCTCACAAAGGCGTCGAGCATTTCGGAGGTTCCGACAACATTGGCCGATGTGTGCAAAGTCGAGGTGCGCAGCGATTGGCCGGTGCCGGTCTCTGCGGCCAAGTGAACCACCGTGTCGGGGCGCACTCGGTGCAACAACCTGTCCCAAACGTCGGCGTCCCTGATGTCGGCGACGACCAGCTCCACGTCGGCCGCCAATTCGGCTGGGCGTTCGCCAGTCGAGTGGACCTGCCCCAGCAGAGAATCCAAAGCCACGACCTTGCCGAAGCGTTCCAGCAGCCCAGCGGAGACAGCCGAGCCGATGAACCCGGCGCCTCCAGTCACCAAGCAAGTTGTCGATTCTGCCATGGCCTCTCCTGTCAAAGACGGTGTT
>JAISUF010000013.1 GCA_031272195.1 Propionibacteriaceae bacterium
TACTCCTCGATCTTCATCGCCACCCCGCTGCTGGCCGACATGCGCGAGGCCGAGCCCGCCATGAAAGACCACCGCGCCCGCATCGCCCGGCGCCAGGCCCGCAAAGCCAAGAAGCTGGCCGTTGAGCAGGCGGTCGCCGCGTCGGCCGCGACCACGGTCGAGCCGGTCGCCGCCAAGGCGAGCGTCCTGGAGGCCGCCGACAGCTCCGAGGTGGTGGATGTGGAGCGGTTGGCCGTGGTCTCGGCCAGCCAGTTGCGCGGGCGCAACCAGCCGACCCGCCTGTCGCGCAGCCAACGCAAGGAGGGCAAGTGAACGCCAACCAGCAGCTCGTCTCCTCGCTGATCCGCGACGTCTCCGACTTCCCCAAGCCTGGGGTGGTGTTCAAGGACATCACGCCGCTGATCGCCTCGGCCGACGGCTACCGCGCCGCCATTGACGAGTTGGTCGCCACCGCGCCGGACGACATCGACGTGGTCGTCGGCATGGAGGCCCGAGGCTTCATCTTCGCCGGCCCGGTGGCGCTGCAGCTGGGAGCCGGCTTCGTGCCGGTCCGCAAACCCGGCAAACTGCCCGGCGACGTCTACACCGAGACGTTCTCGCTGGAGTACGGCTCGGAGACCTTGGCCGTCCACACCGACGCCGTCCTGCCGGGCGCCCGCGTGCTGGTGATTGACGACGTGCTGGCCACCGGCGGCACCATCGCCGCCACCGCCTCGCTGATCAAGAAGCTGGGGGCCGAGCTGGTCCACGTCAGCGTCCTGATGGAGCTGAGCTTCCTAGGCGGCCGCGCCCTGCTGGAGGCCCACGGGATCGACAACCTGACCCCTGTGCTGACCGTGTGACGCGATGGCCCGCCCCAAGCTCAAACTGACCCCGTCCGACAAGCCGTGGGCGGGGCAGGCGCAGGTCCACCTGCCCTCGCGCGGCAACTCGGCCGCCATGGAGCTGACTCGGCGGGTGGCGCTGTCGCTGCTGCTGCTGCTGATCATCACGGTGGTGGTCTACGTCGACCGGGCGGCCTACCGCGACGTCTACGGCGGCGGCGAGATCACCTTCCTGGACGCCCTCTACTACGCCACCGTCACCATGACCACGACCGGCTACGGAGACATCGTGCCGGTGGCCGAGCACGCCCGCTTCATCAACATCGTCGTCATCACGCCCATCAGGGTGGCATTCCTGATCCTGGTGGTCGGCACGACCGTCGAAGTCCTCGCCAACGAAGGGAGAAGGGCCTTGCTAGACGCCCAATGGCGGAAATCCTTGCGCCACCACACCGTCGTCATCGGCTACGGCACCATGGGGCAGAGCGCGGCCGCGACTCTGCTGGCCAACGGCGTCCCGCCGGAGAAGATCGTCGTCATCGACGCCAACCCGCAGGCCGTCGCCACCGCCAACCGGCAGAACCTGGCGGCCTTCGAGGGGGACGCCACCTCCCGCGAGCTGCTGCACCGCGCCGAGCTGCCCAAAGCCCGCGAGGTGATCGTGACGGTCAACTCCGACGACACGACCATCCTGACGGTCTTGACGGTCCGCCAGCTCAACCGGACCGCCCACGTCGTCGCGTCGGTGCGCGACTCGGAGAACCGGCCGCTGCTGCGCCAATCCGGCGCCGACGCCGTCGTCACCTCGTCCGACGCCGTCGGCAGGCTGATGGGCTTGTCGTCGATCAGCCCGCACATGGGGGCCGTCATCGAAGACCTGCTGACCCCCTCCGACGGCCTGGAAATCGCCCAGCGCATGATCACGCCAGAGGAAGAGGGCCTCACCCCGCTGGAGATCACTGGCGAGAAGGTGCTGGCCATCATCCGCAACAAGACGATGCGCCGCTTCTTCGATCCGGGCGCCGAGAGCCTCCAATTGGGCGACGAGATCGTCGTCATCCGCAAGTCTGCCACCAAAGCCCACCGCGAGCCCGCCGCGTGAGCCGGGCAGATCGTACAATGGTCGCAAGCGGGTAAGGGAGGCAGCTTGAGCCAGGCGGCGCCGGAGCGGCAACTGGAGGAGAAGACCGTCTCGCTGCCCCGCGGCGCCGCGAGCGACCAGCCGCGCATGCGGATGCGCCAAATCCTGGCCCGCCTGGGAACGCCCCGCCCGCAGCAGTCGGCCGTCTTGGACCCCTTGATCAAGATCGTCAAGGAGCACAACAAGAACGCCAACGTGGCACTGCTGGAGAAGGCCTACAACACCGCCGAGCTTTACCACCGCGGGCAGTTCCGCAAGAACGGCGACGCCTTCATCACCCACCCGCTGGCCGTCGCCACCATCCTGGCCGGGCTGGGCATGAACGAGACGACGCTGTGCGCCGCCATCCTTCACGACACCGTCGAGGACACTTCGTACACCCTCGAACAGCTCGCCGCCGACTTCGGCGAGGAGATCGCCACGATGGTCGACGGCGTCACCAAACTGGACAAGATCCAATACGGCGCCTCCGCCAAAGCCGAGACCATCCGCCACATGGTTATGGCGATGGCCAAAGACATCAGGGTGCTGGTGATCAAACTGGGCGACCGCCTGCACAACATGCGCACGCTCTCCCACCTGCGCCAAGACCGGCAGGAGGCGATCGCCCGCGAAACGCTGGAGATCTTCGCGCCGCTGGCCCACCGCATGGGTATGAACGCCATCAAGTGGGAGCTGGAAGACCTGGCCTTCTCCACTCTGGAGCCGAAGATCTACCACGAGATCGTCAAGATGGTCGCCGACCGCGCCCCGCTGCGCCAGGAGTATCTCAACCGCGTCATCGAGCAGGTGCGGGCCGATCTGGAGGAGAACGGCATCAAGGCGACCGTCTACGGCCGCCCCAAGCACTACTACTCGATCTACCAGAAGATGGTCTCCCAGAAGAAGGACTTCAACGACATCTACGACCTGGTCGGCATCCGCGTGCTGGTCGACGACAAGGCCGAGTGCTACGAGGCGGTCGGCATCGTCCACGCCCGCTGGGCGCCGATGCCGGGCCGTTTCAAGGACTACATCGCCTCGCCGAAGTTCAACTTCTACCAATCGGTCCACACCACCGTCATGGGGCCCGACTCCAAGCCGATCGAGCTGCAGATCCGCACCCACGAGATGCACCGGCAGGCCGAATACGGCGTCGCCGCGCATTGGAAGTACAAAGAGGGCAAGGTCGCCGGCACGGAGATCAACTGGGTACACCAGCTCTCCCAATGGCAGAAGGAGGCCGAGGACCCAGACGAGTTCCTCGACACGCTGCGCTTCGACGTCGCCAACGACGAGATCTTCTGCTACACGCCGCGCAACGACGTCATCAGCCTGCCGACCGGGGCGACGCCGGTCGACTTCGCCTACGCCGTGCACACCGAGGTCGGCCACCACTGCGTCGGCGCCCGCGTCAACGGCAAACTGGTGCCGCTGGCCTCGACGCTGGAGACCGGCGACACCGTCGACGTCATCACCTCCAAGGCGCCCAACGCCGGGCCGAGCCGCGACTGGCTGAGCATCGTCAAGAGCCCGAGGGCGCGGTCCAAGATCCGGCAGTACTTCCAGCGCGAGCGGCGCGAGGAGTTCATCGAGCAGGGCAAGGAAGCGCTGTCCAAGCAGCTTCGCCGGGCCTCGCTGCCGATCCAGCGCCTGTTGACGGCCGACAAGCTGATGGAGTTGGCCGAGCACTTCTGCGTCGCCGACATCAACGCGCTGTACGCCGCCATGGGGGAGGGCACGATCTCTGCCCAGTCGGTCGTCCACCACCTGGTGGAGGAGACTTCTGGCGGGGCGGCCGGGCCGACCACTCCCGTCATCGGGCCGGTGCGCACCCCCCGGACGTCCAGCACCGAGGCCGGCGTCGTCGTGCAGGGCGACCCGTCGGTGTGGGTCAAGCTGGCCAAGTGTTGCATGCCGGTGCCGCCGGACGAGATCATCGGCTTCATCACCCGCGAGAGCGGCGTCAGCGTGCACCGGGCCGACTGCACCAACGCGGCCGACCTGCGCAGCAGGCCCGAGCGGCTGGTCGAGGTGTCATGGGCGCCGACCGCCTCGACGTCGTTCCAGGTGGCCCTGCACATCGAGGGCCTGGACCGCATGGGGCTGGCCTCCGATGTCACCCGGCTGCTGGCCGAGCAGCACGTCTCCCTGCTGTCGGCGTCGATGAACTCCGGCAAAGACCGCACCTTCCACTTCCGCCTGACGTTCGAGACCAGCGACCCCAGACACCTCGACCACATCATCGGCCAGCTGCGCCGCTTGGACGGCGTCTACGACGTCTATCGCGCCTGAGGCGGCCGCGGCGAGCCCCGCCTGGGACGCGCCCGCGCTCGCGGTCGGGGCGGTGGGTCGCGCCGACGACCACCTGGCCAATCAGGCCCGTCCCAGATAGGCCTCTCGCACCGCCGGGTCGTCCAGCAGGTCGCCGGCCGGGCCGGACAGCGCGATCTCGCCTTGGGCCAGCACGTAGCCGCGATCGGCGATGGACAAGGCCAGCTCGGCCTGCTGCTCGACCAGCAGCACCGAGACGCCGAGCTGGGCGCGCAGGCGCTCGACCTCGTCCAACACCTGTTCCACCAGCATCGGCGCCAAGCCCATCGTCGGCTCGTCCATGCAGACCAGCCTTGGCGCGGACATCAAAGCCCGTCCGAAGGCCAACAACTGCTGCTCGCCGCCGCTCAGCGTCCCGGCGGGTTGCCGGCGGCGGTCCGCCAGCCGGGGAAAGTGCTCGTAGACTCGGGTCAAGTCGTCTGCCACCCTCGAGTCGCGTCTGGTGTGGGCGCCCGTCAGCAGGTTGTCCTCGACGCTCATAGCCGGGAAGACCCGCCGGGCCTCGGGCACCGCAGCAATTCCGGCCTTGACTCGGGCGGCCGTCTGGACCCGCGACAAGTCTTGCCCGTCGAAGGCCAGCCGCCCGCGGCGCGGCCTGACGAGGCCGAGGATCGTTTTCATCGTGGTGGACTTGCCCGAGGCGTTGCCGCCCAGCAGCGAGACGATCTCGGCTGCCCCGACCCTCAGCGAGACGCCGCGCAACACATGGGCCGAGCCGTAGTAGACGTCCAGGTTCGCGGCAACCAGCAGCGGTTCGGCCATGGCATCGCCAGGCGCGGTTTCCGAGTGTCCACCAGAGCCCTCCTGACGGGGGGAGGCCTGGACGTTAGACGACCCGGCGGCTGCGCTCTCGTTGGCGCTCGTGCCGTGATCCACGGCCGGCGCAGCGGCCGCTGTGCCGTCGGGCGGGGGCGTGCCGCCGATCCGGTCGGCCTGTGACCGGCGGCGGGGGCGTCCAATGTAGGCTTCGACGACGAG
>JAISUF010000045.1 GCA_031272195.1 Propionibacteriaceae bacterium
GCTATGTAATGTTTACCAAGCGTTGCCGATGACGCGGACGATCTCAGATCGGTCGTATCGGGCGCCGAATCCCCACCTGACAAGGCCAAACAGCCTGGTGTTGTTGTGCTGCGGCGGGCGATAGCGGATTGTCGTCGGCCATGGCAGTAACCTCCTGGCTCAATCTTGGCAGACTCGTCCAACTTCGAGGACGGCGGCCGACTCCTAGCGGACCACCTCGACCGCGCCGACCGTCTTCTTGCCGCGGCGGACGACGACGAAGCGGCCGTCAAGCAGATCCTCCAGGCCCAGGCGGGCGTCCAAAGCGGCGACCTTGGCGTTGTTCAGATAGGCGCCGCCCTCCTGGATGGCCCGCTTGGCCTCGGCCCTGGTCTTGACGACGCGGGCGGCCTCGAAGGCGTCGATGACGCTGGGCAGCTCGCCGCCGGCCTCCAACCGGCCCGGCTTCAGCTCGGCCAAGGCCGCCTCCAACGCGGCTGCCGGCAAGTCGCGCAAATCGCCGGAGCCGAACAGCGCCGCCGCCGCCGCCGTCGCCGCCCGGCGCTCGGCGGGCGAATGCACCAAATCGGTGACGTCGTCGGCCAAAGCCCGCTGGGCGGCCCGCAAATGTGGCTGCTCGCGCGTCTGGCGCTCAAGGTCTGCGATCTCGTCGCGGGTGCGGACAGTGAAGATCTTCAGATATTCGACGACTTTCTCGTCCTCGGCGTTCAAGAAGAACTGGTGGAAGGCGTACGGGCTGGTCATCGCCGGGTCGAGCCAGACCGTGCCGGCCTCGGTCTTGCCGAACTTCGTCCCGTCGGCCTTGGTCAGCAGCGGCGTGGCCATGGCGTGGGCCTTGCCACCCTCGGCCCGGCGGATCAACTCGACCCCGGCGGTCAGGTTGCCCCACTGGTCGGAGCCGCCGGTCTGCAGCGTGCAGCCGTGGCGGCGGTACAGCTCGAGGAAGTCGTAGGACTGCAACAGCACATAGGCGAACTCCGTGAAAGAAATGCCCGACTCCAGGCGGGCCCGCACCACTTCGCGGTCCAGCATGCGGTTGACGGAGAAATGCTTGCCGACGTCGCGCAGGAAATCCAGCGTCGACAAGTCGGCCGTCCAGTCGTAGTTGTTGACCAGCGTGGCGGCGTTGCCGCCCTCGAAAGACACGAAACGGCTGACCTGGGAGCGTATCCGCTCGACCCACTGGTGGACCAACTCCTTCGGGTTCAGACTGCGCTCCGAAGTCTGCTTGGGGTCACCGATAAGACCAGTCGAACCGCCCACCAGCAGGATCGGCCGATGGCCGGCCGCCTGCAACTGGCGCACCAGCATCAACTGCACCAAGTTGCCCATGTGGATGCTGGGAGCCGTCGGGTCGAAGCCGACATAGAACCGCACCGGGCCGGCGTCCAGATGGGCGGCCAAGGCGTCCAGATCGGTGGCGTGCGCGATGAAACCGCGCCAGGAGAGTTCGTCCAGCAGTGCGTTCACGAGGGACTACCTTACCTGGCGGGCCAGCCGCCCGACAGCGGCAGCGGCGGCGGCGCGCAGCTCCGACAGCTGGGCCGCGACGGCCTCCGGGGCGGTGCCGCCCCTGGCATTCCGGGACGCGACCGACCCCTCCACCGTCAAGACGTCCAAGACTCCAGGGCCCAACTCGGGCGCGATCAGGGGGAGGTCGTCCGCCGTCAAGTCGCCCAACTCCAAGCCTTTCGCCTCGCAATAACGTACGGCCGCGCCGGCGATCTCGTGTGCCTGGGCGAACGGCACCCGCTGGCGCACCAGCCAGTCGGCGACGTCTGTGGCCAGGGAGAAGCCCAGCGGGGCCAGCTCGGCCATGCGGGCGGTGTCGAACGTCAGCGTCGCGACCATCCCGGCGACAGCGGGCAGCAAGACGGCCAACTGGTCGAGCGAGTCGAAGACCGGCTCCTTGTCCTCCTGCAGGTCGCGGTTGTAGGCCAACGGCAGTCCTTTGAGCGTCGCCAACAGGCCTGCCAAGTTGCCGACCAGGCGTCCGGCCTTGCCGCGGGCCAATTCGGCGACATCGGGATTCTTCTTCTGGGGCATGATCGACGAGCCCGTCGACCAGGCGTCGTCCAGCTTGGCGAAGCCGAACTCCTTGGTGCACCACAAGACGACATCCTCGGCCAGGCGCGACACGTCGACGGCTAGCTGCGCCAAGACGTAGGCCTCCTCGGCTACCAAGTCGCGCGACGAGGTGGCGTCGATCGAGTTGGGCGCCGACGACGCGAAACCCAAATCGGCGGCGACGGCTTGCGGATCGAGGCCCAGCGGCGTGCCCGCCAGCGCGGCCGAGCCGTACGGGCTGACGTCGAGCCGCACTCCCAAGTCGGCCAGCCGCCCCAAATCGCGCACCAGCGGCCAGGCGTGGGCCAGCAGATGGTGGGACAGCAGGATCGGCTGAGCGTGCTGCAAGTGGGTGCGGCCGGGCATGACGGCCCCCAGATGGGCCTCGGCTTGGTCGGCCAAAGCGCCGACGACCGCCGCGACGTCCTCGGCCAGGGAGGTGTTGGCGTCCTTGAGGTAGGAGCGGATGATGGTGGCGATCTGGTCGTTGCGGGAGCGCCCCGCCCTCAACCGTCCGCCCAACTCGGGACCGACGAGCTGTTTGAGGCAGCGCTCAAGCGCACCGTGGACGTCCTCGTCGGACTCGGCCGGGGCGATCTCGCCCGACTGGACCCCGACTTGCAGGGCGACCAGGCCCCTGGTCAGCTCGGCGTGCTCGGCGGCCGTCAGCAGCCCCGCCCGCAGCAGCGCGTTGGCGTGGGCCAACGAGCCGGCGATGTCCCACGGGGCCAGACGCCAGTCGAATTGCGTCGACTTGCTCAACGCCGCCATCGCCTCGGCGGGCCCGCTGGCGAAACGGCCTCCCCACAACCTGCCCTCCATTGCCTCCCCCTCACAACTCCAACATGGTCTTGGCCATCCGCTGGCCGCCATCGGCTTCCCTGGTGATCAACAACACGGTGTCGTCGCCGGCGATCGTGCCCAGCACCTGCGGCCAGCCGACCTTGTCGACCGCCGATGCCAAGTACTGCGCCGCCCCCGGCGGGGTGCGCAAGACGACCAGATTGGCCGACGCCTCGGCGCCCAGCAGCAACTCGGCGCAAACCTTGGCCAGGCGGGCCAGGGCCGATGGGCCGCCCTGGTCGGCCGCCGCCAGCGCGTATTGGAAACCGTCGGCGCCCCGCACGCGGACGGCGCCCAACTCCAACAAGTCCTTGCTCAAAGTGCCCTGGCTGACGACGATTCCCTCATCGGCCAGCGTGGCGGCCAACTCCACCTGGCTGGCCACCGATCCGCGTTCTATCAACTCGGCGATCCGGCCCAGGCGGGCCGACTTGGACGCCTTCATCAGGCGAACCGCCGCAGCAATCCGGGCAGGGCGTCGATGAACCCGTCGAGCTGTCCGGCGGTGACGATCAGGGGCGGCGTCAGGCGCAACACGTTGGCCCTGGGCGCATTGACCACGAAGCCCTCCTCAAGTGCCGCCTTGGCCAACTCGGGGGCGATGTCGCGGTTGAGGACGATGCCGCGCAGCAGGCCGGCGCCCCGGCAGCCGGCGATCTCGTACAGCATCAGGTCTTCGAGGCGCTCGGCCAAGTGGCGGCCCAACTCGTCGGAGCGCGCCATCAGACCCTCCGACTCGATGGTATCGATGACGGCCAGGCCGGCGGCGGCGGCCACCGGGTTGCCGCCGAAAGTGTTGCCGTGCATGCCGGGACCGAACAGGTCGGCCGCCGGGCCGGTGGCGACGCAGGCGCCGATCGGGAAACCGTTGCCGAGCGCTTTGGCCAGCGTCACGATGTCCCCCGTCACGCCGGACGGCTCGCTGGCCAGCCACGTGCCGGTGCGTCCCATGCCGGACTGGACCTCGTCCAGCCACAGCAGCGCGCCAACCTCGCGGGTGGCTTGGCGCGCGTCGGCCAAGAAGCCGGCCGGCGGCACGACGACGCCGTTCTCGCCTTGGATCGGCTCGATGACGACCGCCGCAGTGGCGTCGTCGACCGCCTTGCGCAAGGCGTCACAGTCTCCGTAGGGCACAAACTCGACCACGCCGGGCAGCGGCTCGAACGGCTCGCGGTATTGCGCCTTGTGGGTCAGCGCCAGCGCGCCCATCGTGCGGCCGTGGAAAGAGCCCTCCATGGCGACGACCTTGGTCCGGCCGGTCAGGCGCGTCAGCTTGAAGGCCGTCTCGTTGGCCTCGGCCCCCGAGTTGGCGAAGAACACTTTCGCGCCGGTGTCCGGCTGGTTGCGGGTGGCCATCGCCGCCAGACGCTCGGCCAATTGCACCTGGGGAGGGGTGGCGAAGAAGTTGGAGACGTGGCCCAGCGTCGCCAACTGCGACTCGACGGCCTCCAAGACCTTCGGATGGGCCTGGCCCAACGTGTTGACGGCGATGCCCGCCAGCAAGTCGAGGTACTCCTTGCCGTCGGCGTCCCACAGCTTGACGCCCTGCCCGCGCACGAAGACCGCCTGCGGCGGCCCGAACGTGTTCATCACCGCCTGGCCGTAGCGCCGAGACCACTCCTCGGACGCCCCCGGCGCCTCGATCAACGGATCGGCCAACGGCTGGCTCTTCGCCCGCCTGCTCATTTGGTCACCATCGTTCCCACACCCTTGTTCGTGAATATCTCGATCAGAAGCGAGTGGGCCACCCGGCCGTCGATCACCGTGGCCCGGTGGACGCCGCCCTCAACCGCTGCCAGACACGCTTCCATCTTTGGAACCATACCGCTTGCCAGGCTCGGAATCATGGTCCGCAACCCGGCGGCGTCGATCTCGTGGACGACCTTGCCGGTGTCGGGCCAGTTCTCGTACAGGCCGGGCACATCGGTCAGCATGACCAGCCGCTCGGCGCCCAGGGCGACCGCCAGGGCGGCGGCGGCCGTGTCGGCGTTGACGTTGTGGACCAAGCCCTCCCCGTCCGGGGCGACCGTGGCGATGACGGGGATGCGCCCGGCGTCGATCAGATCGACGACGGTCTGGGGGTGGACGTCCGCCACCTCGCCGACCAAGCCCAGATCGACCTCCTCGCCGTCCACCAGCAGGCCCTTCCGCTCGGCGGTCAACAGGCCGGCGTCTTCCCCCGACAGGCCGATGGCGTAGGGGCCGTGGGCGTTCAGCAGGCCGACCAATTCGCGGTTGACCTGGCCCATCAGGACCATCCGGACCACGTCCATGGCCTCCGGCGTGGTGACGCGCAGGCCGCCCTTGAACTCGCTGGCGATGCCCAGCCGGGCCAGCATCTGCGAGATCTGGGGGCCGCCGCCGTGCACCACCACGGGCTTGACGCCGGCCACCCGCAGGAAGACGATGTCCTCGGCGAAGGCGGCCTTCAACTCGTCGTCGACCATCGCGTTGCCGCCGTACTTGACGACCACCACCTTGCCCGCGTATTGCTGCAGCCACGGCAGCGCCTCGATCAGGACAGTGGCCTTGCGCTTGGCCGATTTGACGTCTGACTTGGCGATTTCGGCTTGGCCGGACTCCGCCTCGGAAATGTCGGCGGCGGCTGTTTGACTGGGTTCCATGAAGTTTCCTGTCGGTGGGTTCGGGGCTGGACGGCCCGGTCCGGTTAGGTCGAATAGGCGCTGTTCTCGTGGACGTAGTCGTGGGTCAGGTCGTTGGTGTGGAGGGTCGCCGCCGCCTGTCCGGCCGCCAGGTCGACCACGACCTCCACCCGGCGGCCCGAGAGGTCCACCAAATCGCGGTCGCCGCAGCCTTGGCCGCCCCGGCAGACCAGGACGCCGTTGATCGACACGTCGACTTGGTCCGGGTCGTAAGGCGCGACGCTTGGCGGCACGGTGCCCGCGGCGGACAGGACGCGCCCCCAGTTGGGGTCGTTGCCGAAGATGGCCGTCTTGAACAGGTTGGAACGGCTGATCGCCCGAGCGACTTCCAGCGCGCCGGGCTCGCTCGCGGCCCGCCTGACCTCGATCGAGATGTCGTGCGAGGCCCCCTCGGCGTCGCCGATCAACTGCATGGCCAGGTCGTGGCAGACCCGCGCCAGGTCGGCTGTGAAATTCGGCGGCGTGACGCCGGAGCAGCCGGAGGACATGAGGATCACCGTGTCGTTGGTCGACATGCAGCCGTCGGAGTCGATCCGGTTGAACGTCAATTCGACGGCTTGGTCGAGGGCTTGTTGGGCTTGCTCGTTGGTCAGGACGGCGTCGGTGGTGACGACGACGAGCATCGTGGCCAGGCCCGGAGCTAGCATGCCCGCGCCCTTGGCCATGCCGCCGATCCGGACGCCGCCGACTTCGCAACGGGCCGTCTTGGCGTGCGTGTCGGTTGTGAGGATGGCCTCCGCCGCGCGGGCGCCGCCGTCGGAATCGGCGGGCGCGACCTGGCCGCGCCCGAAAGTGGTGTGGCCGCCGTCTTCCGCAGCCCCGTCGGAATCGGCGGGCCCGGCCCGGTCTGGACCCGGCGGACACTGGCGCTCGCGGCCTTCGCCCAACTCGGCGACGGCCGCCGCGACGCCAGCGAGCAGCTTGTCCATCGGCAACGGCTCGCCGATCAGGCCCGTGGAGCAGACCAGCACGTCCTCGTCGACGGCCAGGCCGAGCAGCGCGCGGGCGGCGGCGGCGGTGCGGGCGCTGTCGCGGCAGCCGGGTTGGCCGGTGCAGGCGTTGGCCCCTCCGGAGTTCAGGACGACGGCGCGCGGGGCGGCGCCAGCGGCGCGCCGGGACGCCAGCGCCCGCCTCGACCACTGGACGGGGGCGGCCTGGAATCGGTTCGAGGTGAAGACGGCCCCAGCGGCGATCCGGTCCGGGTCGGCGGTGTTGACCACCACAGCCACGTCCCTCTTGCCGGACGCCTTCAGCCCAGCCGCCACGCCGGCGGCCTGGAAGCCCTTGGGAAAAGTCACGCTCACGGCGCCACCCCGACCGTCGTCAGGCCGGTCGCCTCGGGCAGGCCGAGGGCCAGGTTCATCGCCTGGACGGCTTGCCCGGCGGTGCCCTTGGCGAGGTTGTCGAGGGCCGAGACGGCCACCAGCCGTCCAGCGGCGGCGTCGAGGGCCACTTGGACGTGGACGGCGTTGGCGCCAACCACCGCCTGGGTTTGCGGCCACACGCCGTCGGGCAGCAGGCGGACGAACAACTCGTCCGCGTAAGCGCGCTCGTAGGCGTCCCGGATCTCGGCTGGCGAGGCCGCCGCGGGCGCGGTGCAGGTGGCCAGGATGCCGCGCGGCATCGGGGCCAGCAGCGGCGTGAACGACAGCGTCGGATCTACCGCCCCGAGCAGGCGCATGTTCTGCAATATCTCGGGGATGTGGCGGTGGACGCCGCCGACGCCGTAGGCGCTCATCGACCCCATGACCTCCGCGCCGAGCAGGTGCGGCTTGGCGGCCCGGCCCGCCCCCGATGTGCCGGACGCGGCGACCGCGACGACATCGCGCCCACTGATCAGGCCCGCTTCGAGGGCTGGCAGCAGGGCCAGCGTGACGGCGGTCACGTAACACCCGGGCACGGCGATCCGCTTGGCCTGGGCCAGCCTGGCGCGCTGCCCCGGCAGCTCTGGCAGGCCGTAGGGCCAGGCGGGCGCGTGGGGCGTGCCGTAGAACGCCTCCCAGTCGGCGGCGTCGACCAGCCTGTGGTCGGCGCCGGCGTCCACAACCAGCGTCTCAGCCGGCAAGAGCGCGGCCACCGCGTCCGAGGCGCCGTGCGGCAGCGCCAGGAAGACGACGTCGTGGCCAGACAGCGTCTCGGCGTTGGTCGGCTCGACGACGCGCTCCAACAGCGGCCACAGATTGGCGTGGTGTTCGCCCAGGCGGGAGCCAGCGTTCACACCACCCGTCACAGCTCCGACTTCGACTTGCGGATGCCCCAGCAGCAGCCGGAGCAACTCGCCGCCGGCATACCCTGTGGCGCCCGCCACCGCGACCCTGAAGACCATGCGCATAACTATGCCACAAGGGGAATGAATATTCCAACTACAGCAGGTCGATGAGATCCTTGACGCCCGACAGCACCCGGCTGGGCCGATACGGGAACGTCTCAACCTCCTCGGCCGTCGTCGAGCCGGTCAACACCAGCACGGTGTGCAACCCCGCCTCCATGCCGGCCACGATGTCGGTGTCCATGCGGTCGCCGATCATGCCCGTCGAGTCGGAGTGGGCGCCGATCCGGTTGAGCGCGTAGCGGAACATCACTGGATTGGGCTTGCCGACGACGTACGGCTGGCGGTTGGTGGCCGCCGTGATCATCGCGGCCACAGCTCCTGTGGCCGGGATCGGCCCGTCCTTCGACGGCCCCGTCGCGTCCGGATTGGTGACGATGAAGCGCGCCCCCTCGTTGATCAAGCGGATCGCCTTGGTGATGGCGTCGAAGGAATACGAGCGCACCTCGCCGATGACGACGAAAGCCGGATCGACGTCCGTCATCACGAAGCCGGCCTCGTGCAGGGCCGTCGTCAAACCGACCTCGCCGACGGCGAAAGCCGTCTTATCGCCGTGTTGGTTGGCCAAGAAGTCGGCCGTTGCCAGGGCCGACGTCCAGATATTGGCCTCGGGCACCAGCAGCCCCGACCGCTCCAATCGCGCCGACAAGTCGCGCGGCGTGAACAGCGAGTTGTTCGTCAACACCAAGAATCGCTTGCCCGACGCCTTCCAAGCCTCGATCAGCTCGGCCGCCCCCGGCAGCGCGTCGTCCTCGTGGACGAGGACCCCGTCCATATCCGTCAGCCAGCATTCCAAATCCTTCGGATTCCTCATGCCCCCAAGTCTGTCACGGGCCGTGTGACAGCCCTATTGCGATTGTGGGAACTCCACAAACAATGGCGGCCTACCATTGCCCGCAGCCGCCCGACGCGGAGTCGTCACACAGCAGGGGTATGCTGTTGCTCCCATCGGTGAGGACTACCATGCGCGCCTATCTCGACATCCTGGCCAGACCAGGGGCCCTGGCCTTCTGCCTGGCCGGGCTGTGGACGCGCTCGGGCGGGGCGATGATGGGCATCGGCACCGTCTTGATGGTGACCAGCCTGTACGACTCCTACGGACTGGCCGGGCAGGTGACGGCCGCCAACTCGGCGGCTTGGGCCCTTGGCGTGGCCTTCTTGGCGAACATGGTTGACCGGCACGGCCAGCGCCGCGTCATGCTCCCGGCCACAATCACCTCCTCGGCCTGTCTGCTGGCGCTGGTGCTGCTGGCCAGTTTCCACGCCCCGGCCTGGACGCTCTTCGCCCCCGCCGCCATCAGCGGCTTCACCGGCGGCTCGGCCGGCGCGATGGTGCGGGCCCGCTGGAACCATCTGCTGGACGACGCCGCCGAGCTGCACACCGCCTTCTCGCTGGAGTCGACCCTGGACGAGCTGACCTTCATACTCGGACCGGTGCTTGCCACCATTCTGGCCACCATGGTCGCCCCCGCCGCCGGCCTGGCCGCCGTCGTCGTGCTGTGCACCTCCGGGGCGCTGGTCTTCTACTCGCTGCGCGACAGCGAGCCGCCGGTCGCCCGCCAGCCCGCGAGCGGCTCCGGCACTGCGGGCGGACTGCTGCTGGCCGAGCCGGGCGTGCTGCCGCTGGCGTTGGTGGCGGCCGCCGTCGGCGCCATCTTCGGCTCGATCGACGTGTCGGTCGTGGCCGCCACCGAGGACTGGGGCAACAAGGCCAACTCGGGCATCGTGATGGCCTGTCTGGCGGCCGGCTCGGGCCTGGCTGGCTTCGTCTACGGGTCCCGGCGGTGGGGCGGGGCGCTGCACAGGGTCTTCGTGGCGGGGGTGTTAGCGTTGGCGGGCGGCACGCTGCTGTTCCTGCTGGCCGACTCCCCTTGGACGCTGGCCGTCATCGGTTTCGCCGTCGCCGCCACCATCGCGCCGACCCTGATCAACGCCAACGAGCTGATGCAGCGGATCGTCGACCCGTCCCGCCTGACCGAGGGCATCGCCTGGATCGGCACCGCCACGGGAATCGGCAGTTCGATCGGCGCGGCCGTGGCCGGACAGCTGATCGACATCGCCGGGCACCGGGGAGGGTTCCTGACCGGCGTCGGCGCGGGCGCGGCCGCCGCCGCCATCGGCGTGGCGTCGGTTTCGGCCATCGCCAAGGCGTCGCGCAAGGAACCCGAACCGGCCCGTTGAGAGCCGGTCCGGCGCGGACGGCAGACAACACCTGGACCACAAGCGGCCAGACCATCGAAGTCCCCGCGGGTCGGCGACCGATCCCCTGACGGGCGGACGGCGCGACGACCCATAATCGAGTGGCGGCGAGCCGGATTGGGGCGGCCCCCAAGCACTCTGCGACGACGCGGCGGGCGCGCTCAGAACGCGCGCAGCACCGCCCCGCAGCGCTCCTGGGCCAGCGCGACGGCGGCGGCCTTGGCGCCCGCCGTCTCCTCGTCGGTCAGCGTCCGGTCGGCGGCGCGGAAGCGCAGGGCGTAGGCCAGCGACTTCTTGCCCTCGGGCAGCGAGCCGCCGGTGAAGCGGTCGAACAACCAAATCGACTCCAGCAGCTGCCCCGCCCCGTCGCGCAGGGCGTCCTCGACCAACTGGGCCGGGACGTCCGCGCCGACGACGACGGCGACATCCTCCTTGGCCACCGGGTGTCCCGACACCGGCGGGATCGAGCCTGGTCCAGGCGCGGCGGCGACGAGCGCGTCGAGGTCGATCTCGACGGCGGCGCTGCGGGCGGGCAAGCCGAAGGCCTCGACGACCGACGGGTGCAGCTCGCCGGCGTGGCCGACCACCTCGCCGCTGGACAGGCACAGCTCGGCGCAGCGCCCCGGATGGAACGGAGCATGCTCTGCCGCCGCGCGCACAATGCTCGCGCCCAGGGCGCCGGCCGCCGCGTCGGCGAAGGCGAAAGCGTGCCGCCAGTCGGCCGGGTCGCCGGGGCCGTCCCAGCCGGGACGGCGCCACCACCCGGTCAGCACGGCCGCCAGGTGTCTCGGCTGGGCCGGCATGGCGGCGGCGATGGCGGCCAACTCGTCGTCGCTGGGAGGCCCGTCGACCCCAGGCAGCGGCGCGGGCGAGTCGGACCGGCGCAAGAAGACCGATCCGGCCTCGAACAGCGCCAAGTCGTCGTTGCCGCGCGACGTGTTGCGGGCGACGGCGGCGAACAGCCCGGGCAGGAGCGTGCTGCGCATGTTGGGGGCGGTCTCGGCCAGCGGGTTGGCCAGCCGGACCAATTGGCGGCGGGCGTCGTCGGCGGGGACGCCGAGCTGGTCGAGGTCGGCCTCGCTGAGGAACGGGAAGGTGATCACCTCGGTGAACCCGGCGTCGACGACCGCCTTGGCAACAGCCCGGCGGGCTCGCTGCGGCCAGGTGAAGCCGCCGCCGGCCGGCGCGGGCGGCACGACCGATGGGATCGTGTCGAAGCCGATCTTGCGCCCCACCTCTTCGACGTAGTCGTAGGGGTCGACCAGGTCTGGACGCCAGGTCGGCGGCAGCAGCTCGAGGCTGGAGCCCTCCGCCTCGCGCACCGCGACGCCGTTGCGCCGCAGGATGGCGGACGCCTCGTCGGCCGACACCGCGACGCCCAGGATGGCGGCCGGCAGGTCGCCTGGGATGGTTTGCGCCGGCATGGCGGGCACCGCCCCGGCCACCGTCTCGGCCGGGTTCAGTCTGCCAGAGGCCAGTTCGACGAGCAGGCTGGCGGCGCGGTGGGCGGCCGAGTAGGCGGCGGCCGGGTCGACGCCGCGGTGGAAGCGTTTGGAGGCCTCCGACGGCAGGCTGTGGCGGCGCAGCGTCCAACCAATCGAGTGGGAGTCGAAATGGGCCGCCTCGATTAGGACGTTGACGGTGCCCTGAGACAGCTCTGTCGTCATGCCGCCCATCACGCCGGCCATGCCTATGGGGCCGGAGTCGTCGGCGATCAGGAGGTCGTCGGGGTGGAGTTGACGCTCGACGTCGTCCAGCGTCGTCATCTTCTCCCCCGGCTCGGCCTTGCGCACCACTATGGGTCCGCGCAGACGGTCGCGGTCGTAGCCGTGCAGCGGCTGCCCGATCTCCAACATGACGTAGTTGGTGACGTCGACGGCCAGCGAGATGGAGCGCATGCCGCACAGCGCCAGCCGCCGGGCCATCCAGCGCGGGCTCTTGGCCGCCGGGTCGATGCCGTCCACCCCGAGGGCCACGAACAGCGGACAGCCCGCATCGGACAGCCTGACCGGATAGCCGTCGGCCTTGGCGGCCGGCGTCTCCAACCGGACGGGGTCGTGGAACGCCACGCCGAAGGCCCCGGCGGCCTCCCTGGCCAGGCCGCGGATCGACAGGCAGTAGCCCATGTCGGGCGAGACGTCGATGTCGAGCACGGTGTCGCGCAGGCAGAGCACGCCCGCCGGATCGTCGCCGGGGGCGACGTCCTCGCCGGTGAGCACGATGATGCCGGTGTGGTCGTGGCCGATGCCCAGCTCGTCCTCGGCGCAGATCATGCCGTCGGACAGGTGGCCGTAGGTCTTGCGGGCCGAGATCGTGAAACCGCCGGCCAGCGTCGTGCCCGGCAGCGACACCACGACCAGGTCGCCGACGGCGAAGTTGTGCGCACCGCAGACCACCTCGCGGCAGCCCTGCGGGAAGTCGGCGTGCGGACGGTTGTGCTCGGGCCCGACGTCGACTTGCACCCAGCGGATCACCTTGCCGTTCTTCTGCGGCTCGTCGGCGTAGCGCAGGACGCGGCCCACCACCAGCGGGCCCGTCACCTCGGCGCCGACCTCGTCGATGGTTTCGACTTGCAATCCGACGCGGGTCAGCGCCTCGGCCAGCTCGGCGGGCGGCAGGTCGGCGGGCAGGTCGGCGTACTCCCGCAGCCAGGAGACCGGGGCCCTCATCGGGCGGTTCCCGTCAGCGAGCGGGAGAAGCGGACGTCGCCCTCGACGAAGTCGCGCATGTCGGCGGCGTTGTTGCGGAACATCAGCGTCCTTTCCAATCCCATGCCGAAGGCGAAGCCCGAATAGACCTCCGAGTCGACGCCGCAGGCCTTGAGCACCCGCGGGTTGACGACCCCGCAGCCGCCCCACTCGATCCAGCCCTCGGACTTGCACGTTCGGCAGGGATGCTCCGGATCGCCGACCGACGCGCCGTGGCAGACGAAGCACTCCAGGTCGACCTCGCCCGACGGCTCGGTGAACGGGAAGTAGTGGGGGCGCAGGCGGGTGCGCACGTCGCCGAACATGGCTTTGGCGAAATGGTCGAGCGTCCCCTTGAGGTGGGCCAGCGAGATGCCCTTGTCGACGACCAGGCCCTCGAGTTGGTGGAATACGGGGACGTGGGTGGCGTCGAACTCGTCGGCCCGGTACGTCTTGCCGGGGCAGACGATGTAGACCGGCAGCGGCCGCTCCAGCAGGGTGCGGATCTGGACCGGTGAGGTGTGGGTGCGCAGCAGCAGGTGGCTGTCCAGCGGCTCGACGAACAGCGTGTCGGTGGTGGCGCGGGCGGGGTGGTCCTGGGTGATGTTCAAGGCGTCGAAGTTGAGCCACTCGGCCTCCAGCTCCGGGCCCTCGGCGATCTCCCAACCCATCGACACGAAGACCTCCGAGACCAAGTCGATCAGGGCGCTGATCGGATGCGGCGCGCCCGGAGGGGCGAACGACACCGGCAGCGTCACGTCGACGCGCTCGGCGTCCAGACGGCGCGCCAGCTCGGCCGCGCCGACCTCGGCCTCGCGGGCGGCCAGAGCCCGCCGCACCTCGTCGCGGGCGTGGCCGATCCGCTGGCCGGCCTCTTTGCGCTGCGGCCCTGGCAGTTCGCCGATGGCGCGGTTGGCCAGCGCTAGCGGCGACTTGTCACCGGCGTGGGCCAGGCGGGCGGCTTTCAACTCGGCGTTGCTGCCCGCGGCGGCGAAGGCCGCCAAAGCGGCCGCCACCGCGGCGTCGATCGCAGTCTTGCTCAAATCGGCCATGCCGACCCCCTCACTGCCCGCGCTGGGCGCTGGCCGAGGCGTAGAGGCAGACGGCCGCCGCCGTGGCCAGGTTCAACGACTCGGCCTTGCCGTAGATCGGCACCGCCACCGTCTGGTCGGCCAATTCGAGATGCTCCAGCGGCAGCCCCCAAGACTCGTTGCCCATCACCCAGGCGGTCGGCTCTTTCAGCTTGCCGTCCAGGTCCGTCAAGTCCGTGCCGGCCTCGCCGTCGGTGGCCAAGATCCGCATTCCAGCCCTCCGGCAGGCGTCGATGGCGTCGGCCAGGTCGACGCCGGTGACGATCGGCAGGTGGAAGACCGAGCCGACCGAGGCCCGCACCACCTTCGGGTTGTAGACCTCGACCGAATCCGAGGACAAGATGACGGCGTCGGCGCCGAAGGCGTCGGCGCAGCGGATGACCGTCCCGGCGTTGCCCGGATCGCGCACCTGGGCGCAGATGACCACCAGCGAGGCCTTCTCCGACAGCACCTGCTCCAGCGGCACGTCGAGGTCGTGCGCCACCGCCACCACGCCTTGCGGCGTGACGGTGTCGGTGATGGTGGCCAAGTTCTGCTCCGAGACGGCGTACACCGGCACGCCGACTTGCTCGGCGTCGTCGATCAAGTCGGCGTTGGCGATGGCCGAATCCCAGCGCACGTACAGCGCCTCGACCACCGATGGCATCTTCAGCGCCTCGGCGCAGGCCTTGCGGCCCTCGACCAAGAACTTGCCCAGCTCGTCGCGCTTCTTCTTGCGCTGCAGCGAGCGGGCCTCCAGCAAGGCGGCCTTGGACAGTTTGGGCAACTCGATGACTGGCTCGGCGGTGACCACTAGCCCTGGCTCTCCTTGGCGATGGCGACCAGCGACGCGAACGCCCCCGGATCGCTGACGGCCAGCTCGGCGAGCATCTTGCGGTCCACCTCGACGCCGGCCTGCTTGAGGCCGAAGATGAAGCGGTTGTACGTCATGCCCTCGGCGCGGACGGCGGCGTTGATGCGCTGGATCCACAGGGCGCGGAAGTCGCCCTTGCGGGCCCGGCGGTCGCGGTAGGCGTAAGTGGCCGAATGGAGCAGCTGCTCCTTGGCCTTGCGGTAGAGGCGGGACCGCTGCCCGCGATAGCCGGAGGCCTGCTCCAAGACCTCGCGGCGCTTCTTCAAGCCGTTGACGGCGCGTTTGACTCTAGCCATGATCTATCTCCTGTTCAGCGGGCTTTGTAGCTGCCCAGCAGCTTGCGGGCCTTCTTGGCGTCGCCTGGGGCGACCTCGACGTCGCCGTCCAGGCGGCGGGTGCGCTTGGTCGGCTTGTGCTCGTTCAAGTGGCGCTTGCCGGCCTGCTGGTGGACGACCTTGCCGGTCGCCGTCAGGCGGAACCGCTTCTTGGCACCCGAGTGGGTCTTCATCTTGGGCATGTCTCTCCTTCTATTCCAAAATCCCTGGCGCTCACACGTCCAGATCGGGGTCCATGTTGTCGGCCGGGCCGCGCTTCTTCTTCGGCGTCGCGCTGGCGGCGGCGCGGGATTGCGCCAACTCGCGGCGCTCGGCCTCCAGGTCGGCGTCGCGCTGGGCGGCCTTGGCGGCCTTCTCCGCCTCCTGGACGACGCGGGCCTCGGTCTTCTTGCGGGTCGGGGCCAGCACCATCAACATGTTGCGGCCGTCCTGTTTGGGCGGCGACTCGACCACGCCGTCCTCGGCGACGTCCTCCGAGAGGCGCTCCAGCAGGCGCAGGCCCAACTCGGGCCGGGACTGCTCGCGCCCCCGGAACATGATCGTGATCTTGACCTTGTCGCCGGCGCGCAGGAAGCGCACGACGTGGCCCTTCTTGGTCTCGTAGTCGTGGGAGTCGATCTTGGGACGCAGCTTCATCTCCTTGATGAGCGCGTTCGACTGGTTGCGGCGCGCGTCGCGCGCCTTCTGGGCGGCCTCGTACTTGAACTTGCCGTAGTCCATCAGCTTGGCCACCGGGGGGCGGGCTTGCGGGGCGACCTCCACCAAGTCGAGGTCGGACTCCCGTGCCAGACGCAGGGCGTCTTCGATGCGAACGATGCCGACTTGTTCGCCGGCGGGGCCAACCAAACGCACTTCGGGCACCCCGATGCGTTCGTTGATGCGCGGTTCAGTACTGATACGTCCTCCTCGTGTTGGGCGATGATCCGAGTCCGAGCAATGAAAAAGGCCCCCGCGCGCGAGGGCCTGCCACACGGCGATCAGGGCGCGCCAGCGCCTCGCCGCAAACCCGGGAAGCCCGCGGGCGCCCAGGTGGGAGGACAGGCCTCCGCTTGGTTGGGGACCGCCTTTCAGCGGTCAGACGATCTATGATCCTACCGCACCCGGCGCCAATGGGGCGAATCGGACCGGCGCGGGGCCGTCCAGGGTCGCGGGCGCCGACTCGAAGCCGCAGCGGCGGACGGCGGGCCCGACCGGCACGCTCAAGTTGTGCTGCAAGCTGAGCGGGAAGCGGTTCCAGCCAGGCGGGGCGACCCACTACAATCGGGCCTGTGAGCACGTCCCCAGTCTCGCAGCGAACCGCAACGGACGCCCCCCCGGCGCCCGTCATCGCGCCGTGGAAGCGCAATTACCGGACCGCCCTGATCGGCGTTGACGTGCTGGCCGTCGCCGTCTCGAGCGCCTCGACGGCGCTGCTGCGCTTCGACCTCTACGACCCCCTGTCGCCGCGCCTGGCCGTGCCCTGGAGCGTCGTCCTGCCCTGTTTGGCGGCCCTCTGGCTGGCCATGCTGTCGGCTTGCCGCTCCCGGTCCGACGAAGTCGTCGGCTCGGGCACCAAAGAGTACCAGCGCGTCGCGACCGCCACTTTGTGGACCTTCGGGCTGGCGGCGCTTGCCTCCTACGTGGCCCAGGCCGACCTGTCGCGCGGCTTCGTCGTCACGACGCTGCCGATCGGCCTGGTCGCGCTACTGGCCGGACGCTGGCTGATGCGCCAATGGCTGCTCAAGCAGCGCCGGGCCGGGCGCTGCCTGACGTCCGCGCTGGGCGTCGGCCTGGTCGCCGACCTGGCCGACATCGAGGCCGACATGGACCAGTTGCGGGCGGGCGGCTACGAGGTGTCGGGCATCTGCCTGGTCGACGAGCCGCGCGACGGTGCCGACCCCGGCGACGCCGCCCTGGAGACCGTCCTCGGCGATCTCGTCAGGGGCGGCTACCGGGCCGTCATCATCTTCGGCGGGTTGGACCGCCGCCAACTGCGCCGCCTGGCTTGGCGGCTGGAGTCCTCCGACGTCGAGTTTCTGCTGCGCACCTCGCTGATCGACGTCGCCGGGCACCGCATCACCATGCAAGGCGTCGAGGGGGTCTCGGTGGCCCACGTCGACCTGCCGACTTTCGACGGCTGGCAGTACGCCGTCAAGCGGGTCAGCGACGTCGTCTTCTCGGCCTTGGCGCTGCTCGTCCTCTCGCCGGTCTACCTGGTGATCGCGGCGCTGATCAAGCGCGAGGACGGCGGCCCGGTCTTCTTCACCCAGCAGCGCATCGGCCTCAACGGCAAGCCGTTCACCATGCACAAGTTCCGCACGATGGTGCCCGACGCCGAAGCCCGCAAGCGGGAATTGGCCGAACTCAACGAGGCGGCCGGGCCGCTGTTCAAGATCGCCCAAGACCCGCGCGTGACGCGCGTCGGCCGGGTGCTGCGCAAGTACTCGCTGGACGAGCTGCCGCAGTTTTGGACGGTGCTGCGCGGCCCGATGAGCATCGTCGGCCCGCGCCCGCAGCTGCCCGAGGAGGTCGCCCAGCACACCTCGGACGACCAGCGCCGGCTCCTCATCAAACCGGGCATCACGGGGCTGTGGCAGATCAGCGGCCGGGCCAACCTCGACTGGGAGGACGCCACCCGCCTCGACCTGCGCTACGTCGAGAACTGGTCGTTCCTCAACGACGCCATCATCGTCATCAAGACCGTTTTCGTCGCCGCCCGCGGCACCGGCGGCTGCTGAGGCGGGCCAGGCCGAGCTGGCGCGAAATGCGAGCCGGGCCAACATCTGGTAGAGTCGGCAATCGCCCGATCCCCTGTAGCTCAATCGGCAGAGCGTCGGACTGTTAATCCGCAGGTTGGAGGTTCAAGTCCTCCCGGGGGAGCTTTTGAGGCCGTCGGTTCCCGACGGGCCAGGCCGCGCCAATCGTGCCGAACAGGCCAATCGTGCCGAACAACACCAATCGCCCCATGGCCAATTGGCTTCGCCGACGCGCGCCCAGGCGTCGGCTCAGGCGTCCACCATCGTGCCGTCCAGATAGTCGGTGTAGGCCGGCAAGTCGAGCAGGCCGTTGCCGGACACGCCGATCAGGATGACGGGCGACTCCCCCGCCTCGGCGGCGGCCTTGGCTTGGCGAACCGCGCCCGCGATGGCGTGGTTGGACTCGGACGCCGGAATGATGCCCTCGGCCCGCGAGAACAGCACCCCCGCCTCGAACGCCTCCCGCTGGCCCAGCGCCACCGCCTCCAGCAACCCCTCGTGGTAGCAGTGCGAAACCAGCGGGGCCATGCCGTGGTAGCGCAAGCCGCCGGCGTGCACCGGGTCGGGCACGAAATCCTGCCCGAGGGTGTACATCTTCAGCTTGGGCGTCAGGCCGGCCGTGTCGCCGAAGTCGTAGCGGAATTCGCCCTGGGTCAGCGACGGGGCCGCCTTCGGCTCGCAGGCCACGACCTTGACGCTTTGGCGCCCCTCCAGATTCTCGCGGATGAACGGGAAGGCGATGCCTCCCAAGTTGGAGCCGCCGCCGGCGCAGGCGAAGAGGTAGTCGACCGCCCCCTCGCCGAACAGGGCCATTTGCTTGATCGCCTCCTGGCCGATGACGGTCTGATGGAGCAGGACGTGGTTGAGCACCGACCCGAGCGAGTACGAGGCGTTGGGATCTTCGGCCGCCGCCTCGACGGCCTCCGAGATGGCCATGCCTAAAGATCCGGACGTGTCGGGGAACTCCTCGCGCAGACGGCGGCCGATCTTGGTGGTGTCGGACGGCGAGCCGACCGACGACGCGCCGAACACCGACATCTGGGCGTGGCGGTACGGCTTGCCCTCGAACGAGCTGCGCACCTGCCAGATGTCGCAGGCCAGGCCGAACGTCTCGGCGGCGAACGCCAGGGCCGCGCCCCACTGGCCGGCGCCTGTCTCGGTGGTCAGGCGGGTGCGCCCGGCCAGCTTGTTGAAGTAGGCCTGCGGCACCGACGAGTTGGCTTTGTGCGAGCCGACCGGCGAGGCGCCCTCGTACTTGTAGTAAATGCGGGCGCTCGTTCCCAGCGCCTTCTCCAAGCGGCGGGCGCGGTAGAGCGGCGAGGGACGCCACAGCTTGTAGACCTCGCGGACCTCTTGGGGGATCTCGATCCAGCGCTGCGTCGAGGCCTCCTGCTCGATCAGGCCCATCGGGAACAGCGGGGCCAGGTCGGCCGGCGCCAACGGCTCGTCGGTGGCGGGGTTGAGCGGCGGCGCGGGGGGCGTGGGCAGGTCGGCGACGATGTTGTACCAATGGGTCGGGATCTCCGACTCGGGCAGGACGATCTTGGCGGGCTGGTCAGTCATGCCGTGCAGTCTACCGACTCAGCTCGCCCAAACCCGTGCCATCCACGCCTCGACGGCGTCCGCCTCCCTTGGCAGGTGCGAGCTGAGGATGTCGCAGGGGCCGTCGGTGATCAGGACGTCGTCCTCGATGCGGACGCCGACGCCGCGAAACTCTGGCGGCGCCAGCAGATCGGAGGCCTTGAAGTAGATGCCCGGCTCGACGGTGACGACCATTCCGGGCCTCAGCGTCCCGCCGCGATAGTTCTCGAAGCGGGCCTGGGCGCAGTCGTGGACGTCGATGCCGAGGTGGTGGGACGTGCCGTGCACCATCCAGCGCCGGTGGTGCCCGCCAGCCTCCTCGTCCAACGACTGCTCGACGCCGACCGGCAGGACGCCCCAGTCGGCCAGGCGTTGGGCAACCACGCCGATGGCGGCGGCGTGGATGTCGGCGAACTTGGCGCCGGCCAGGGCGGCGTCCATCCCCGCCTGCTGGGCGTCGCGGACGGCTTGGTAGACCTCGCGCTGGGCGTCGCTGAAGGCGCCGTCGACGGGCAGGGTGCGGGTGATGTCGGCGGTGTAGAGCGATTCCGCCTCGACGCCGGCGTCCAGCAGCAGGAGGTCGCCGGGGCGGATGGCGCCGTCGTTCTTGATCCAATGCAGGGTGTTGGCGTGGTCGCCGCTGGCAACGATCGAGTCGTAGCCGGTGCAGTTGCCGAGGTGGCGGGCGTGCAGTCCGAAGACGCCCTCCACCCAGCGCTCGCCGCGGCCGCGCCGGATCGCCTCGGGAAGCTGCCGCACGACCGCCTCGAAGCCGACCGCCGTGTCGGCGCAGGCTTGGCGAAGCTGGGCGATTTCGAACTCGTCTTTGACCAGCCGCAGCTCCGAGGCGGCGGTTTGGAACTCGGCGTCGCGCTCGGCGGCGCAGTCGTCGGCTCGCAGCGCGTCCAGCTTGGCCGTCAGCGACGGGTCGGCGTCGCGTATGATCCGCAGGGGCGCGCCAGGCTTGGCCAGGTCGCCGTCGAGCTGGTCGATTGAGGCGCACGGCAGGCCGCACAAGGCGCCCATCTCTTCGAGCGACTCGCGCTGCCCGACCCACATCTCGCCGTAGGTCGAATCGGAGTAGAACTCGGGGTCGGTGCGGGGCACGCGCGGGTGGAAGTAGAGCCGCGCCGACTGGTCGGGTTCGATCACGAGAACGGCGTTGGGCTCGCGGTCGGTTCCCAAGCCCGTCAGGTGGGCGAAAGCCGAGTGGGGCCGGAAACGGTAGTCGCAGTCGTTGGAACGGGCCTTCAGCGGACCGGCCGGGACCACCAGCCGCTCGCCTGGGAACAGCTCGCAGAGCTTGGCCCGGCGAGCCGCCGTGTGCGACGCCGCCGGCAGCGCCGCCGGCAACTGCGGCGGATAGGGCGCCCAGCCCTCCGGGATGAAGGCCTTGAACGGCTCGGAGAAGGGCGTTTGTCGATTCGGCAACGGCTTGTCAGTCACACCGACGATGGTAACTCCGGTAAAGTCATAGGCCCAAGACGGACCGGACGCGGAGCCGCCCGCGGCGGTCTTGGGCTATTGGCTCCAAGACACGGAGGGACGATGAAGGCTGCACCCGCCGCCCAACTGTTGCTGCTCGACGTTCAGGCCCGCGACACTGCCATCGCCCAGGCCGAGCACAAGCGCAAGACGCTGCCCGAGCACGAGGCCATCGCCGACGGCCAGAAGCGGCGCGCCAAAGTCATGGCCGACTTGGTCGCCGCCGACACCCAGGTCGGGGACTTGGAGGGCGAGCTGGCCCGCGCCGAGGCCGACCTGGCGCCGGTGCGGGAGCGCAAAGCCCGCGACGAGCGGCGCATCGCCGACGGCGCCGCCGACCCGAAGGCGCTGAACGCCATGATCGACGAGGTCGCGCACCTGGGCCGGCGCATCGGCGAGTTGGAGGACGCCCAGCTCGACGTCATGGAGCGGCTGGAGGCGGCCACCGCCGCCCGCGAGGAGCTGCGGGCCGAGAAGTCGCGCCTGGAGGACGAGCTGCGATCGGCGATGAAGTCGCGCGAGGCCAAGTCGTCCCAGCTTCAGGCCGCGATAGACGAGGAGCAGGCCGAGCGCGACCGGCTGGCCGCCGACGTGCCCGCCGACCTGCTGGCGCTCTACGACCGCATCCGGGCCCGTTCGGGCGGTTTGGGCGCGGCCCGTTTGGTGGGACGCCGCTGCGAGGGCTGCCAGATCGAGGCCAACGCCTCGGCCATGGCCGACTATCAGGCCGCCGCCGACGACGACGTCGTCCGCTGCGAGGAGTGCGAGCGCATCTTGGTGCGGGGAGCCGCCTGATGGCCCGCCGCCTGGCCCAGGCCGGGCCGTCGCTGTTCGACGACCCCGACGGGGGCGATCCGGGCGATTCTCGGCCAGCGGGCGCCGTCACACCCGAGCCGACCGATCGGGGCGACGACGTCGGCCAGCGCCCAGACGACGGACGGGCATCGAGCGCCCCGAACGCCGCCACCGACGCCGGCCCCGTCAAGCTCTTGGTGCGGGCCGACGGCGGCTCGCGCGGCAACCCAGGGCCGGCCGCCTACGGCGCGCTGGTCTACGACGCCGCCACCGGGGAGTTGCTCGACTGCGAGGGGATGACGCTGGGCGAGGCCAGCAACAACGTCGCCGAGTACAACGGACTGATCGCCGGGCTGGAGATGGCCCGCCGCATCAACCCCGCCGCCGAGGTCGAGGTGCGGATGGACTCCAAACTGGTCGTCGAGCAGATGGCCGGACGCTGGAAGGTCAAACACCCCGCCATGAAGCCGCTGGCCAGCCGAGCCCAGGCGCTGCGCCCCGCCAAGATCAGCTGGCGGTGGGTGCCCCGCTCCGAGAACAAGGCCGCCGACGCGCTGGTGAATCTGGCCCTGGACGGCGAGCCGCGCCGCCGCGGGGTATGTTGATGGTGAGCGAAGGAGCTGTCATGAGCGAAGGATGGAACCAGACCCTTGAAGTCATCAAGACCCGCTACGCCTGCCGAGACTATTCCGACCGACCCGTCGACAGGGAAGTGCTGCGGCTGATCGCCGAGGCGGCCGTGCAGGCCCCGAGCGCGATGAACCGCCAGCCGTGGCTGGTGGTCGTCGTCTCCGACAAGGCGACCGTCGACGACCTGGACGGCAAAGGGCTGGCCGCCCTGGCGGCCAGCGACCAGGCCGGCTATGAGCGGATCATGGGGCGCGGCGGCAAACTGTTCTACGACGCCCCGGCGATGATCTTCGTCGCCAAGCAGAAGGTCGGCGGCGTGTTCCCAGCCGACCTGGACTGCGGCATCGTCACGGCCAACATCGTGTTGGCGGCCCGCTCGCTGGGCGTCGACTCGGTGGTCTGCGGACTGGCGGGCTACTTGTTCGACGGCCCCCAGGCGGACGAGGTGAAGAAGCAGCTGGGTTTCCCGCCGCATTTCGACTTCGCCATCTCGGTGCTGCTGGGATACGCCGCCTCCGGCCCCGGCGCGCCCCACCAGCCCGACCTGGGCAAGATCGTCTGGCTGTAAGCAGTCGCCGGCTTTGGGCCGGTTCGGCGCCCGCCTCGGTCAAGGTCTGTGGCTGTAGACTGTCCGACGGACGAGTCGGCCGGGTGACCGCTGGGAGACCAGAGGAAAGTCCGGACTCCGCAGAGCACGGTGGTGGGTAACGCCCACCCGGGGCGACCCGCGGGAAAGTGCCACAGAGAACAGACCGCCGCCGCGCGCGGCAAGGGTGAAACGGCGGTGTAAGAGACCACCAGCGGCCCAGGCGACTGGGTCGGCTAGGCAAACCCCACCGGGAGCAAGGCCAAGAAGGGCTTCGGCCCGCGGACGCCGTTCGAGCGCTGCTCGCGCGAGGCGTCCGGGTAGGCCGCGCGCCCGCGCCGAGAGGTTCGGGCGAAGGCGGGCGGAGACGCCCGTCGCAGATGGATGGTCACCGACCACAGAATCCGGCTTACAGGCCGACTCGTCCCCGACACGTCGCAAGAACGGGCGAAGTGGCCTCGGCCGGGCGGGGGTCGATATCGCCGCCGGCGCAACCGGTCGGTTGCCAGGCCCACAGGCAGGTTCTGTATTGTGGGAGCACCCGGAGCCGCTCGCTGCCGAGCACGGCCCGGGTCAGGGACAATCCAGAGAGGCGCCGCACCATGAACGACCAAGCCCCCAGCTACCCAGGACTGCCCGAAGTCGTCAACGGCAACCAGGCCGTCGCCCACGTCATGAGGCATGTCTGCGGCGGCGTCATCGGCTACCCGATCACTCCGTCGACGGAGATCTCCGAAACCTTCGAGGCCGCCCGTGCCGAGGGCCAGCTCAACGTCTGGGGGCGCCATCCGTTCTTCGTCGAGGCCGAAGGCGAGCACTCGGCCCAGTCGGGAGCACTCGGGGCGGCGCTGACCGGCGGGCAGTACGTCTCCAACGCCTCCAGCTCGCAGGGCATTCTGTACGGGATGGAGTCGCACTACGTGACCGCCGGCAAGAAGATCGGCGGGTTCGTGTTGCAAGTGGCGGCCCGCGTCGTCTCGAAACACTCGCTCAACGTCATGGCCGGGCACGACGACATCTACGCAATGCTGTCTAGCGGCTACACCATCCTGTTCGGCTCCGACCCCCAGGAGGCCGCCGACCTGGCCGCCATCGCCTACCGTGTCAGCGCGTTGTCGCTGATCCCCGTGGCCAACGCCATGGACGGCTTCGCCACCAGCCACGTCATGTCCCGCGTGCTGCTGCCCGAGCCCGAGCTGTTGCGCGACTTCCTGGGCGATCCCCGCTCTTGGATTCCCTGCCCGACACCCGCCCAGGAGGTGCTGTTCGGCGCCAAGGGCCGCGTCTTCCAACTGTCGGCCTATTTGGACCGGCGGGCCGCCGAGTTCGACCCGGCCGGGCTGGCGGCGCTGCGGGCCTGGCTGTCGGCCAACGCCGAGGCGGTCGAGGCCGACGCCATTGGGGCCATGCTGCCCGAAACCGAAGCCTGGCTGCCCGACGGGTTGCGCGCCTCGTGGGGGCGGGCCTGGCGGGCGGCGCACGCCAAGGGCTGCCGCCAACTGGTGCCCGCGCTGGTCGACCCGGACAATCCGGGCCTGACGGGGGCGGTCCAGAACCAGCCCGACTTCCAAGCCGGATCGGCCGACCACCGGACCCATTTCGCCGCCGCCGTGCCCGGCCTGGTCCGCCAAGCAATGGACGACTACGGCGACCTGACCGGACGGCGCTACCAGCCCGTCATGCGCTACGGCGACCCCGACGCCGACGTGGTCGTGGTCGGCCTGGGGTCGATCACCGACGACGCCCGCGCCGTCCTGCCGCACCTGGCCGCCCAGGGCATCAAGGCGGCCGTCTTGTCGGTCAAAGTGCTGAGCCCCTTCCCGGAGGCCGAGTTCGCCGACCTGCTCGGCCCGGCCAAGGCGTTGACCGTCTTGGAGCGCTCCGACGACACCGCCTTGACCAGGCTCGTCCACCAGGCGCTGTTCCGGGCGGGGCGCTCGTCGCGGGACTTGCGCCTGGGCACGGCCGTCTTCGGCTTGGGCTCCCACGACGTCCAGCCGCGCCATTTGATCGCCGTCTTCGAGGGGATGGCCGACGGCAGCCTGGCCGACCTCGTCTACCTGGGCACGCAATTCTTCACGCCCAACCCGGCCAACACCCGCGTCGCGCAACTGCAAGACAAGCTGCGCGGGGCCTATCCCGAGACTGAGGCGATGGCGCTGGCGACCAAGCCGAATCCGACGGGCCTGCTGCCCGCACAGGCCTTGCGGATTCGCTTCCACTCGGTTGGCGGCTACGGCACGGTGGCGACCGGCAAACTGCTGACCGACATCCTCTCGGGCATGCTCGGCATGTTCTCCAAGGCCAGCCCGAAATACGGCTCGGAGAAGTCCGGGGCTGCGACCAACTACTACCTCACCCTGTCCCCCGAGCCGGTGCTGTTCACCAACGCCCAGCTCGAGGACGTCGAGGTGGTCGTGTCGCCCGACCACCAGGTCTTCCACCACGACCGGCCGCTGCGCGGGCTGGTTGACGGCGGCACGTTCATTCTGCAGTCGGACAAGCCGCCGCTCGAGGTTTGGCGCTCCCTGCCGGCCCAGGCGCGGCACACCATCCGGGAGAGGGGGATCAATTTCCTCGTCATCGACGCCTTCGCCGTCGCCAAGGCCCACGCGCCGACGCCCAACCTGGAGACGCGCATGATGGGCATCGCCTTCATCGGGGCGATCATCGGCCACGTCGATCGCGTCAGCCAAGCCGCGGCCGGACGCGACGTCCTGGACCTGGTCCGGGCCGAGATCGACCACAAGTTCGGCTCCAAGGGCGAGGCGGTCGTCGCGGCCAACATGGCCGTCATCAACGACGCCATCGCCGACACGCGGACGGTCGACTACGCCGCGCCCGACTTCCTGGCCGCCGACGACGAGGCGGCCCCGGCCCCGGCGCGGACATTGGCGCTGTCGACCGCCATGGCGACCACCGCCAAGAACTCGCCGTCGGCCCTTTTCGATCCCGAGTATTTCGACGACGTCGTCGCCGCGCCGTTCAGGCGCGGCGAGATGGACGAGTCCCCGGCCTTCCCCGGCTCGGGCCTGTTCATGCCGCCCGCCAGCGGAGCGTCGAAGGACAAGGGGATTTTCCGCCGCGTCGTTCCCGTCTTCGACCCTTCGGCCTGCACGGCCTGCCTGGAGTGCGCCATCGCCTGCCCCGACATGGCCATCCCCAACCAGGCCCACGAGTTGCGCGACTTGCTGGACGCCGCCATCGCCGCCTGCGAGATTCCCGACGCCACACGGGACGCCCTACGCGGCCTGGCGCCGCAGTGGGCGCAGGCGATACGCGAAGCCCTCCTCGCCGACTCTCATGAGACCGACTTCGCCGCCGTCGCCAAGCGGGCGGCCGCCGCGTTGGAGGCCGAACCCCCGGGCAGGCTGGCGCTCGACCAACACCTCGACGCCGTGGCCGCCGCGCTGGCGGCCTTCCCGGTGGCCCGCACCCGTCCCCTGTTCGATTTGGCCGAGAAGGCCGAGCCCGGCGGCGGTGCCATGTTCTCGGTCGTCGTCGACCCGTGGAAGTGCACCGGCTGCCTGCAGTGCGTCGCCGTCTGCGGACCGGGGGCGTTGACCGGCCGCGACGAGGACGAGGCGCTGCGGGACGCCTTGGAGGCCCGCTTCCAGCGTTTGGCCGAGCTGCCGAACACCCCGGCGCGTATCACCGCCGACGCCACCAAGCCCGGCGGCGAGGCCAAGCGCCTGCTGCTGGACCACGACAACTACTACGCGCTGGTCGGCGGGCACGGCGCCTGCAAAGGCTGCGGCGAGGTGACGGCCACCCACCTGCTGACGGCCCTGTCGCGCGCTACATGGGAGGACCGCCGCGCGGCCCACACCGCCGACTTGGAGGCTTTGGCAGCCGCGGTGGCGGCCAAAGCCGACGCCGTCGACGACCCCGGCCGGCGCAGTCGATTGGAGGGCGCGAAGGCCGCCTTGGAGGCCGCCCTGGCCCGCTACGAGGGCGGTCCGACCGGCCTGGGGACGCGCGGTACGGTCGTGGTCAACTCGACCGGCTGCTCCAGCGTCTATGCCTCGACGATGCCGTTCGGCCCCTTCGCCGACCCGTGGGTCAACTCGCTGTTCCAGGACGCCCAGGCGGTCGCCGTCGGCGTGTTCGAAGGTTTGGCGGCCCACTATCTGGACGAGGTCAAGGCCGCCCGCGTCGCCCGCCTGGAGCTGGCCGACGCCTACGACCCCGCCACCTGCGACCGGGCCCTGCGAACGCTGGGCTGGCGCGACTTCACCGCCGACGAGCTGGCCGCCATGCCCGCCGTCTTGACGGTCTCCGGCGACGGCGCCGCCTTCGACATCGGCTTCGGCGCGCTGTCGCGGGTTCTGGCCTCGCGCGCGCCGGTCAAGATGCTGGTCTTGGACAGCGGCGGCTACTCCAACACCGGCGGCCAGGCCTCGACGGCATCCTTCACCGGCCAGGACGCCGACCTGGCGCGCCACGGACGCGCCCACGACGGCAAACAGGAGTTCCGCAAAGAGCTGGGCCTGCTGGCGGCGTTCCACCCCGGCGTCTTCGCCGCCGCCACGTCGACCGCCATGCACGGGCATTTCCTGGCCGCCGCCGGCCGGATGCTTGCCCACAGCCAAGGCGGGGCGCTGCTGCAGGTTTACACACCGTGCGGCTTCGAGCAGGGCTTCGCCGACGACGCCGCCAACGCCCGCTCCCGGCTGGCCGTCGAGTCGCGGATGATGCCGCTGTTCGTCCACGACCCGCACGGCGGCCCGACCCTGCCGCAGCGTTTCAGCCTGGACGGCAACCCCGACGTCGACAAACCCTGGACGACGCGCACCCTGCCAGTGGTCGACGAGTCCGGCAACGCCCAGCTCGTCACCACCGACCTGACGCCGGCCGAGTTCGCCTATGGCGAGGTCCGCTTCCGCAAGAACTTCCGCCCGCTGCCCGACGACGCCCCAGACCCGACGCCGATCAGCCAGTACGCCGCCTTGGAGGCCGCCGACCGGGCGGGCAAGACGCCGTTCATCTTGGCGGCGGGCGAGGACGGACGGCTGCGCCGGATCGCCGTCTCGCCGGCCATCGTCGCGCTGGTCGACGACCGCCAGGCCTATTGGCAGACGCTGCGCTTCCTGGCCGGGCGCGACCAGGCGGCCGCGTCCAAGCGGCACGCCGCCGAGTTGGCGGACCTGCGCGACCAACTGGACCGGGCCGAGGAGGCCCGGCAGCAGGGCATGGACGAGATCGCCGAGGCCTTGGCCAAACTGGTCACGGCCAAGGACCGCTCGACCGTCCCGCTGCCGGCGGCCGCCACGCCGGCGGGCGAGGCGACGACCGCCGCGCCCACGGCCACGGCCGCCGAGAGCGCCTCCGCCAACGGGCCTGGGGCCGACGCCCCGATCTTCCTGGCCGAGGAGGACCTGCCCAAGTGCACCGATTGCGGCACCTGCTACCAGGAGCTGCCCGACCTGTTCGAGCACACCGCCATCCTGGTGGACGGCGCGCCCAAACAGGTCTCGCGTATGAGACCCGGCGCGCTCGACGGCTTCGTCCCAACGGCC
>JAISUF010000120.1 GCA_031272195.1 Propionibacteriaceae bacterium
GACACCGCCGCGCCGGCCGTCGACACCGGCGCGCCGGCGACGGCGGCGGACACAACATCCACGACCGCCGACCCGGCCACTGAGACGCCGCCACCCGAAACGCCGCCCGAAACGCCGACCGCGACGGAGCCGACAACCGAGACGACCGATCCCGGTGCGGGCGGCGCCACAGCGACCCTCGCCCCGGCGGCCAAGACGGTTGGCGCGGCGCCCGCGCCGCTGTCGGGTTCGCTGTTCAACATCACCTACCTCAACGGCGACCTGTCGACCACCCTGACGGTGCGGGCGACGCCAGGCGGCGTCATCGTTCCGCTGCTGACGCAGGCCCAACTGGACGAGTTGGGCTTCGCCTATCCGGCCGACAAGTACTTCGAAAACACCTGGGAGTACGTGCCCGGCGGCCAACCGGTCGACTTCTCCAACGACGTGGTCGCCTCCGACCTGACGCTGCGGCCGATCCTGCGCGACGGCGTGACGATCTCGTTCAGCACCGGCACGCCGGACCCGCCCGCGCCGGTCAAGGCGCTCAAAGGCTCGACGCTGGCCGACGTCGTGCTGCCGCTGGCCTCGTCGGTGACGCGCTCGGGCTACATCGCCAAACACTGGTCGCTGCCCGGCCTCACCGAGCCGGCCGACTTCGACTATGTGCTCGACGCCGACGTCACCTTGGAGCTGCAGTGGGCCAAGCTGGCCGGCGGGGTGCCCTACGAGATCGTCTACTGGGTGGAGAAACCCAGCCTGGGCGTCAACTTCTCGCCCAAACCGGGCAACGCGGCCCACTACGACCAGGCCTACGAGGTGGAGCTGGGCGGCATGGGCACGGCCGGCGACCTGGTGGGCGGCCCCGGCATCGAGGCCGACATCGAGATCACGTCGATCCCGGCGCCGAGCTTCTTCGACTTGGAGGACCCGATGCACTGGGCGCAGTGGCAGTTCACCGAGCCGACGACGCTGCGCGGCGACGGCTTGAGCGTCGTCAACGTTTATTGCACGCTGCGGACCTACCGCGTCTCCTTCGAGATCGACCCGCTGGGCGAGACCGGCCGGACGATGTCCGGCGACCCCGACCACAACGGCTCTCCGACCACCTACACCTACGACAACCCGTACTTCATCGATTTCAAGTTCGGCGACCACGTGGCAGAGCGCTGGCCGCATCCGACGACGGGCTGGACGTTCGACAATCCGGACGGCTCGCAATACTCCTACTGGGCGCACGGCGACCTGGCCGTCGCCTCCGGCGACTGGCAGACCCCTCGCACCGACATCACCGCCGCCATGATGCCGTCCAACCCGTCTGGCCGCGGCTACACCGTGTCGATGGTTTGGACCAACGTCACCGACACCGTGACGATGAACTACTGGGGCGAGCAGCTGCCCGAGCAGGCCGCCGACGCCAGCCTGACCCGCCGCCAGTGGAACGGCCTGACGTGGGTGTTGCTGGGCGACTACACGGCCGTCGTGCCGGTGACGACCGACTTCCAGTCGAAGGCCATCCCCGGCTTCCTGGCCGGCGTCCAGGGCGACTTCTCCGACGAGATCTCGACCGGCAGCTTCGCCACCGTCCAGCGGGCAGACGGCACCCACCACAACTACGTCAACCACTACTACCAGCGGCGCGTCAACCCGCTGACCTTCAACAACATGGGACACGGCACGGCCCCGGCCGCCGTCAACCTGCCCTATGGGGCCAGCCTGGCGCCCTACGAGACGACGCTGCCCGACGAGACCGGCTGGCACTTCAAAGGCTGGTACGTCGACGCCGCCGGCACGCTGGAATTCTCCTTCGGCGGCACGATGGGCGCAGACGACTTGACGGTCTTCGCCAAGTGGGAGTCGACCGACCACACCGTCACCTTCCTGGACTCCGACGGCACGCCGCTGGCCGACGACGGCTCGCAGCTTCAGGGCGTCCAGAACGGCCACACCGTCAACTTCGTCTCCTTGACGATCGGCGGGCAGCGCTACGTCGCGAAGGAGACCAACGACGCCAACCGGGGCGCACTGGTCGGCTGGGATTGGAAGCCGACGCCGACCTCGCCGAAGAAGGCCTTCGACCCGGACACCGAGCTGTTGGGCGATTTGACGCTGTACGCCCGCTGGCAGACGACCGGTTTGACGATCGACTACCACCAGCTCGACGGCCGGGTCATCTACACCGAGGACTCCGGCGGCGGCGGCTTCAACAACGGCGTGCTGGTGGCCGTCCGCGACGGGGCGGGCGTCGAATGCCCCGACCAGAGCACCTTCCTGGGCTGGCGAATCGACGGCTCCGGCGCGGTCTACGTGCCGGGCGCGCCCTATCGGATCGCCGGCAACCCGCACTTCTACCCGTTCTGCCCGGAGACCGGCGCCGACCTGCACGACGTCACCTACGTCTCCAACGGCGACTACATCGTCTCCTTCCTGGACGGCTACGGGGCAGTCGTCTACACCGAGCAGGTGGCCCCCGGCGAGCGCCCGCCGCTGCCGACCACCAGCCAGTTGGCGGCGGCCGGTTTCGCCATTCCGGCCAAGACGGTGTTCGAGGGCGAGTGGACGCTTGCCTCCAACCCCGGCCCGGTCTACGACTTCTCCGCTCCAGTCGAGGCCAACCTGGTCTTGAAACCGGTGCTGCGCGACACCGTCACGATCTATTTCGAGACCAGCGGCACCTCGCTGGACCCAATCGATGTCAAGAAGGGCTCGACGCTGGGCTCGCTGTCGCTGCCCGACATGCGCTCGGTCGTCCGTCCCGGCTACAACCCGCTGTATTGGACGCTCGACGACCCTAAGCGCGAGAGCCGCGACCCGATCTCGCCCGACTACGCCGTCGACGCCGACACCACCCTCTACCTGATCTGGGAGGCGGTCGCCAACGCCACGCCGTACCACGTCGTCTTCTGGGTGGAGCGGCCCAACCTGGGGGCCAACACGACGCCGACGCCGGGCGACCCTACGCAGTACGTCCTGGGCTACGCCGAGCCGAATCCGCGCTACGCCACCGCCGGGCAGAGCGTCGGCTCCGGCGGGCAGGACGTGGTCATCGACTCGCTGCCCTCGCCCAGCCCGTTCGACTCGACTGACGCCATGCGCTACGCCCAATGGCAGGCCACCGAGTCGAACACGATCAGCGGCGACGGCGACACCATCGTCAACGTCTACTGCCAGTTGCGCGTCTACTACTTCCGCTTCATGACGACCACGACCAGCCAGATGGACTTCGACTTCGACGGCGACGGCGCCATGGAGCATTACGACTCCTCGGTCCGCTTGGACCTGCCGTACAAGTTCGGCCAGCGGTTCGGCAAGACCTGGCCCCATCCCGACAACGGGGCGGTGTTCACCTTCTCGAATCGGCCCAACTATCGCTTCGACGCCTGGAAGTCGCCGAAAGACGTGCTGACCGTCAGCAGCTCGATCATGTGGTCGACGCCGCGGGTCACGGCGGTGGCCGACATGATGCCGAGCGACCCGGAGCGCCGCGACGTCATCAACATCACGATGGCGGCGCCGGTGACGTCGTCGCTGGTCAACATCCGCTACTGGGCCGAGGCGACGCCCGAGCAGGGCGCCGACGACACCAGCCGCGAATACGGCGGCCAGCGGTGGTATCTGCTGCCAGCCATGAACGCGACGATGTCGGCCAACTCCTCGTACCTGGCCAAGGAGATCGAGGGCATGCTGGTGGTGGCCGACGCCTCGGGCGCGGCCGTGCGCGAGTTCTCCGAGACCGAGACGGGGCCGGCCACCGCCACGGGCGGCTACGTCAACTTCTACTACACGCGCAACACCGTCAGGCTGTCCTACGACACCCGCGGCCACGGCTCGGTGGCGACGGCGGTCTTGAAGTACGGCTACGGCTTGGCGCCCTACGACGTCGAACCGCCCGAAGAGCCGTCG
>JAISUF010000219.1 GCA_031272195.1 Propionibacteriaceae bacterium
AACTCCACCAGCGCCGACAAGACGCTGATGTACGTCGAGGGCGCCGACCATCTCTTCCGGCCGAACCATGCCTGTGAGAAATTCCCGGGACAGTTCGGCGACACCGTCAAGAACACCTACGATTACATCGACCGCTGGATCGGCGGCCGGGAAGCCTTCATGGGCTGAGGAGGCGGAAATGTTCGACCAAACCGGCAAGACGATGATCATCACTGGCGGCGCCGGCGGCAACGGCCTGGCGATCGTGAGAATGGCGCTCGAATTGGGCATGAACGTGGCGTTCATGAGTTCGTACCACGGCAAGGCCCAGGGGGCCGTCGCGAAGATGGATCCGAAATACGCCGACCGCGTCATCGGCTACGCCCAGAATCCCCAGGCCAGACTGGAGGAGAACATCGCCTGCGACCCCGACCTCTACCACCCCGACACGACCCAGGAGGACGTGTTGGAGTGGATCGCCGCCCGTTTCGGCGGAATCGACGTCGTGGTCAACGGGTCGGGCGGGCACGACCGCCACAACTTCGACCAGACCGACAAGGCGATCTGGCACCACTCGATGGAAGTCATGGAGGGGGCGTTCTTCAACACCAAACTGGCCTTGCCGTATTTGAAGAGGAGCCGGGCCCCGAGGGTGATCAATTTGACGACCTGCGACGGGAAATGTGGCGGTTGGTATCCCAATCCGTCGTTTGCCGCCGCCAGGGGCGGGCTGGTCTCGTTGACCTATGAAATGGCGCGAGAATTGGGCCCGCTCGGAATCACGGTCAACTGCGTGCTGGCCGGACATATCGAGGGCGACGTTCCCGAAGAGGACACTTTGCCCGACGACATGCGGGCCGATCTTCTGCGGCGCACGCCGCTGGGTCGGCTGGGCGTTCCCGAAGACGTTGCCGGAGCGGTCAATTTCTTGGCCAGCGACGAGGCGTCTTTCATCACCGGAGCCGTTATCGATGTGAACGGGGGCCTAATCACGGGATAGCGGCCAAGGCCCTCGGGCGGGTGAGCGGCAATGACCGCCCGAGGGCTCCGCCAAAAATCGCGTGGGAGGCCGTCGAAACAGGAAGGAGGAGGCCATGAGCGGCCAAATGGAGTGTTACGAAGTGCCGAGGCTGTCGGACGAGGAGGCCGCCTCGCCATTGGCTAAGTACTATACGGACTACCCCCTGTATTGGCCATCGCCATTGCAGCGAATGGTGTTGGACGCCGGGCCGATGGATCCGGCCGACGCCATACCGGCCCAAGATTGGCTGAGCCTGCTGCAAGTGACGGGCTACCGCAAGATCGTCTACGGCTATTGCATGATGCCGGACGGCTCGGGTTTCTACATCGAGTATTCGACCACGCCGCCGGATTGGGATCCGGCCTGGCGGCGCTGGTACGGCCCGTGGATGAACTTCAAGGCCGGCGACGGCGCCCGTCCCCACGGCAACCTGCGCTACAAGCTGTGGATGCCGGCCGACCACTGGGACCACGAGTACGTCAACGGCCGCGACGCCGCCGACGGCATCCGCTCGGTTGAGACGCTCGACCTGGGCGCCAGCGGCGACCCGAGCAGCGGCCTGGCGTCGATCGTCCACGACTTGGACTTGGCCGAATACGGTTTGACGCCCGAGCGGGCTGCCGAATTGTCGGCGCACGGCTGCCGGGCCAGCGCCTGCTGGGAGGAGTTCGACGGCCCCGGACATCATTTGGTGCTGCGTTTCTCGCGGCCCTGGCCGCTGGGCGGCGTGGAGAATATAAACTGCGAGGGGATCGGCTATTGGGCCCGCGACGGACAGATTGTTCGCGACGAGTCGACGCCGGTCGACGAAACCTATCTGAAGAACGTGCTGACGCACAACACGGTGGAGCGAGCCCACCTCGCGCAAGTGCTTCCGGCCTTGTATGAGGAATACCACGACTTACCCCTGGACGCGGCCTGAGCCCGAGTGAAAACAAATTTGGTGGAGAAAGCGAGAGCGACATGTTAATGGAAATCGAGAAAGAACGAATCGAGACGCCCGACGAGAGCGTGGTGAAGGTGCGCCAAAAGCTGTTCCCCGAGGAGGAGCAGATGCCGCTGGCGAAGTACTTCTACAACTACCCGCTGCACTATCCCAGCCCGTTGGAGATGCAGATCATCGACACGATGAACCCGATACCGCTGGAGGACGCCATCCAGCCCCACGATTTCATGAGCCTGCTGCGGCCGTACGGCTATGACAAGGCCGAACTCGGCTATTGCATGTTCCCCGACGGCTCCGGCTATGTGGCGACCTACCGCGTGCGGCCGCCCCACATCACCGAGGAGATGGAGCGCTGGTATCGCAACTGGCGCAACTTGAAATCGAAGGGAATGGTGCCCGGCCACGGCAATCTGCGCTACAAGATTTGGAATTACGCCGACCATTTCGATCACTACTACATCAACTGGCACGACGGCTCGGAGGGCATCCACACCACCGAGAGCCTCGATTTGGGCGAGGGCGACCGCATGTACGACACGATCCGCCACCAATTCGACCTCAAAGACTTCGGGTTGACCGACGAGCGCCTCCAAGAGCTGAAGGACGCCGGCTGCATCCTCAACGGCAAAGGCTCCTACGAGACGTTCGACGAGCCGGGCACGCACCTGTGTTTGGCGTATTCGCGGCCCTGTCCGCTGGGCGGCATCGAGACCAGAAGCCGGGAATGGATCGGCTGGCGCCCCGAGCACGGCCAATTGGTCCGCGACGAGGCCACCAAGTGCAGCGAGGAATATCTGCGGAAAGTCGTCATCCACACCCTCGTCGAGTGGGAACACCTCTACACATTCCTGCCCGATCTCTACGCCGAGTACGGCGATCAGCCGATGGACGCCGACTAGCATTGCCCCGACCGCGTGTGAATTGCCGAGAAGGAGACATGATGACGCAAGAAATGGTGGGCAACGCGGATGGCGGCAGGCGTGGGCATGCCCAGCGCCCGGCGGGCGGGGGCGGCAGGCAGCGGCTGCCCCACCGCAAGGTTCGGGTGGCGTCCGCGCAGCGGCTGAGCGAGCACCTGGTCGAGTTGGTGGTTGAAGGCGAGCTGGACGGCTGGCAGGCCGCCGGGGCCGGCGGACACTTCAAAGTGTTCGTGCCCGACCAGGCCGGCGGACAGGCCATGCGCACCTACACCGTGCGCCGCTTCGACGCCGACGCCGGCCGGCTGGCCATCGACTTCGCGCTGCACGACGAGGGCCCGGCGGCCGCCTTCGCCCGAACGGCGGCCGTGGGCGACGAGTTCGAGATCTCAGGCCTGTCGAGGCCCGGCTTCGAGTTGGGCGGCGACTCCGAGTGGATCGTCCTGATCGCCGACCTGTCCGCGCTGCCGGCCGTCTGCGCGATCGCCGAGAGCCTGCCCGCGGGGCTGCCAGCCATGGCGCTGGTCGAGGCGCCGGACCAGCAGCTCGCCATCGCCTCGGACGCCGCGCTGGTCGTGCGCTGGTTGGAGGCCGGCCAGGAGCCCTGCCAGCGACTGGCGGAGGCCGCTTTGGCGCTGGCCTTGCCGGAGGGGCCAGGCGAGGTTTGGGTCGGCTGCGAGGCCGCCGCCATGCGGACGATTCGCCGCCATCTGCTGGGCGATCTCGGGCTGCCCGCGCAGCGGGTGCACACCCGCGCCTACTGGAAGCGCGGTGTCGCCGGTCACTCCGACCACGACACCGGAGCAGATGCCGACGGCGGGCCGGGGCGGGTCGAGCCGGGTGGGGCGGGGACGCCGCCGGTCCTGGCCGCCGACGCCGCCAGCGCCCACTCGGAGGGTGGCCGCCATGAGTGACTCGCAACGCGTCAACGTCCGCCCAGGCGCTCCGGACGACGAGGACGAGGGCGACCCCCGGCGCTGGAAAATCCTCGGGGTCTGCCTGGCCATCAGCTTCTTGACCATGATGACCGTCTCGATCATCAACGTCGCCCTGCCGTCGATCACCACGTCGCTGTCGGCCGGGTCGTTGGCGCTGCAGGCGATGGTTTCGGGCTACACGCTGGCGTTCGGCCTGGCGCTCGTGCCCACCGGGCGGGTCGGCGACGCCGGCCACCGGCGGCTGATCATTCTGATCAGCCTGGGCGTCTTCGCCGCCGCGTCGGTCGTCTCGGCCCTGGCCACCTCCGACATCGTGCTGGCCGTGGCCAGGCTGGTGCAAGGCGTGGCGGCCGGATCGATGAGCCCCCAGGGCATGGGCCTGACCCAGCAAGTCTTCTCGTGGCGCGAGCGCGGCCGGGCGTTCGGCTTCAACGGGGCGATCATCGGCGTCTCCACAACGCTGGGGCCCGTCATCGGCGGCGGCATCATCGCTGCCGTCGGCAACGAGTACGGCTGGCGCTGGATTTTCGGCATGACGGCCGTCTTCGCGCTGGTCGTGCTGGGCTTCGCCTGGCGGCTCGTCCCGGCGGACAAGCCGGCCACGGGCCCAGTGTCGCTGGACGCCGGGGGGCTGACGCTGATCTCGGTCATGGCCTTGGCCTTGATGATGCCGTTCATCCTGACCAACGGCACCAACGACGATCCGCAACGCTGGTGGTGGCTGGTGCTGGCCGCCGCCTGCCTGGT
>JAISUF010000234.1 GCA_031272195.1 Propionibacteriaceae bacterium
CGCCCGCCGACACGCCCTCGCCGTCCATGCCGACCGGATGGTCGAGTGGCAATTCGGCCGCGCCGGCCTCGTCCAGGGCCGCCCGGACGGCCAAGTCGGTGGCCTGCGGGAAGCCGAGCCGGACGTTGTCGGCGACCGTCCCGGCGACCATCCCCGGATTCTGGCCGACGTAGGCGACGCGCCCGCGCCAGGCCGCCCAGTCGGCGATGGGTCGGCCATCCCCAAGCAACTGGCCGCGCGTCGGCGTCAGGAAGCCCATGACGGCGTTCAGCACGGTCGTCTTGCCGCAACCCGACGGGCCCGTCAGCACGACGATCTCGCCGGGCGCGACGGCGAGGTTGAAATCTTCGAGGGCGGGCGCCGACGCGCCTGGATAGGTGTGCGACAGCCCCGTCGCGGACAGCACGGCGGATTGGCGTCCCCGGCTCGACACCGCGCCTTGGCCGATACGCGGATCGTCGTCGGGCGGACGGCGGGCTGGCGCGCCATGAACGGCGGAGGGTTCGACGCGGACAGCCTCGTCACCACTGTCGCGATGCGGCGCTTCGGCGTGGTGGGTGCCATCGGCCGCGTCACCGGCAACGGCTCTCGCGACGGCCCCGCCCGCCCCCTCAGACATTTCTCCGATGATGGCGAAGGCCTGCTGGGCGGCCGCCACGCCGTCGGCCGAGTCGTGGAAGTGCGCCCCCACCTGACGCACCGGCAGATACGCCTCGGGGGCCAGGATCAGCACGAACAGGGCCGTGCGCAGGTCCATCGTGTCGAAGACGACGCGGAAACCCACCACGACCGCCACAATGGCCACCGACAGCGTGGAGAGCAGCTCCAACACCAGTGCCGACATGAACGACAACCGCAGGGTGGCCATCGTCTCGCGGCGGTGGGCGGATTCGGTCTTGAGCAGCCCTTTGGCCTGCGCCTTGGCCCGTCCGAAAACTTGCAGCGTCGGCAGGCCGAGCACGAGGTCGGCGAAATGGTTGGCCAGTCGCGTCTGGACGGCCCAGCGCTTCTCGGTGCGGGCCTGCGTCGTCCAGCCGACCAGGATCATGAAGACGGGGATCAGCGGCAGCGTCAACGCCAAAATGACCGCCGAGGTGAGGTCGGCGGTCAGGATGGCGAAGCCGACGATGAACGGCACGGTCGCGGCCAGCAACAACTGCGGCAAGTACTTCGAGTAGTAGCCGTCGAGGGCGTCCAAACCCTGCGTGACGAGGGTGATCAGCCCGCCGGTCGAAACGCCGGCGTCGACGGGGCGGGCCAGCCGGGCGCGGGCGATGTCGGTGCGCAATTGCGACTTGACGGCGGCCGCCGCGCGGTTGCCCAGCCAGGTGTTGAGCCAGGCCAGCAGCCCTTTGAGCAGGAAGACGAGGGCCAGGGCCAGCAGCGTCGGCGTCAACGTGCCCCACAAGTCGGCGCCGGCCGGGACGAAGAACGGCGCCGCAGGCGCGGCCACGTCGAAGCCGACCAGCCCTGAGCCCAAGGCGAACAGGTAGAAGATGGCGAACGCGATCAGCCAAGCCTGCGCCAACGTCAGCACGGCCGTGGCCACGCCGACGGCCAGCCCGGCCGCCAGATACCCCCGCGTGGCCGAGGCCCGCCTCAGCAAATTGGCGTCGATAGGACCAGGCACGGCCTCACCCTACCGTCTGCGCTTGTGAAGTCGCCGGTCGGGCGGATCTGCCGCCGGTCAGTGGCGGTGGGGCGGGCCGTGTGGCGGCAAGCCAGGCGGCCACACCTGGCACGCCCGGCCGCTGGCAACCCGAGCCGCCAAGTCGTGCTGAACACCGCCGCGCAGGCCGCGGCGAGGGTCCATTCAGGCGGCGAGGGCGGCCATGGGCCCCGTCCACTTACTGTGCGGACTGGGGCCCATGGCGTCAGGGACCCGATAGGCGCAGCACAACGGGCTGTTAGGTATACATTAACCGGGAGTATGTCGTATATTTAACACGTTAGGAGGGGTCATGGTGTCGCGAAAGCCGGCTCGGGCGGTATTGGCCAGCGCGCGTGACGTTGGCGCGCAGCTCGCCACTTGGCGCAAGTTGTCGAACCTGACATCGCAGCAGGTGGCCGAGCGGGCCGGTGTGTCGCGCAGCACGGTGAGCCATCTGGAGAACGGCGAAGTGGGCGTGTCAATGGGCGCCTTTCTGTCGGTTTGCGCGGCTCTGGGCATCCTTAACCAGGTCGTGACAGCCACGGACCCATACGAGACCGACCTCGGTCGCGCCCGAGCCGACCAAGCCCTTCCGCGAAGGGTGCGACGATGAGCGCCGCCGATGACGGCCGTCCCAGTGCACTGTGGGTCTACTTGGAGTTGGGAGGCGACACCGTGCTTGCCGGAAAGCTCTACCCCCATTTGCGGCGCGGCAGCCTTTCGTCCACATTCAACTACGATCTGGCGTACCTGACCAATCCGTCCGCGTACGCCCTCGATCCGGAGTTGCCCCTGGCCGCGGGGTCGCAACCCGTGACCTCCCCTTTGCCACGCTCATTCCTCGACGCCTCGCCAGACCGCTGGGGCCGCAACCTGATCCGCAAGCGCGTCCAGCACGAGTCTCGCCAGGGCCACCAGCCATTGCGAACCCTGGACGAGAGGGACTTTCTGCTGAGCGTGGCGGATGTGTCCCGTCAGGGCGCGCTGCGATTCGCGTTACGAGAAGGCGGCGCGTTCCAGCACCCCGGCCAAGAAGTGCCGAAACTGGTCAGCATCCCCGAATTGCTGGCCGCCTCGGTTGCTGTGGCCAACGACGCTCCGGACAACCAAACGGCCATCAAGAGGCTGCTCGACGCCGGCAGCGCATCCTTGGGGGGCGCGCGCCCGAAGGCGTCCGTGATGGACGGCCGGCGCCTGCTGCTGGCCAAGTTCCCCCACCCGAACGACGAGTGGGACGTCATACGCTGCGAGGCAACAGCCCTTGACTTGGCACAACAGGCTGGCCTGTCCGTCCCAAGGCACCGCCTGATCGAGATCAACGCCCAGGCGGTGCTACTGCTGGACCGTTTCGACCGAGCGGACGCACGCATCGGCTATCAAAGCGCCATGACGCTCCTCCGCCTAAACGACGGCGACGTTGCCGACTACCTCGACGTTGCCGATCAACTGGCCCTGGCCAGCTCGGCGCCGACCGACGACCTGGCCAGTTTGTTCAGACACGTGGCCTTCGTGTACGCGATCAACTCGACCGACGACCATCTGCGAAACCTGGGCTTGCTGCGCACCGGCGCGGGCTGGCGGCTGGCCCCCTCGTTCGACCTCAACCCGAGCCCGTCGAGCCAGCACATGACGAGTGTCTCAGGGCAATCGACGCTTTCAGATGGCCTTGCCGCCCTGAGGGAGTGCGCCGAGGCGTTCGACTTGACCAAAGCCACTGCAGACCGTGTGCTCACCACCGTCCGCCAGGTGGTGGCACAGTGGCCCAGCCTCGCCGCCAAGAACGGCGTGCCACCAGGTCAGATTGAGTATTTGGCACAGTTCATGGCGTGACTCGCGGCCTCTCCACCGCGATCTCGATCGACCTGGAGTCACCCTCGCACAGGGGTGCTCATGGCGTGATTTGCGTCGTCTCCACCTATGCGCTGAGAGCCGCCTAGCCTCGCCGAGTACGCCTCGCCGAGTAGGACTAGTGGGCCGCCGCGACGACTCAGGGCTGGAAATGGAATGCCGGGCACCCCCAAGAGTCCGCGCATCGCTGGCCGCCACAGCGACATCCAGCGGCAAACCACGGGAGGGGCGCCCACATGGGGCGCCCCTCCCGGGTGTTGAATCAGCGAATAACGCTTAGGCGGCCGAGGCCACCTCGTCTGGGATGTTCTCCACGCCGACGGGGCGGCGGAAGACCCAGTAGGCCCAAATCGTGTAGGCCAACACGATCGGGACCATGATGCAGGCGGCGACCAGCGCGATCGTCAAGGTCGAGTCTTGCGACGCGGCCGTGAAGACGTTCAGGCCGAGCAGCTGGCCCGCCGAGTCGAACGCCGTCCTGGTGCCCGCGTCGACGAAGCCGAGGGTCGGCAGCATGCGGATAAAGATCCCCAACGCCACCGCCAGCCACGTCACAGCCGAGCAGACGAACGCCACACCCTTGCCGATCGACAGCCACGCCACGACCAGCGCCACGGCGGCGACCACGACCAGCAGCCAGTTCAGACCGGACAGGAACACCGGCGGCCAGAACAGGTTCTGGCAGACCAAGAAGACCGCGCCGCCAACGATGGCGACCAGGCCGATGATCTTGGCGAACGCGGCGGCCCGCTGCTTCACCTCGCCCTTGGTCTTCAACGTCAGATACAGCGAGCCGTGGAACAGGCACAACACCACCACGGCGATGCCGCCGAGCAGGCCGAACGGGCTGAACAGCTCCCAGAAATACGGCGTTACGCCGACGTTGGCCGCGTCGCTGGCGACGACGTACAACGCCGGGTTGTTCGGATCGGTGACGACCGGCAGGCCGATGATGAAGTTGGCGAAGCCGACCCCGAAGACCAGCGGCACGATGAACGAGCCGATGGTGGCCATCCAGGTGAACGTCGCCCTCCAACGGGAGTCCGGGTTCTTGGCGCGATACTCGAAAGCCACGCCGCGGATGATCAGGCCGACCAGCACCAGGAACAGCGGCAGGTACAGGCCGGAGAACAGCGTGGCGTACCAGGCCGGGAAGGCCAGGAACATCGCGCCGCCAGCGGTCAGCAGCCACACCTCGTTGCCGTCCCAAACCGGGCCGATGGTGTTGATCAGGACGCGCTTCTCCTTCTCGGTCTTGCCGAGGAACGGGATGAGCATGGCGACGCCGTAGTCGAAGCCTTCGAGGACCAGATAGCCGATCCACAAGACCGCGACGAGCAGGAACCAAACCACAGCGAGCGCCGAGGGCACCGCTTCGGGCAGATTAAATGCGAATTGGAAATTCATTTGGTGTACCCGCCTATCAGTATGCGAAGCTCAGCGGAGCGGAGTCGTCGTCTTGAACGGTTGGCTCCTCCACGCGCTGCGGGAGGCCCAACTTGATGTACTTCAGCAGCAAGCTCACCTCGACGACGGCCAGCACGCCGTAGATCAGCGTGTAGAGCACCAGCGTCAGGCCCAGCTCGAGAGCTGTGACGCCCGGCGAAACCGCCGCGTGGGTGCTGAGCACGCCGTTGACGACGTACGGCTGACGGCCAAGCTCGGTCATCAGCCAGCCGAAGCTGTTGGCGAACAGCGGCAGCAGCGGGGCGGCGATCATCAGGCCGGTCCAGCCTTTGCCGCCGGCCGGGATCTTGTTGCCGCGCAGCGATACGAGCACGAAGATGGCCAGCAGGATGCCCAGCACCCCCAAGCCCATCATCAGCCGGAACGACCAGAACGTCGGCAGCACCGGCGGCACCCAGTCGACGGCGTCGGTTTGGCCCCAAATGCCGGCCTTGGCGGCCGCCGCGGTGACCTGCAACTGGTTGCGGTCGTCGAGGGCCTGGCCAGCGGCCAGCTTGGCGTCGTAGTCGGCCTTCAGATCGTTGATGCCCTTAACCTCGGCACCGGGATCGTTGGTGGCCATGAAGCTCAGCACGCACGGCACGCCGACGCCGGGAACGATCTCGAACGGCGCGCAGGTGGCGCTGTCTTGGAGGTTCTCGGATGCGGCCATCTTCATCGGCTGCAAATCCGTCACGATCTGGCCTTGGATGTGGCCGGTCAGGATGGTGCCGACGCTGGCGACCAGGAGCACCCAGGCGCCGAACTTGGTCGCCCAGCGGTAGACGGGCACGTCCTGGGAGTCGGGATGCTCGTTGTTGCGCTTGACGAGGTTCCAACCGGCCACGCCCATGATCAGGGCGCCGGCGGTGAAGAACGCGCCGAAGACGACGTGCGTCCAGGTGGCGATCGCCACCGGGTTGAGCAAAACGTCTGTGAAGCTGGTCATCTCCGCCCGCAGGTTGCCGGCGGCGTCATATTCGGCGCCGACGGGGTTCTGCATCCAGGCGTTGGCCGCCAAGATGAAGATGGAGGAGATCAGCGTGCCGATCGCACCCAGCCAGATGGTGGCCAGGTGGACCTTCTTTGGAAGACGGTCCCAGCCGAAAATCCACATGCCCAAGAAGACGGACTCGAGGAAGAAGGCTATGAGGGCTTCCAAAGCTAGGGGCGCTCCGAAGATGTCGCCGACGAACCGCGCGTACTCGGACCAGTTCATGCCGAACTGGAACTCCTGCACGATGCCGGTGACGACGCCCATTGCGAAGTTGATCAGGAATAGCTTCCCGTAGAACTTGGTCAGCCGTAGGAACTTCATGTCGCCCGATCGGACCCACAGGGTCTGCAGCACTGCGACCAGCAGAGACAGCGCGATCGTGATGGGGACGAACAGGAAGTGGTATACGGTCGTGATGCCAAATTGCCATCTGGCAAGGGTTTCCGCACTCATGCGGGCAATTTACTACGCCGCGTCGTAAACAAGCAACGGTCTGGGCCGGGGGCGCTACAGTGGCGAGCGTGATGACGTTGGGCGAGTTGGAGGCCGAGGTGATGGCAACGCTGTGGTCGGCCGATCAGCCCATGTCGGTGCGCGAGGTGCGCGAAGCCCTCGGCCCGCAGCGCGACCTGGCCTACACGACAGTGATGACGGTGCTGGTGCGGCTGGCCAAGAAGGGCTGCGTCGAGCGTCGCTTGGGCAACCGCGCCTGGCTTTACAGCCCGGCGCTGCGGCGGGTCGACTTGGCCATCTCGCAGATCGAGACGCTGACCTCCGACCTGGCACCCGACGAGTGCCAGGCCACCCTCGACCATTTCGTCACCACCTGTTCGGGGGCTAGCCCCGCGTCCTAAATTGCGAACCGAATAGCTTGCACCCTTTGGCGTCGGCCCGCTGACAGTGGGTACGCACAATTGCTCCAGTGACGATGGCCACCATGCGAACCCGCCGCCGTCACCGGCGCAGGTGTTGGGCCCGGCGTCACAACTGGCTGCGTGCCTCGCGCAGCAATTCAGCCGAGCGCCGCAACTCGGCCAGCTCGCCTTCGGCCAGGCGCGGCGTCAGGACGCGCTCGACGCCGTGCTGGCCCAGCACTGCTGGAACCGACAGGTAGACGTCCTCGACGCCGTACTCGCCGCTCAGCAGCGTCGACACCGACATGATCGAATGCTCGTCGCGGACGATCGCCTCGGCCAGGCGGGTGGCGCTCATGCCGATGCCGTAATACGTCGCACCTTTGCGGTCGATGATCTGGTAGGCGGCGTCGCGGGTGTCCTGGGCGACCCGCTCGCGCGCGGCCTCGTCGAAGGCGGCGCCGCTCGGCCCGGCGAACATCGCGGCCGCCTCGTCGATCGGCATGCCCGCCACCGACACCAAACTCCAGGCGGGAAACTCCGAATCGCCGTGCTCGCCCAAGATGTAGCCGTGGATGTTGCGGGGATCGACGCCGAACTCGCGTCCCAGCAAATAGCGGAAACGGGCCGAGTCGAGCACCGTCCCCGAGCCGATGACGCGCTCCTTGGGGAAACCCGTGGCCAGTTGGGCGACGTAGGCCATCACGTCGACCGGGTTGGACACCACCATGACGACGGCGTCCGGGCAGTTGGCGGCCACACCCTCGGCGCAGGCCCGCATGATCGAGGCGTTGCGGGCGATCAGATCGATGCGCGTCTCGCCGGGCTTCTGGTTGGTGCCCGCTGTGATGATGACCAGGTCGGAGCCGGCCGCGGCCTCGTACCCGCCGGCGCGGATGGCCGCCGCTTGGCCGAACGGCGCCCCGTGGGCGATGTCCATCGCCTCGCCCTCGGCCCGCGAGGCGTTGACGTCGACCAGCACGATCTCGCTGGCCACCCCCCGAATCATCAGCGTGTAGGCGATGGTCGAGCCGACGAAACCCGCCCCCACCACAGAAATCTTGACGGCCGTGTTAGCCATTGGTCCCCCTAACGAGCGTCCTGCCAGTCTATTGGCCGCACGCGCCGCGCGGACGGCGTTCGGGCAACTTCCCTCGCGCCGACCCGTCGGGCCTCGCCGGCCGCTGCTGGAGGGCCTCAAACGGCGACGTCGGCCAGGGGGGCGCCGGTGTATTCGACCAGCGCCTCGGGCGTGACGGCGAACATCCACGCCGGGTGGCCGGCCGCCGCCCAAACCACGTCGTAGCCAGCCAAGTCTTGGTCGATCAGGACGACGGGCGGCTCGGCGTGGGCGACGGGCGCGACCCCGCCGATCGTGAAGCCGGTCTTGGCCTTGACGAAAGCAGCGTCGGCCTTGCCGACCTTCCCGACCCGAGCCGACACCTTCTTCTCGTCGACGCGGTTGCTGCCAGAAGTCATCACCAGCACGGCGGCGTCGTCGGCCTTGCGCCGGAAAATGATGCTCTTGACGATCTGGCCCAGTTCGACGCCCAGCCCGTCGGCGGCGCCTTGGGCGGTGGCGCAACTCTCGTCGATCACCACCAAGTCTTTGTCGTAGCCGCGCCCGTCCAAGAACTCTTTGACGCGCTGCGGCCCAGCGGGTAGTTCAGGCATGGCGGCCACGCTACCTGCCGCATGTTCCGGCCGTGTGACGGCCCCGACCGGACTGCCACTCGATGACGTTGCGCCGTCTGATCCCGGCGTGCGCCGCCGCGATCACTGGAAGGAGTGTTGGGCAGCGGGTCAGGGATGCTCCGCAGCAGATTGCCACTCGAAACTGGAATGCCTGCGCCAAGCCCGCGTCTGCCTGGCCGCCAGCCTGACAGCGCGCGACGACTACCGCCCGGCGACGGCCATCAGCGGGGCCAGGCCGACGGCCCTGGCGGGGGCTCCGGCGTCGCCGCAGACCGCCAGCCAATTCGCGAGCAGCTGGTAGCCGCCCTCGGTCAGCACCGACTCGGGATGAAACTGGACGCTCTCCACCGGCAGCGTCTTGTGCCGCATCGCCATGATGACGCCGCTGTCGGTGACAGCGCTCACCTCGATGCTGTCGGGAACGGTCGCCGGGTCGAAGGCCAGCGAGTGGTAGCGGGTGACGCGCAGCGGATTGGGCAGGCCGGCGAAGACGCCCCTGCCGTCGTGGCGGATCAGCGACGTCTTGCCGTGCAGCAGCTCGGGAGCGCGCGAGACGGTGCCGCCGAAGGCGACCGCCATCGACTGCAAACCCAGGCACACCCCGAAGATCGGCAGGCGCCCAGCCTGGCGGCGAACCACGTCTACGCAAACGCCCGCCTCCTCGGGCGTGCCAGGGCCGGGCGACAGCAGCACGCCGTCGAACCCGTCGGGCCAATCGGGCTGCCCGAAACGGGCGTCGTCATTGCGCCAAACCTCCACCTCGGCGCCGAGCTGGGCGAGATATTGGACGATGTTGTAGACGAACGAGTCGTAATTGTCCACCACCAGGATCCGGGCCATGCGCCCATTGTCCCAGACTGGAGCGCCCCATCCACGCGACGACAGCGAACCATTGATCCACTGCGGCCCTTGGCCACCCGCGTACCCCCGGCTGCGCCCACGCCTCCCACAGGCAAGTCTTGGACACGCCGATCCCGTTCCCGGCCGTCGACCACCAGTCCCCCGGCCCCTTGCGGACGCGCCGGGGCGATGCCCGCTCGTCACAACCGGTCGGATTGGCGTCCTTGGAAGTCGCTCATGGAGGCGTTGATGCCGAAGAAGTCGGCGATGGCGTCCATCCACGGTATCGGGACGATCCGCAGCAGATAGATGGTATAGACGAACCACGGCATGACTATCAGGCGCCGACCAGACTCGACACCGTCCAGCACTTTCTCGGCGACCTTCCGCGGGTCGAGCAGCGGCAGCAGCAGCGGCACTTTCGTCTTGACGCCGGCGAACATGCCGGTGTTGGTGTAGAAGGGGGCGACGACCAGCGCCCCCACCCGCGAGCCGGCCATTCGCAGCTCGTTGCGCAGCGACTCCTCGAAGCCGATGGCGCCGAACTTCGAGGCGGCGTAGTCGGTCATCTTGGCGCCGCCGAGCAGGCCGGAGGCGCTGGCGACGACGACGATGCGTCCACGGTCGCGTTCGACCATGCCTGGCAGGAAGGCCTTCGTCACCCAGAACAGCGATTTGAGGTTGACGTCGATGGTGCGGTTGATGGCCGCGTCGGGCTCCTCCAGCAGGGGGCGGCCGCCGACGACCCCGGCCGAGTTGACCAGCACGTCGATGTCGCCGGTCTGGGCGGCCGCCTCGGCGACCGACTGCGGGCTGGAGACGTCGACCGCGAGGGCCTGGGAGGGGACGCCGCGCCCGGCGATCTCGTCCGCCACCGCCTGCGCCCGCTCAGCCGACAGATCCCAGACGGCGACCGACGCCGCGCCGCGGGCCGCCGCCCCCAAAGCCATCAGCCGGCCCATGCCCGAGCCGCCGCCGGTGACCAAGACGCGCGCGCCCTGCAGCGGCACGCCAGCCTGCGACGGCGCCAACAGGCCCTTCAGCGACAACGCCTGTTTGGCGGCGCGCTCGCGCGACCCGTCCCGGCCCGAAGACCCGGCGGGACGGCCCGGCGACTCGGCCTGGTCGGAGGAGCCAGCCTGGTTCGGCGTCGAGTCGGCCGCCCGATCCGACGCTGCGGCGGAACGTCCAACCACCTGGGTCACCAGCCGCCATAGCGATCCCGCCGTCGTGTAAAGGTGTGGGGCGACGGCCCTCATCGACTGGGCGTATTGCTCGCGCGTCACGCCGGGCGGCGGGGCGACGTTGAGCAGGCGTTGCACGGCGATGGTTTGCGGCTCGGTGTAGCCGCGCAGGCCCTCTGGGCCGTGGCGCCGCCCCAGGCCGGAGATCCCCATGCCGCCCATCGGCGCGTCGAGCGATCCGAAGGTGGCGGTGAAACCCTCGTTGACGTTGACCGATCCGGCCCGCAGCCGCTTGGCCACCGCTTTGGCGTCCCGCCCGCCCCAAACACTGGCGTTGAGACCGTACTCGGTGTCGTTGGCGGCCCGGACGGCCTGGTCCACCTCGCCGAAACGGTAGACGCAAACCACCGGCCCGAACGTTTCCTGACGGGCCACCGCCATCGAGTCGTCTACGCCCTCCAGGATCGTCGGCTCGAAGTAAAGCGGCCCGAGATCGTCGCGGACATGCCCTCCGACAAGGGCTTTCGCCCCTTTGGCGACGGCCTCGTCGACCTGGGCGCGAACCTTCTCAACGTGCTCGGCGCTGATCAGCGGGCCCAGATCGACGTCCCAGCCGTCGCCGCCGCCCAGCTTCAGCCGCTTGGTCCGCTCGACGAGGGCCAGCAGGAAGCGCTCGTAAACCGACTCGTGGATGTAGATCCGCTCGATCGACACGCACAACTGGCCCGACGTCGAGAAGCAGGCGCTCATGGCGCACTCGACGGCCCGGTCGAGATCGGCGTCGGCCAGGACGATCATCGGGTTCTTGCCGCCCAGCTCGGCCGAGCACGACTTGAGCTGCGCGGCGCAGGCCTGGGCGACGTGACGGCCGGTGGCCGAGGAGCCGGTGAACATCAGGTGGTCGCAGGCTTCGATCAGCGGATCGCCCAGCTCGCGTCCCGCGCCGGTGACGACCTGGAGGACCCCTTCGGGCAGTCCGGCCAAGGCAAACAGTTTGGCCACGAACAGGGCGGTGAACGGCGTCATCGAATCGGGTTTGAGGATGACGGCGTTGCCCGCCAGCAGCGCCGGAATCGCGTCAGATGCTGTCAGCGTCAACGGATAGTTCCACGGCGTGATCATGCCGACGACGCCCTTCGGCTGGTAGTGGACGCGCGTCGAGGTGAGCAGCGGGATGGCGCCGCGCCGCCGCTGCGGTTTCAGCAGCCGGGCGGCGTTGGAGGCGAAATACGACGCCGTCAGCAGCACGTCCAGCACCTCGTCGAGGGCGTGCATCCGCGACTTGCCGCTCTCGGCGTGAACGAGGTCGAGCAGTTCGTCGAAGTTGGCGTTGGCCTCGGCGGCGAAACGGGCGACGACGTCGGCCCGCTCCCAGACGCCCAGCCGAGCCCAGTCCGTCTGGGCGGCCCGGGCGCGTTCGGCGGCGTCGGCGATGTCTTCGGCGGTGGCGGCGGGTACGCTGCCGATGGCGGACTGGTCGATCGGCGAGGTGACTTCAAATGACGGGCGGTCGCCGGCAACGGCGGCGAAGCTGACGAGATTTTCCCAGCGGGACATGCCCAACAGCATATTCCCGGCCGTAAGCCCCAGCCTGTGGCCCCGGCGTTCCCAAGACGCCTCGCCCGCAAGCGGGCGGCGGCTCGCCTTGAGAACGCCCCGACCCGTCCGCCCATATGCCCGTCGATGGGAGATCAGCTGACCGTACACAGGGAGGTTGCGGTGACCGCCGCCGCCGCGGGCGAGTCCGTCGGGCCGGTGCTGCCGCCGCAGGGGCCGCCGCCGGGCCAACCCGGACGGTCCGGGCCGCGTCCTACCAGCCCATGATTTGATGTCCACAGCGGGTTAAGATTGCTGATTTGTCTGGTAATCTGTCTTTGTGGGTGGTTTGTCCCGGTCTCGGCCCGTGGTCGCGGCGGCGGCCCGTCTGGGTCGCAACCTGTCCCAGATGCGGCGGCTGCTGGACCTGCCTGCGGCCGTCGTGGCCGAGCGGGCGGGTATCAGCACGGCCACCCTGTCGCGGATCGAGGCCGGCCAGCCGGGCGTGGCGGTCGGCTCGGTCCTGGCGGTCGCCCGCGCCCTGACCCTGCTCGACCCCCTGGTGGCGGCGACCGATCCCTACTCGACCGATATCGGCCGGCTGCGCGCCGACCAGGCGCTGCCGAAGCGGATCCGGTGAGCGGGCGGATCTACGTCGCCCAAGGGGAGGCGGACGTGGGCTGGCTGGACGTGGCGCTGTCCGGGGGCCGGGCGTCGGGCTCGGTCTTCCAGTACGACGCGGCCTATGTGGCGACGCCGGGGGCGTTCCCCGTCTCGCCCGACCTCCCCTTGTCGGCCCGGCCGATTCCGCTGCCGGGCCTGCCGGGCGCGGTGCGTGACGCGGCGCCCGACGCCTGGGGCCGCCAGTTGATCCGCCGACGGCTGCGGGGCCGGGCCATGACCGACCTGGACGCCCTGTTGGGCGTGTCGGACGACGGCCGGATGGGCGCCCTGCGCTTCCGCCGCGAGCCTGGGGGCGCGTTCGTCCAGGGGGGCGAACCGGTGCCCGCGGTGATCGCGCTGGCCGACTTGCGCCGGGCCGCCGACGCGGTCGAGCGAGGCGACGAGGAGGCGCCGGTGGCGGTCTTGTTGGCGGCCGGCAGCGCCTCACTGGGCGGGGCCCGGCCGAAGGCGTTGGTGCGCGACGGGTCGCGGGTCTTTCTGGCCAAGTTTCCGTCCGCAGCGGACGACCACGATGTCATTCGCTGGGAGGCCGTGGCGCTGGAGCTGGCCAGGCTAGGCGGCGTCGACGTGCCCACGGCCCGGCTCGTCGAGGTCGGGTCGGAGGCCGTCCTCCTGCTGGAGCGTTTCGACCGCGCGGCCGCCGCGCGCGTGCCGTACTGGTCCGCCGAGACGGCCGTGGCCGCCGCCGACGGCGACTACCTCGACCTGGCCGACGCCATACGCGACGGGGAGGCGGTGGGGATCAAGGGGCAGCTGGGCCAACTGTGGCGCCGCGTCGCCTTCTTTGTTGCCGTCCACAACAGCGACGACCACTTCCGCAACCACGGTTTTCTGAGGGCTGGCCACGGCTGGACGCTGGCCCCGGCGTTCGACCTCAATCCGGACGACGTGATCGGCCGCGCCCGGGCCACGACCATCTGTGGCGCCGACCTGCCGGCCCACGAGCCGGCCGCCCTAGTCGAGTTGGCGGGCGAACTCGGTCTGTCCCGCGACGCCTGGCAGCGGGCCTTGTCCGACGTGCTGGCGGCGGTCGACCAGTGGGAGGCCGTGGCCGCGCGCCACGGCCTGGAAGCCCAGGAGATCACGCGCTTCCGCCCCATCCTGGCCGGATCGACCCGCGCCCGCCTGGCCGCGCTGACAGCGTAGAGGCCGCGCCGTCGAGTTGGTCGCCGCCCCGTCATAGGTAGACAGGCCATCCCAGGGGACAAGACAACCCCAGCACGTGACCAAGTCGGATGAGGGCACCGGCCGCCCCGGCCCGTCTGCCCCACTCGGCAAACCAATCGGCCAGGACTGACGACGTACAATCCCCCCGACTGGGTGGCGGCGCGCCTTGCGCTAGACTTGTGCGGGTCAATTGAGCTAATAGGCAAGGAGTGACGGTGCCCGAGTCGCATGTTCGCAAGGCCGCGGTCGAGAAGCGCAAGCAAGCCGCCAAAGCGGCCACGGCGGAATCCCGTCGCGCCAACAAGCCCGTCGCCCCCGGAAGCCGCGCCTGGGTGCTGCCGACGTTCATCACCGTCGGCCTGCTCGGCGTCATTTGGCTGGTCGTCTACTACATCACCGCCTCGTTGAGCATCTACATCCCCGGCATGAGCGACCTCGGCGGCTGGAACATCCTGATCGGCATGGGCCTGATGGCGGCCGCCTTCGGCATCGCCACCGCCTGGAAGTAGCGCCCAACACCGCCACCATCGCCGACCTGACCGTCCAGCAGACCATCACCGTCAACCGTCCCCGCGGACATCGACTTGGCCACACCTGGCCCTTGCGGCAGGCGTCAGCAGCATAGGTGAAAGTGTTCAACAAACTGGACAACAACGGCAAGGGGCGTCATATTGTCCAGTGCGATGGACAATATGGTTGACCTGTCCGGAATTGTCCAGTCCGCTGGACGATATGGCGGTGACGGTGGACAGGCCTAACGGCCTGGCGATGTTGCGACGCTGGCGCGACCGGCCCGTGATCAAGGTGGTCACCGGTGTGCGGCGTTGCGGCAAGTCCACTCTGCTCGACTTGTTCCGTACCGAGCTGATTGCCGGCGGCGTGCCCGAGGCCAACACCGCCAAGCTGTCGCTGGAAGACGTTGACAACGCCGAACTTGCCGCCGACCACCGCCTGCTGCACCAATGGGTTGTCTCACGGCTGGCCGAGTCCGGGACGACCTACGTGTTTCTCGACGAGATCCAATTGGTCGATGGCTTCGAGAAGGCGGTGAATTCACTGCTGCTGCGGTCAAACGTGGACCTCTACCTGACCGGCTCCAACGCCTCGCTGTTGTCGGGCGAGCTGGCCACCCTCCTGGCGGGCAGATACGTCGAACTGCCTCTGCTGCCGCTGTCGTTCGCCGAATTCGTCGACGGACGTCGACACGCGCCCGACTCGTCGATCACCGCGCTCTATGCCGAATACGTCCGCTTCGGCGAGTTCCCATTCGTCGTCAACCTGCTTCCCGACTCGGCAGCGGTCCGCGACTACCTGCAGGGGCTTCTCAACACTGTGCTCCTGAAGGACGTGGTTGCCAGAAAGGGTGTCTCCAATGTGGCCGCCCTTGAGGACGTCATCCGCTTCCTGATGCACAATATCGGCGCCTTGACCTCGTTGCGCCGCGTGTCGGCGGGTCTGGACGCCAGTGGTCGCCGGCCCTCGGCGACCACCGTGGACTCCTACCTCGACGCCCTGACCAAGGCATACCTGTTCTATCCGGTGCGGCGTTGGGATCTGAAGGGCCTGCGTTTCCTGGCCGGCCCCGAGAAGTACTATTCGGTGGACCCTGGGTTGCGCGCGGCACTGCTGGGATTCTCCGGGGGCGACACCGGCCACGTCCTGGAGAACGTCGTCTTTCTGGAATTGCTGCGCCGCAGTTTGAGCGTTCGCACTGGCGCAGCCGGCGGCGAGATCTACTTCGTGGTCGGAGAAGGCGCCGAAACGGCCTACTACCAGGTCGCCGAGACAGTGCGCGACCCGTCCACCCTGCAACGCGAGCTGGCTCCCCTAGCCGACCTGCGAGACCACCATCCCAAGTACCTGCTCACCCTCGACCAGGCACCCCCCGTCTCGCACAACGGCATCACGCAGCTATTCTGCCTCGACTGGCTGCTCGGCCAGTGAGGACGCTCCAGCGCGAAGCCGGTCCGGTCTGGTCGCACGGTCTGGTCGCACAACATGAATTGGCTGGTTGGCTCTCCAGAGGCGCGCCACCGCGTGCACGGGCGGCGCATGCGGACCTTTCGTCGTCCAACTGGCGCGGCCCATGAGTTGGAAGACTCGAAAAGGCCAGGGCGACTCCAACTGGGCCGTCACACGACGGCGCCCAGATGCCAGGGGACAAACTCCTGGCCGCCGAGGCCGAGTTCTTCCGAGGCCGCGCGGTCGTCCAGCAAGTCTTCTGGACCGGCCTCCATCGCGGCGACCGCCAGGGACGGATCGGCGAGGTGCCGTACGTTCCCGGAATTTCTGGGATTGCAATCCCGAAATTTCTGGTATCGCAATACGTAGAACGCGCTGTGGCGAAGACTTGCCCCGACCTCGACTTTCCCTTGCGGTCCAGACCGTCAGGACCTTGGGCGCAACGTCGCCTGGCTAGCCGCCGGGCGCGCCTATCGTCCGTCGGACCCCTGGGTGGGATCGGCGCCGACGGCCTTGGCTCTCGCCTTGGCGTCGGCGCGGGCCAGTGCGGCGCGCCGCCAGACCCAGCGGAAGGGGCGCATCAGGAGTTGCTCGTGGACCAGCGACAGCGCGGTGGTCGCGGCATAGACGCCGGCCACGCAGGCCAGGGCGTACAGATAGTAGCCGCGCCCCTCGAAGTGGGCCCCAGGCTGAAGCCAGCCCCACAGCCAGGCCCGCACCTGGGGGTGGTCGTGGATCAGGTAGACGCCGAGGGTCGCCCCGCCGAGCCAGTTGACCAGCTTGGAGTGGCGGGCTTTGAGCCCGCTGAAGAACATGAACAGGCCGACGGCGCACAGCAGATTCGGCAAGTAGTTGCGCCCCAGCAGTTCTGCAGCGTTCTGCGGATTCCAGGCGACGCCGACCGCCGAGCCGTACAGCCACTCGGCCCGGGCGCAACCCGCCGCCAACCCGACCGCCGCCAACACCAGCCACAGCCAAGGCCGGTCCTGGCCGGGCAGGCGATAGCGGGCGGCGTAGTTGGCCAGGATCGACAGGTAGGCGAACCACGACAGATAGCCCATGAACGGCGAAACGTCGACGAACTGCGGCAGCAGCACGAACAGCACCAGCCCTGCCGCGATCGTGTAGAGGTGCAGGCGCTGCGACAGGTTCTCCAACATCACCACCAGCGCCGGCGACAGCAGTAGCAGGGCCATGTAGGCCGACATGAACCACCACCACACGAACGGCGAGGCCACCACCGTCTGCCAAACATCCCGCGCCGTCGGCTGCCAGACGCCGCCGACAACCAACACCGCCATGATGATCAGCCCGTAGGTGGTCGTCTGCCAATACAAGGACGCCGTCCGCAGCGCGTGGGAGCGTTTCGCCTTTCCGAAGAAGTATCCCGTCACCAGCACGAAACCGTCGACGCCGACCTGGCCGGCCATCGTGGCGACGTCGACGATGATCGAGTGGAGCGACGGCCGCGACGCGAAGACGACATCGCCGCCGTGCACCACGAAGTGGTGGAAGACGATCAGCGCCATGAAGACGATGCGCAACAATTCCAGATTCGAGTTGCGGGCGGCCTTGCGGGCCGGGCTGGCGACTGGCATGCTCACCCGTGCGATCCTACCGGCTGACCATCCGGCGGGGCCGCCCGACGGGTCACTTCTTGGCCGACTTGGTGGCGGTGGCTTTGGCCTTGGCGGTCGACGTCGATGTCGACGTGGCGGCCGTGGCGGTGGCCGTGGTGGCGATGACGGGCAGGCAGACGGGGCCGTCGACTTTGAGCGACGTCTTGGGCTTCTCGTTGCGCTTGAAAGCGGAGCCGATCAGCACGTCGACCGAGTGGTCGGCGCGACCGTCGGGGCGGTTGACGGCGCCGGGGAAGAATCCCATCACCAGCTGCACCTCGGGATCGTCGGCGGCGTGGCCGACGACGATCGTCGTCGTCACCTTCTCGGTGGTGTTGTTGTACTTCGGGGCCGGGAAGCCGAAAGCCCGCAGATACATCGCTGTCTGCTTGGCCAGGCCGCCCGTCTCGCCGCCGTTGTAGACGCGCACGACGACGTCGGCGGTGGTCAGCTCGCCACCGACGTCCTTCGGCTGGCAACTGGCGACGCGCTTGGGGATCGGCGTGTTCCAAGCCGCCCAGCCCCAGTTGGCGGCGTACCAGCAGAAACCGACCATGGCGATCAACAGGATCGGCGTGACGATCAGGCGCAGAATCTTCGCTACGGACATCGTCACTCCACGTCCAACACTCTGGCGTGGACGCTGCCGCGCTGCTGCAACGCCGCCCGCAGCGCCCGGTGCAGGCCGTCCTCCAAGTACAACTCGCCTTGCCAGCGGACCACGTGGGCGAACAAGTCGCCGTAGAAGGTCGAATCCTCCTCCAGCAGCGACTCCAAGTCGAGCATCCGCTTGATCGTCACCAATTCGTCCAAACGCACCTGCTGCGGGGCGATAGCGGCCCACTGCTTGGCGGTGTAGCCGTGATCGGGATACGGTTTGCCCTCGCCGACGCGCTTGAAGATCACCCGAAAATCGTACCGGTTGATCCTGAACGCAACCTGAAAGCGCGGCGCGTCACGGTGCGAACGCTGGTCCCCCATCGGCGAAGGCTGCGGCAACGCCGAGTCGCCTGGCGTCAGCGAAACGGCAAGCCGTCGGCGGGTCGTCCAAGGCGGGTGGTGGCGCTACTCGCTCAGCGTCCGGTGCCGGCGTAGACGACGGCTTCGCCTTCGGCGTCGAGGCCGAAGGCGGTGTGGGCGGCTTGGACGGCCTTGTCGACGAAGTCGGCGCCGACCACCACGGAGATGCGGATCTCGGAGGTCGAGATCATGTCGATGTTGATCCCGGCCGCGGCCAGGGCGGCGAAGAACTTCGCCGTCACGCCGGGATGGGAGCGCATGCCGACGCCGATCACCGACACTTTGCCGATGGCGTCGTTGTAGACGATGCCGGTGAAGCCGATGTCGTCCTTCTTCGCCCCCAGCACCTCGATGGCTTTGGCGCCGGAGGACTGCGGCAGGGTGAAGGAGATGTCGGTGCGGCTCGGGTCGGGGCCGTCGCCGTCCGGGTCGTGGGAGATGTTCTGCACGATCATGTCGACGTTGATGTCGGCCGCCGCGATGGTGTTGAAGATCGCCGCCGCCTTGCCGGTCTGGTCGGGCACGCCGACGACGGTGATCTTGGCCTCGCTGCGGTCGTGCGCGACCCCGCTGATCAATGGCTGCTCCACTGGTGCCTCCTTCAGGTCTTTGACCCACGTGCCCGGCTTGTCGGAAAACGACGAGCGCACATGCACCGCCACGTTCTCCCGCCGGGCGTATTCGACGCAGCGCAGATGCAGGATCTTGGCGCCGCTGGCCGCCATCTCCAGCATCTCCTCGTAGCTGATCTCCGGTATGCGCCGGGCCGCTTTGACGATCCTCGGGTCGGCGGTGAAGACGCCGTCGACATCGGTGTAGATCTCGCAATGGTCGGCCCCCAGCGCGGCCGCCAAGGCGACGGCCGTGGTGTCGGAGGCGCCGCGTCCCAGCGTCGTGACGTCTTTGGTTGTTTGCGAGACGCCTTGGAAACCGGCCACGATGACGACGTCGCCGTCCTCCAAGGCGGTGACGATCCGGCCGGGCGTGATGTCGATGATGCGGGCGTCGCCGTGGGCGGCCGTCGTCAAGACGCCGGCCTGGGAGCCGGTGAAGGAGCGGGCGTCGTGGCCCAGGTCGTTGATGGCCATCGCCAACAAGGCGGCGCTGATCCGCTCGCCGGCCGTCAGCAGCATGTCGAGTTCGCGTGGGCGGGGGTTGGGCGAGACTTGCAGCGCCAAGTCGGTCAACTCGTCGGTGGTGTCGCCCATGGCGGAGATGACCACGACCACGTCGTAGCCCCGCTCCTTGGTGGCGACGATGCGCTCGGCCACGCGCTTGATGCTCTGCGCATCCGCCACGCTCGACCCGCCGAACTTCTGAACGACCCGCACTGACCCTCCTTGGCTCAACCTCAGCAACTCTACTAGCCCTCGCCCGCAGCGCCCGGCATGTCCGCATCGCGTCCAGCGTGACATGGGGACACCTCTTGCCACGTGCGCGAGGCTAACCCCCCGACAATCACGTGACAAGAGAACAGTCCCCATGTCACGTGGGGCGGTCGGCCAGTAGAGTTGGCGGCATGCCTCGATTCGCACCGTTTGACGCCTTGCGCTACGCGCCCGGCACCGACCTCCAAGCCGTCATCGCGCCGCCGTATGACGTGCTGTCCGACGACGACATCAACCGGTTGAAGGCGCTTGACGGGCACAACATCACGCACATCGACGTGCCCGCTGGCGGCGACCTGTCCCTGGGCCCGGCGCAGGCGGCCGACGACGGGGAGGACCCGTACCGGCGGGCCGACCGGCTGCTCAGGCAGTGGCTGGCGGACGGCGTCCTGGTTCGGGATGGCGCGCCGTCGTACACCGTCTACCGGATGTCGTTCACCGACGCGACCGGGGCGGCCCGCGAGATCACGGGGGTGTTGGGCGGCCTGGAAGTGGTCGACGAGGGTGCGGGCGGAGTCCTGCCGCACGAGCGGACCACCCCGAAGGCCGTCACCGACCGCCTCGACTTGACGCGGGCCACCGCCGCCAACCTGTCGCCGGTTTGGGGGCTGTCGCTGGCAAACGGCTTGACGGCGGCTCTGGCGGCCCCCGGCGAGCCGGTGGGCGAGATGACGGCCGAGGGAGTCGTCCACCGCGTCGAGCGGATCGCCGATCCGGCGCGAATCGCCGAGATCACCGCCGTCTTGGCGGCCGACGACGTCTTGATCGCCGACGGACACCACCGTTACGCCATCTCGCGCACCTATCGCGACGAGGTGCGCGCCGCCACCAGCCGGCGCGACACCGAGGCCGAATACACCCTGGCCTTCGTCAACGAGTTGAAAGCCGACCAGCTATCGATCGAGGCCATCCACCGCCTCTACAGCGGCATCTGTTTGGGCCACCTGCGCGGCGTGTTGGCCGAATGCTTCGACTTCGCCCCGCTCGACGGCGCGCCGACGCCGGCCACGCTGCGCGAAATGTCGCAGGCCGGGCGGCTGGTCCTGCTCTACCTGAACGACGACGGCGGCCTGGAAGCCGAATGGATGACGCCCAAGCCGGCGGCCTTCGACGGCCTGCGCGCCCTCGACGGGGCCTACTTGGAGCACGCCCTGGAGCCAGTCGAGCGCGAGCCGCACGGCTCCAACCTAGCCGTCAGCTACCAGCACGGCCTGGACGAAATGCTGGCCGCTGTCCGCTCCGGCCAGGTGACGGCGGGCGTGCTGATCCGCCCCACCTCGCTGGCCGAAATCGAGCGGACCGCCCGCGAGGGCCTGCTGATGCCGCCGAAATCCACCTTCTTCACCCCGAAACTGCGCACCGGCTTCGTCATCCGCCCAACCGCCAGACTGTGAGGCGAGGCCGACATCACTGTTTGACGCCTTTGAGGCTGCCCTTGACGCCGCCTTTGGCCAGGCCGACCGAGCAGACCAGGCGGTGGTCTTTGAGGTTCTTCCAGGAGTCCTTGTCGGCCAGGAACCAGACGTACTCGTATTTCGACTGGGCCGGCGCGACGCCGATGAAATCGGTGAATTTGGCCTTGCACGTCTTGTCGACCAGTTTGGCAAGGGCGTCGCCGGTGGGAGGATTCTTGCCCGAGACTTTGGCTGTCGCGTACACCTCGTAATTGTGCTTCTTCTTGCAACTGACGATCTTGACCTCGAGCGGCGGCACGTCTTGCGGCCCGGTGCATTGACCTTTGGCGGGGAAGATCGTCGTGTCCCCTTTGAGCGAGCCTTTGAGGCCGCCGTCGGACGAGCCCGCCAGACAGACGATCTTGCGGTCGGCGGGCACCGACCAAGTGACGTCGTCGGGCGCCAAATAGGCCGACGAATAGCGCGAATACTCGGCCGCCACGCCGACATATTCGGTGAACGAGGCCGAGCAGTCGTCGGCGGCCTGCTGCGCCAGCGCCGCCTGTCCGGGATAGGCCTGCTGTTCGAGGGGGACCAGCGCGTGAACCTCGTAGTAGTGGCTCTGGTCGCAGGCCACCGGCTCGACCATCGCCAGGGTCGCCGTCTCGAAGTCGATCTCGCCCAGGCAGTCGCCGACCGCCAGCGTGATCACCGGCGAGGGCGTCGGCGTGTGCGGCGTGACGACGGTGGCGGGCACGCACCCCGCCGCCGCCAAGACCGCCGCCCAGGCCGCGAGGCAGCCGATACCCGCTTTGCCGCTCATCGCGGTCAATGTTATCGGCAAGAGCCCGCCTAACGCTCCTCCGTGCGATACTTGGGAAATGAATTCAAGGCGCGAGGACGCCGCCCGGATGGCGGAATTGGCCGCCAGTTCCCAGCGGGCCGAGGCGAAGGCCGCCCAGGAGCTAATCGACGCCTTCGTCGCCGAAATGCGACGGCGCGGGGCCGAGCCCGAACAGTTGCGCGCCACGCTGTTGAACGGCAAATCGGCCAAAACGAGTCGGCGCGGCTGGTATCTGAACGCCGCTCGCAACGTCGCCGTCGGCGAGGACGGCGCCTACTACCGCCTAGTCGTCCCCGGCTCGGCAATGGCGCGTTTCACCGGCGTGGAATTGGAGCCGTCCGATCCGCCACTGGTGGTCGGGCGCGGCGCGCGCGACGGCGAGTCCGGCGACCTGTCCGACTTTCTCGACGCCGCCCTGGAGCGCTACGCACCCCAGCCGTGAACTCCGCGCCCACACCGCCACGTCATCGTCGCACGCGCCGCCAACCAAGGTGACCCCGCCCACCGCCGCCGACTCGATGGGGCCGCGCCTGCAATTTGTCGCACGTGGGTTGGACCCCGCCGGGCAGGTCAGCCGTATGTGTCGCGGGGGCCGCGTCCGGGCACCGAGCGGCGGCCCTTCTTCCAAGACGGCGCCTGGGGGCCGATTACCTGGATTCGTATGACGGAGCCCTGGCCGAGGCGCTCGTTGAGTTTGGCCACCAGTTGGGGGGCGAGTTGGCGGATCGACGTCATCCAGGCCGTCGACTCGGCGCGAACCACCAGGACGCCGTCGTCGTAGGACTCGGGGACGGTGTGGGCGGCGTTGATGTCGCCGACCAACTCGGGCCAGCGCGCCATCAACTGGTGGACGCCCAGCTGGGCCTGCCAGCCGCGCTCGGCCACCAAGCCGTCGACCAACTCGCCCAGGGGCTGCGGGTCGTCGTTCTTGCGGCGCGGCTTGGCCGGTTTGGCGGCCCGCGGGCCGCGGGCGCGGGCCGCGATCTGACGGGCCAGCTCCAAGCCCTCCGGGTTGGGCGCGCTCACGACGGATCACCACCCTCCAGCGGTCCGGCCGTCGACCAGTTGATCCCGACCGCCCCTGACGCCTCGCCTTCCTCGGCGTGGAGCTGTGGAACGCGGTCCTCGCCACCAGCGTCCGCATCCGAACCATCGGGCAATCCGGGTTCGACGGCGACGCCACCCGCAGCGGCGTCCTGACCGCCCGCCTTGTCATCGGCGGGGCGGGCGGCAGCCTCGCCAACCGGCTCCAGCGGCCCGTCTTGCGTTGTCAGCGGCTCGACTCGGCCGTCGGCGACGGCGAATCTGGCGCCGCGCAGGTTGGCGGGCACGTCGTCGGCGACGGCGGCCGTGATCAGCACCTGCTCGGCGCTCAGCGCGGTGTCGGCCAGGCGCTGGCGTCGGGTTTGGTCCAGTTCGGCGAAGATGTCGTCCAGCAGTAGCGCTGGCTCGACGCCGTCGTCGCGCAGCAGGGCGAACGATGCCAGCTTGAGGGCGCAGGCCAGCGACCACGACTCGCCGTGCGAGGCGTAACCCTTGGCCGGGAAGTCGCCCAAAGACAAGGCGATGTCGTCGCGGTGCGGGCCGACCAGCGTCAGGCCCCGCTCAACCTCCTCGCGGCGGCGTTCTTTGAGGGCCGCCAGCAGGCGCTCGGCTATGCCATCGGCGTCGAGTGACGCGTCGACTTCGACCCGCGAATGATAGGCGGCGCGGGCCAAGTCGGGCGTCGGGGCGATGTCGGCGTAGGCTTTCTCCAGGAGCGGCGCGAGAGCGTCGAGGGTTTGAAGGCGGGCGCGCACGACTTGGGAGGCGAAGCGGGCCAGCGATTCGTCCCAGACGTCCAGGGTGGCCTGCATCTCGGCGGTTGCCCGGCGCGGCCCGCCCATCGTTTTCAGCAGCGACGAGCGTTGTTTCAACACCCGCTCGTAGTCGGCGCGCACGCCGGCCAGGCTTGGCCAGCGGGCGGTGGCCAGCTCGTCGATGAAACGGCGGCGCTCGGACGGGTCGCCGCGCACCAGGTCGAGATCGGCGGGGGAGAACATGACGACGCGCAAGTAGCCGAGCACGTCCCTGGCGCGCCGCAGCGGAGAGCGGTTGAGCCAGGCTTTGTTGGCCCGCTGGCTGGCCAACTCGATGTCGGCGACGACCTCGCGGGAGTCGTTCAACCCGGCTCGGATTTTCGCTCTGACAAGGGCTTTCTCGGCGCCTTTGCGAATCAGGGGGGCGGTCGTGGCGACGCGGTGCGAGCCGAGCGTGGCAACGTACTCGACGGCCTCCAAGAGATTGGTCTTGCCCTGGCCGTTGGCGCCGACGAAGACCGTCACCCCAGGCTCCAAGGCGAAACCGACCGCCTGATAGGAGCGGAAGTCTTGCAGTTGCAGGTGGGTGAGGAACACTACGCCGGTATGCGCATCAGCATGATGACATGGCGGTAGTCGGGGCGGGGGTCGCCGTCGATCTCGTCCAGGGCGGTCAGCAGGCACGGCTTGCCGGGAGCGGTGAAGGCGAAGCTGACGTAGGGCGCGTCGATGATCGACAGGGCGTCGGACAGGTAGTGCGGGTTGAAGCCGGCGGCGCTGAGAGAGTAGCCCTCGCCGGTCAGATCCTGGACGACGGCTTCCAACTCTTCGACGGCCTGGGCCTGGTCGCCGGTGGCGGCCTCCAGCGTGATCGCCTCGTCGGCCACCATCATGCGCAGGGAGGTGTTGCGCTCCGCCACCAGGCTGACGCGCTTGACGGCCGCCATCAGCTCGGCGGTGGCTAGGCGGACGGTCATCGTCGGCTGGATGTCCATGACGTGACGCACCTTCGGGAATTCGCCGTCCAGTAGGCGCGTCGTGATCTGCCGCCTGCCTGCCGGGCCGATTCCCTCGAAGCCGATCATGCCGTCGCCGCCTGCCGACGAGGTTTGGGCCAGCGCGACCGTCACCTCGTCGCCGGTGGTCAGCGACTTGGCCGTCTCGACGAGGACGCGGGCGGGCACGAGGGCGTTACCCTCCTCGATCTTGGCTGTCGGCTTCCATTCGATCTCTTTGAGCGCCATCCGGTAGCGGTCGGTGGCCAACAGCGACAGCTTGTCGCCCTCCAATTCGACGCGGACGCCGGTGAAGACGGGCAGCAGCTCGTCCTTACCGGCGGCAACGGCGACTTGGCCGACGGCGGAGGCGAAAACCTGCGAATCGATTGAGCCGGTGGCCTCCGGCATCGCCGGCAAGGCAGGATATTCGTCGACGGGCAGCAGTTGGAGGGTGAAGTTGGCGCTGCCGCACGTCAAACGCATCGAGTTGACGTCGGTTTCCAACTCGACGGGACGGTCGGGCAGGGAGCGGGCGATTTCGGAGAGTAGCTTGCCGGAGACCAGCGCGACACCCTCCTCTTCGACCTGTGCGGGCACGGTGATCTTAGCGGCCGTCTCGAAGTCGAAGCTGGACATCGAGACCTGTTCGTTGGCGGCCTTCAGCAACAGACCGGCCAAGATGGGGACGCTGGGACGGGTCGGCAGGGTCCGCGCCGCCCAGGCGACCGCCTCCGCCAGCACGTCGCGCTCAACTTTGATCTTCACGATTAGCTCCCTTCGCAGGTCATCATACCGGCCCGGACCCCCGCTCGCCGCAGCCTGTGTTGACGCTGAGCGCACCAGACAGGGGCAGATGTTGACAAGCTGACTGGCAGCCGCCAAGGCATCCCCACTCGTCGGGACTGACAACCGCATTGGCGCTAAAGGCTGAGTAGCGCCGAGGCCTCGCTAGGACTTTGGGAAGGATGCCCGACACCTGCGGTGTGACGGCTGTTGTGGAAAGGCCTGCTTAAGACGTTAGATGGATAGTTAACTCTAGTAGTAGTAGTCGGCCCTGTGGAAACTGTGGACAACCTGCATCGTGCCTTGTCGCACGGCGCGAAGGGCATGTGGGAAAGGCTGTGGAGAAGTCGAAATTACATGGGGAGTATTTGTGGACGCAGAGGCCCGCAAGACTGTTTTCCACAAGCACTTGATGTTATCCACAGGGTTTTCAACATGGCTGGGGACGGCCGTTCAGACCATCGAGGCCTTCTTGATGCGGTTGGTGATCTCCGCCACCTGGTCGTAGACGCTGCGGCGCTCGGACAGCATCTGGTTGACGCGGTTGACGGCGTGCATGACGGTAGTGTGGTCGCGCCCGCCGAACAACTGGCCGATCTTCGGCGTCGACAAGTCCGTCATCTCGCGGCAAAGGTACATCGCGATCTGGCGGGCCGTCACCAAGATGTGGGAGCGGCTCGGGCCGGTGATCTCGTCGAGGGTGATGGTGTAGTAGTCGGCCACCTGCTCGATGATTAGCTGCGGCTGGATCTGGACGTCGGGCCGGTCGGGGATGACGTCCTTGAGGACGTTCTGGGCCATGGCGAGGTCGACGGCGCGGCCGTTCAGGTTGGCGTAGGCGGTGACGCGGATCAGGGCACCCTCCAGCTCGCGGATGTTGGTCGGGATGCGGCTGGCGATGAACTCCAAGACTTCTGAATCGGCGGTCAGCTTCTCCGATACCGCTTTCTTGCGCAAGATGGCGATACGCGTCTCCAGGCTGGGCGGCTGGATGTCCGTCATCAGGCCCCATTCGAAACGACTGCGCAGGCGCGGCTCCAGAGCCTCCAGCGAGCGTGGCGGCCGGTCGGAGGTCAGCACAATCTGCTTCTGGGCGGTGTGAAGAGCGTTGAAGGTGTGGAAGAACTCCTCCTGGGTTTGCAGCTTGGCCTCCAGGAACTGGATGTCGTCGATCAGCAGCACGTCGGAGTCGTCGCGGTACTTCCTGCGGAAGTCGGCCATCCGGTTGTCGGAGACGGCGTTGATGAAGTCGTTGGTCATCTCCTCGGTTGAGACGTAGCGCAGCTTGAGGCCGGGGAAGTAGGAGCGGATGTAGTGGCCGATGGCGTGCAGCAGGTGCGTCTTGCCCAAACCGGATTCGCCGTAGATCATCAGGGGGTTGTACGAGTGGCCGGGGTTCTCCGCCACGGCCACGGCGGCGGCGTGGGCGAAGCGGTTCGACTCGCCGGGGACGAAATTGTCGAACGTGTACTTGGGGTTGAGACGGTTGCCGCCCTCGTCGGGCGCGACTGGCTCCGAGACGTGCTCGGCGGCGGGCGTGGTTGGCGGCTCCGGCTCGTCCAGTTCGGCTTGCAGATTCGGGTCGATGGTGACGGCCAGGGAGATCGGGCGGGAGAGGTATTCCGACAAGGTGGCCTCGATGCCGCTGCGCAGCCTCGACTCGACTTGGTCGCGGCTGAAGTCGTTGGCCACCGCCAAGATCAACACCGAGTCGTGGACGGCGACTGGTTTGGTGTCCTTCAGGAAGCCGCGGGCGAAGGGGTCGGAGTTGGTGTAGACGTGCGACCAGATCACGTCCAACGGCAACTCCGCCCGCTGTTCGGTGAAGGTCAAGTCCCCTCCTCCACTTGTCAGTTGTCCACACGGTTATCCACAGATTGTGTAAAACGCTGCGCTTCACCGATACAGAAAAACTTACCGGTTGGGGGCAAGACTCGCCAACCCTGTCCACAGGTGAAATCCGAAGTCATCGGCGTGTCGCGTGGACAAGGGGACGATCTTCAAGTTTGCTATGCCAGCCCATGGGGGCAGGTTGACGGTGGTGGCCAAGCCGGCCACCCCGCCCCGGGCGGCGACGGCCGACGCCAGGCGTGTTTTGGCCAAGCCGGTCCGATCGGGTAGAGTTGCTCCCTGTTCGTGCGTCCACAGTGGGCGCATAAGTCCAAGGAGCAGCAGCGTGACCAAGCGTACCTTCCAGCCGAGCAACCGGCGCCGCAGCCGCACCCATGGTTTCCGCCTGAGGATGCGCACCCGGGCCGGCCGCGCCATCATCAGCGCCCGTCGCCGCCGGGGACGCGCCCGCCTGGCGGGCTAGCGGTGCTGCCCAAGGCCGAACGGGTCCGGGCCAGCGGCGACTTCCGCGACATCATGCGAACGGGGGCCAAGGCCGTCCGGCCGGGTCTCGTCGTCCACCTGCGCCGTCGCGGCGCGCCGCCGTCGCGGGCCGGTTTCGTGGTCTCCAAAGCCGTCGGCAACGCCGTCACCCGCAATCTAGTCAAACGCCGCCTGCGCCACCTGTCGGTCGGCCTGCTGCGGGAATCGCCCTTCCCAGTCGACATGGTCGTGCGGGCCCGGCCTGGGGCCTCGGCTGTCGAGTTGGGGCCGCAATTGCGTTCCGCCTTCCAAGCCGGCTGCGCCAGATTGGGGGACTCGTGAAGCACATCCTGATCGGCGGGCTGTGGCTGTGGCGCAAGTTCGTCTCGCCGCTGTACGGCGACGTCTGCAAGTTCTATCCCAGCTGCTCGGCCTACGCCTTGGAGGCCGTCAAGGTCCACGGCGCCGCGAAAGGCTCGTGGCTGGCGGCCAAGCGGCTGCTGCGCTGCCAGCCGTGGTCGCTGGGTGGATACGACCCCGTGCCGGGCACCCCCGCCTGGTTCGAAGAACATGAGGGGACCGCCGCATGCTGCTGACACCACTGGACATCTTCGCCGATCTGGGGAGTTTCTTCTCGACGATCTTGGCGCCGATCTATTGGCTGATGTCTTGGATTCTGATGGCCTTCCACTGGGTCGTGAGCCGCGTCCTCGACCCCAACGCCGGCGTCACCTGGGCGCTGTCGATCGTTCTGCTGACGATGGTCGTGCGGGCCTGCCTGATCCCGCTGTTCGTCAAACAGATCCGCTCGGCCCGCAACATGCAGCTGATCGGCCCGAAGGTCAAGGCGCTGCAGGACAAGTATGGCTCCGACCGCGAGCGCCTCGGCCAAGAGACGATGAAGCTCTACAAAGAGGAGGGCGTCAACCCGATGGCGTCCTGCTTCCCGATTCTGGCCCAGATGCCGATCTTCCTGTCGCTGTTCTGGGTGCTGAGCGAGGTTTCCAACGGCCAATACAAAGGCGTCTTCGCCGACGACCACCCGCTGGCCGACTCGCTGCGCAACGCCGAGCTGTTCGGTGCCAAGATCTCGCAGACGTTCATGCCGCGCACCGGCGGCTGGCAGGGCTGGACGAACGTCCAAACCCTGGCTCTGGTGCTGATCGTGCTGATGGTGATCTGCCTGTTCATCACCCAATTGCAGTTGATGCGCAAGAACATGCCGCCCGAGGCCCAAACCGGACCGATGGCACAGCAGCAGAAGATGATGCTGTACATGTTCCCGCTGATCTACGCGATCGGCGGCATCAACATCCCGATCGGCGTTCTCGTCTACTGGCTGACGACGAACCTGTGGACGATGGGCCAGCAATACATCCTGATCCACAACAACCCCGCTCCGAACACGCCGGCCTACATCGACTGGGAGGAGCGGATGAAGGCCAAGGGCAAAGACCCCGACGCCATCGCCGCCGCCCGCGCCGGACGGGGCCGCAAGGTCAGCACGACGCCCGGCGACCCGAACGTCGTCGCCCGGCAACGGCCCGACACGCCCGCCCGCCAGCCCAAACCCGGCACAGCCAAGGGCGGTTCCAAGCCAGGCGGTGGCAAGGTCGGGGGGTCCACCGCCGATCCGAAGGCGGCCGTCGACGGCCAGGCCGAATCGTCGTCCGAGTCGGTGAAGAAGGTCGTGCGCCGCCAACCGCCGAAACAGTCCAGGGCGAAGCGCAAGAACCCGCCCAAGTGAGGAGACAATGATGGAAGACACCCAAGCGGCCGGCGAGGCCGCCGAGAACAGCGTCATCACACCCGACGAAGCAGCTGTCAGCGTGGACGAGGCCGTGGTGGACGGCCGGGTCGAGGCTGGGGCCGTCGCTGGCGAGGAGGCTGCCGAGGACACGGCCGAGGACACCCAAGCCGCGGCCGATGCTGCGGCAGCCGACGAAGCGTCGTCAGAGCGCGACGGCGATAAGGGTG
>JAISUF010000057.1 GCA_031272195.1 Propionibacteriaceae bacterium
CCGGTGATCGGCGTCCCGGTGCCGCTGAAGGTGCTCGACGGGCTCGACTCGCTGCTGTCGATCGTCCAAATGCCGGCCGGCGTGCCGGTGGCCACCGTCGGGGTCGGCAACGCCCGCAACGCCGGCCTGCTGGCGGCCCGCATCCTTGCGGCGTCGGATCCGGCGCTGCTGAAGGCGATGCTCGAGTTCCAAGACGGCCTGCGGCTGGCGGCCAGCGCCAAGGGCGAGAAGGTTCGCCAGGCGGCGGCCGCGGCGCAGGCCTGAGCCGGTGTCGCAACCGGGTTGTCGGGGCGGGCGATACTGGTGGGTGATGCGGGGGTGGTGAGTTGAGCGGATCGACTGTGGTGGCGCGCAGCCAGGGCGTGGCGCTGCGCCGGGGATTGACGCTGGTGCTGATGGATTTGGTGTTGCCCGGCTCGGCCCAGTTGAGCGCCGGCAATCGCGGCTTGGGCAAGGCGGCCCTGCGCGTCTGGGGGGCGCTGGTCGTCTTGGTCTTGGCGGCGGTGGCGGCGTTTTTCGCCAACCGCCAATTCTTGATCGGGCTCTACACCAACCCGGCGACGCTGCTAGTGCTGGCCTGGGGCGTCGTGGCGCTGGGCGCCGGGTGGATCCTGCTGCTGCTCGACGCCTGGCGGATCGCCAACCCAGGAATGTCGGGCCCCGGCCGCGTTCTCAGCGGGGCGCTGGCCCTGGCGCTGGCCGTCGTGCTCGGCGCGGCGACGTGGAACGCCCACGCCTTCTTCGGCGCGCAGGTCAAGTTCATCGGACAGGTCTTCCAGGGCGGCGGCGAGACCGAGGCCATCGCGGGTCGCTACAACATCTTGCTGCTGGGCGGCGACGCCGGCGCCGACCGCGTGGGCATGCGCCCCGACTCGATGACGGTCGCCTCGATCGACGCCAGGACCGGGCGGACGGTCCTCTTCTCGCTGCCGCGCAACCTGCAGAAGGCCCCGTTCCCGGCCGACTCGCCACTGCACAAGCTCTACCCGAACGGCTTCTACTGCCCCGAGAAGCCCTTGGAAGAGGCCTGCCTGCTCAACGGCATCAACACCCTGGCCGAGGATAACAAGTCGCTGTTCAAGGGCGTCAAACACCCCGGCGTGATCGCCACCCGCGACTCCATCGAGGAGATCCTCGGCATCCAGATCAACTATTGGGCGATGATCGACCTCAAGGGCTTCCAGAAGCTGATCGATGCCGTCGGCGGCATCACCCTCGATATCGGCAAGCGCATCCCGATCGGCTCGTCGAACGGGCCCAAGGGCGTCTACGGCTACATCGAGCCGGGCAAGAACGTCCACCTGGACGGCTTCCACGCCTTGTGGTTCGCCCGCTCCCGCCAGGGCTCGAACGACTACGAGCGGATGGTCCGCCAGAAGTGCGTCATGAATGCGATGGTCAAGCAGTTGGACCCGATGACGGTCTACACCAAGTTCACCGCCATCGCCGACGCCGCCTCCGACGTGGTGGCCACCGACCTGCCCGCCGACCAGCTGGGCGTCATGGCCGACTTGGCCTTGAAGGTGCGCGGCCAGGCGATGAAGTCGGTCAGCTTCGTGCCGCCGCTGATCGAGCCGGCCGATCCCGATTTCGACAAGATCCGCCAGACCGTCTCCGACGCCATCGCCGCGTCGGAGGCCCTCGACGACGCCACGCCGAGCGCCTCGGCCTCGGCGAGCGCGTCGAAGTCTGCCAAGTCGTCCAAGTCGGCCTCGGCCAAGGCGTCGGCGTCCCCGTCGTCGCAGGAGGAGGATCTCGATTCCGTCTGCGCGGTCTCGAAGTGAGGAGCGCCACAGTGGCGATTGGATCGCGGCGGGCCAAGCTGGCCGCCTTGTTGATGTCGGCGGCGCTGGCGCTGGCGGGCTGTTCGACCGGCGCGCGGGTGGCCGAGCCGACAGTCTCGCCGACCGGCTCGGCGCGCGCGCAATTGGACTCGGCGCTCGGCGTCGTCCTGAGCGGTTACGACAAGTCTGGCGTGGCCTTGCTCGACTTGGGCAGCGGCGCCGAATACGGCCTGCGCGCCGACTACGCCTCCCAGTCGGCGTCGATGGCCAAACCGATGCTGGTGGCGATGGCCCTGCGGAAGGCCCGGCCCGGCGCCCTGCCGTCCGACATGGACCAGGCCGCCCGCAAAGCCATCACCGAGTCCGACAACGACTCGGCCGACGCGCTGTGGGCCTACGCCGGCAAGAGCGCCGCCTACGACGCCCTGGCCAAGGAACTGGGGTTGGCGTCCACCCACGCCGACGCCTCCCGCGACTGGTGGAGTTGGACGTGGACCACCCCGGCCGACCAGGTCGCGCTGCTGGGCCACCTCGTCAAACACGACTCGCCCGCCCTGACGCAAGCCGAGTGCGACTACATCCTCGACTTGATGTCGCAGGTTCGCGACGACCAGGCCTGGGGCGTCGGCAGCCCCCGCTCGGAGGGCGCCAAGGCCTGGCTGAAGAACGGCTGGGTCCAGTTCGAGTCGACCGACGGCTTGTGGGCCGTCAACTCGATGGGCCGCGTCCAGGGCGGCGGCCGCGACTATCTGCTGGCCGTCATGACGCGCGTGCCCGACTTCGACACCGGCAAGGCCCTGACCTCGGCCGTCGGCAAGTGGGTGTTCGACGTCCTCGGCTCCGGGCCGCTGCAGTGAGGCCGGGCCGGGCGGGGCGATTGCGCGGCCTTGTCGCCCGCCCGCTGTCGGCGCGTCGCATGTCGGCGTCACGGTAGGTCTGCCGACCCGGTCGGCCAACTGCCGCTAGCCTTGGTGGCATGCGTTACGCGGTGATCATGGCGGGCGGGTCGGGCACGCGGCTGTGGCCGTTGTCCCGCAAGGGCACACCCAAACAGTTGATCCCATTGTTGGACGGCAAGTCGCTGCTGCGGGTCGCCTTCGAGCGGGCTTTGGCGGTGGTGCCGGCGCAGCGGGTGTGGGTGGTGACGGGCCGCGACTACGCCGGGCTGGTCGGCGACCTGCTGCCCGAGCTGCCCGCCGGGCAGATCTTGGGCGAGCCGGTCGGGCGCGACTCGCTCAACGCCGCCGCCTGGGCGGCCGCCGTCATCTCGCGCCAGGACCCCTCGGCCGTGGTCGCGCAACTGACTGCCGACCACGTCATTGAGCCGGTGGACGCCTTCGCCGAAGCGCTGGACGCGGCTTTCCAACTGGCCGAGACGCTGCCCGACTCGCTGGTGACGTTCGGCGTGGCGCCGACCAGCCCCCACACCGGCTACGGCTACATCCACAAGGGCGAGCCGCTGGGGGAGCACGCCTGCCGGGTGTTGGAGTTCACCGAGAAGCCGTCGGCCGAGGTGGCGGCGTCGTATCTGGCCTCGGGGGAGTATTGGTGGAACTCGGGCATGTTCGTGTGGCGGGCGGTGACCTTCCTGGAGCAGGTCGCAACGCTCCTGCCGGACTGCCATCGCCAGTTGGCCGCGCTGGCGGCCGACCCGTCGCGGGCCGACGCGATCTTCCCAACGCTGCCCAAGGTGTCGATCGACTACGCCGTCATGGAGCCGGTGTCGCGGGGACGCGGCAGCGCCCGCGTGGTGGCCCAGGAGTTGGCCGTGACGTGGGCCGACGTCGGCGGTTTCGCCGCCTTGGCGGGGCTGTTCCCCCACGACGACGCCGGCAACGCCGTGACCGGCCGGGTGGTGGCGTTGGACGCCGCGTCCAACGTCGTGGTGAACGTCGACGCCGACGGGCTGGTCGCGCTGTTGGGGGTGTCGGGCCTGGTGGTGGTGCGCACCCCGGAGGCGACGCTGGTCGCCCCCGCCGACCAGTCCGAGCGGGTCAAAGACGTCGCCGGCCGGGTGGCGCAGCTCCACCAGTCTTTCGCCTGAGGGGCCCGCGTCGCGCCGGACCGGCCCGAAGCTCCCGCGGGCAGGGGTGTTTCGCGTCCTTGCGGTTGGGCATCATCTCACACTTCGGGTTGACAGGCCGATAATGACACTGGTGTAATTTCTATAGTGTAGTTTTGTTCCCAGTTGGGGAACGGAGGTCCGGTTGATGCAGTCGTTGGTCTTGATGTTGGGTGGCGAAGACGACGGTCTGCTGGCGTGGTTGGACCAGGCCCTGTGCGCCGAGACGGATCCCGAGGCGTTCTACCCCGAGAAGGGCGGATCCACGCGAGAAGCCAAGAAAGTCTGCAAATCCTGCGACGTGCGGGCCGAATGCCTGGCCTACGCGCTGGAGCACGACGAGCGTTACGGCATTTGGGGCGGCATGTCGGAGCGGGAGCGGCGAAAACTCAAGAAGCCGGCCATCTGAGCCCCGCCCGCTGGGGGCGGCAGGGGTGCCGGGTCGGCGGATCGCGCGATAAGCTCAAGGTTGGTTTGCCGACTGGGTCGTGAGGAGGAGGCGTGAACCAGACTTCGGGAGTCGTGTCCGAACAGGCGTGGTCCTGGCTCGACGACGAACCCGACGCCGGCCCCGCCCCGATCGACCCAGACAAGGTCTTCGGCGTTCTCTTCCCGATCGGCGGGTCGGCCGCCGAGGAGCGCTGCCGGATCGCCGTCGGCGAGGGTTTGGTCCATCCCCAGCGCCTGGTGCGCGAGGACGACCTGCCAGAATACGCCGCCTGGGTTTGGGCGCTGCCCGACACCTGCGAGCCGGACCCCCACGCTCTCGAGGCCCTGCTTGACGCGGCCGCCCGCAACCAGGCCGCCGACGTCATCGCCTGCGTCAGCGTCGAACCGCGCCGCCGCGGGCCGGCCACCATCGTCAACGCCTTCGGGGAGACCGTCTCCGGCTTCGGGCAGCTTCGCACGCTGGCCGAGCCAGGAGAACTCCACCAAGGGCAGTTGTCGCAGACCCAAGTCCTCGGCGCGCCGGCCTCGGGCATGCTCGTCCAAGGCGACCTGTGGCGCTACCTCAACGGCTTCAACCAGGACTTGGCCCCGCAACTGTGGGGCCTCGACTTCGGCTGGCGTGCCAACCTGTGCGGCGCCATCGTCGTCGTCGAGCCGGACGCCAAAGTGGTCGACAACCTGCCCCAGGAGGGGGCGGGCCTGCGCGCCGGGACGCTGGCCCTGGCCCTGGCCAACACCTCGGGCGGCTGGCGCTGGCTGGCGTGGCTGAAGCTGGCGGTCTACTCGCTGCTGGCCGCCATCGGCTTCGCCATAGGCAAGGACATGGCGGCCGCCGGGGCGGAGCTGGCCGGAACGGTTCGGTTCCTGTTCGGCCGCAGGCTGCGGGCGTCGGTGCGGGAGTCCTACGCCCGCCTGAAGCCGACCCAGGAGTCGCTGGACCAGACGGCCGCCCTGCGACCGGGACGCTTCTCCGGGTTGGCCAGGGCCGGCGAGGGCGTCGCCTCGCGCTTCGCCGACTGGCTGGGCACCTACACCGAGCAGACGGAGACCTCGGGCATCGACGAGATGATGGGCGACGACTTCACCAGTCCCTCCAGCGGGGGTCGGCGCGTGCCGGTCGTCATCGTGGGCATCTTGGCCAGCCTGATCTTGGCGATGGTGGCCGGGTGGCGGCTGTTCGGCAACGGCCAACTGCGGGCCTTCTACTCGCTGCCGGCGGCGGTCAACTCGGGGGCGATGTTCGCCGACTACCTCAACCCGGTGCCGGGCTCGGCCAACGTCGCCGGAGCGCCGTGGGAGGCCTTGTTCGGCCTGTTCTCGTGGGTGTTCGCCGACAACCCCGACCTGGCCTCCAGCCTGATGGTCATGGCCTGCGTGCCGCTGGCCTGGCTGGGGGCGTTCCGGTTGGCCCGGCAGATGCTCGACCACACGATGCCGGCCGTTCTGGGCGCGGCCGCCTACGCCTTGTCGCCGGTGATTTGCGGTGGACTGGGCAACTACGGCTTCCCTTTGGCGGTCTGGACGGTCTTGCTGCCGGTGGCCGGCTACAGCCTGTGGTGGTGGCGCACCGAAGGCGTCGACCGCTGGCGCGGCGCGGGCGCTGTCGCGGTCTGGGTGTTGGTGCTGGTGGCGCTCTACCCGCCGGTCTGGGTGGCCGTGGTCGCCGTGGCGGCGGTCTGCTGGGCGCGGCGGCGCGGCCTGCGCCAGGCGCTGCAATGGCTGTTGGTCGTCGGCGCGCCGTGGCTGCTGGCCATCGGGCCGTGGGGCGGGGCGCTGGCGGCCTATCCGGGCCGTCTGTTGACCGGCGCCGACCCCTGGCTGGCTCCCGACCAGTCGGTCGCCTGGTGGCGTTTCATCATTGCCGGTCTGGACGAGTCGGTGCCGGTCTGGGTCTGCGCGGCGGCCGTCGGGACGCTGTGGCTGTGCGCCATCGTGGGGGCGCTGCGCCGCCGGGAGGCGCTGTGGCTGCTGGCGGTCGCGGTTGGCGCGGCGGTGGCGGCCGGCTTCCTCAACCGGCTGCTGGTGCTGGTGCCGCCGGGCCAGTGGGCCAGGCCGACGGGCGTCGAGTTGTCGGTGGCGATGATGGGGGCTTTGGCATCCGCCGCCATGATCGGCCTGGACGGCTTCGGAGACGACTTGCGCGAGCGGGCCCTGGGCTGGCGCCACTTGGGCGTTTTCGCGCTGGCGGTGGCCTCGCTGGGCGCGGTCGCGGTGGCGGCCGGCTGGTGGGTCGTCGGCGGCGAGGCCAAACTGGTGCGCCAACCGGTCGGGTCGCTGCCCGCCTTCGTCGTCAACGACCAGCGGTCCGCCACACCGGGCCGGACGCTGGCCATGAGCGTCGAGGGCGATGAGGTGGCATGGATGCTGGTCGAGGGCGACTATCCGCGGCTCGGCCAGGCTGAGACGGGCCTGGTGGTCCACGGCGACGCCAAGGCCGGGGCGTTGGCACGCTCGGTGGTGGCCCGGTTGGTGGCCGGCAGCGCCGACGACGAGATCGTCCAAGACCTGGCCAGCCTGGGCGTGGCCCATCTGTGGCTGCGCGGGGCCGAGGAGGACGTCCGTATGGGCATCTCCAACACTCCCGGCATCGACTTGGGCACCGGCGACGCTCAGAGCATGGTTTGGCCGGTGCCGGGCTCGGGTCTGGCGGTTGTCGTCAGCGACGCCGAGCGGGCGCTAACCGGCGACGGCTCGGCCGTCTCGCCCGATCTGGCCTCGCGGGCGCTGGTCTTGGCCGAGCCGGCCGACTCGCGCTGGTGGGCCACCGTCGACGGCCGCTCCCTGACACCGCTCGCCTCGGACGGCTTCGGCCAGACTTTCGAGCTGGGCACTTCCGGCGGGGTCCTGCGCTACGGCTTGGACGCCGGCCCGCAATGGTGGGCCTGGGCGCAGGGGGCGGCCCTGGTGGCGCTGGTGCTGTTGGCCCTGCCGGGCGTCCAAGCCGGCGCCCACAGCCCCCGAAGGGCGGTGCGCGAGCTGTGAGGAATTGGCTGGCCGGGTTGTTGGCCGTTTCGCTGCTGGTCGGGGGATTGCTGGCCTCGACGCTGGTGCCGGCGGCCAGCCAGCCCTCGCCGACGTCCCCGCTGTCTGGGGCCAAGGTGTCGTACGCCTGTCCGGTGGCCGAGTCGGCGGCGGCCGACTGGTCGGTGGTCGGCGTGTCGGAGGACGGCAAACTGGCGGCGGGCGCGCTCGACGCCAAGACGACCGGCAAAGCCAAGTCGATGTTGTCGCTAAGCCGGCCGAAAGTCCTCCAGCGGGTCACCGCGCCACGCTCCGAGCTGGCCCATGTCGTGTCCTGGGCGAGCGCCGCCGGCGGGCCCGAGCGCGGCCTGTCGGCGGTCAACTGCGCCGTCGGCAAGGCGACGCAATGGTTCACCGGCGTCATGCTGAACTCGGAGGACGCTCCGGAGTTGACGCTGGTCAACTTGGACGCCACCGAGTCGGCGGTCGACATCACCATCTACGGTGCCGAAGGGCGGGTGTCGGCGGCCGGTTCGCGCGGCATCGTGGTCGGCCCGAAATCGACCTATGCGGTGCCGCTGTCGGTGATGTACTCCTCGCCCGACCCGATCGCCGTCGAGGTCGACACCTCGAAGGGGCGGGTGGCGGCGTTCCTGCGCCCGCGCTTCTGGGACGGCACCGAGTCGCTGGGCGCCGACTGGCTTCCGCCCAGCGCCACCCCAGCCTCCGAGGTGGTGCTGCCGGGCGTGCCCCCCGGCGACGGCGGTCGCCGCCTGGTGGTGGCCAACCCCTCCCAGCGCTCCGCCGTGGTGAAGGTCGAGTTGTTGGGCGCCGAGGGAGCGTCGGTCATCGCCGGGGCCGACGACATCGAGGTGGCTCCGGAAAGTGTCGCGACGCTCGACTTGGAGTCCGGTTTGGCGCAGCTGTCGGGGGCGTTGAGGCTGACCACCGGCGATCCCGCGGTGACGGTCACCGCGGCGCTGCTGGTCGGATCCTCGGACGAGGCGAAGTCGTCCGACCCGGCCTTCGCGGTGGCGGGCAAACCGCTGCCGGCCGAGAGCCTGTGGGTCGTGCCGGCGGCCAAGAAGGCCGAGAACTCGCTGGTGTTGAGCAACGCCGGCGCGCTCGACGCGACCGTTTCCCTGACCGTTTCGCAGGCCCCCGGCGAGGAGGGGGATACCTCTTCGCTGGTCGTCGGCGCGCAGTCCAGCGTGGTGGTCGGCCTGCCCTCGCGCAAGACCAACGTCTTGCAGTTGACCACCAACTCCGACTCGTTGTACGGGTCGGCGGCGACGCGCCTGTCCAACGGCGGCGTTGACGGCCTGAGCTTGCTGCCGCTGGCGGTCGACGAGTCTGCCCAGACCAATTTCAAAATCACCCTGGACCCGCGCGTCGGAAGTTGAGCGCCGTGGAGTTCTCGACGCCGGCCGCCCCGGCCGCCTCTCGGGTCGAGGTCAAGAAGTCCGTCTTCCTGGGGCTGGTCGCGCCGGTTGACTCGGTCGAGGAGGCCGACGCCGTCTTGGCGGCAGTGCGCAAACAGCACTATTCGGCCCGCCACCACTGCACGGCGCTGGTCTTGGACCAGTTGCAGCGCTCTAACGACGACGGCGAGCCGTCGGGCAGCGCCGGGGCGCCGATGCTGTCGGTCCTGCGCCACCGCCAGGTGAACCGGGTCTTCGCCGTGGTGACGAGGTATTTCGGGGGCACGCTGCTGGGGGTCGGCGGGCTGATCCGGGCCTACACGCAGGCCGTCGCCGAGGCGTTGGACGCCGCCGTGCTGGTCCGCCGCGTCCCGATGGCCGAGTACGTCGCGACAGCCGGTTTGGCCAGGGCGGGGGCGTTCGAGAACGCGCTGCGGTCGTGGGCGGCGTCCAACCAGGCTTCGGTGGAGGCCGAGTACGGCGCCTCGGCCCGGTTCGCCGTGGAGCTGCCAGCCGGCTTGGCGGGGGAGTTCGAGGCGGCGATGGCGCCGTGGGCGGGACGAGGCGTCGTCGTCGCCAAGGCCGAGTGACATGCCGTCGCGCTGACTCGACCGCGGCGGCCCGCCGAGCCATCGGCCGCAGGCCGGCGAACCCCTTGTGCGGTTCCGAGTAATGTGATATTAATGAGATATCACATTACTAGTGGAAGGAGCCGACATGGCCACCACCCCCAAACCTGTCGGGCACTCGGGCGTCAGGGTTGACGTCGTGGAGCGTCCCTCGCCCTCCCTTGGCAGCGGCTGGATCGTCGTGCTGGCCGTCGTCGTCATCGGCGCTTTGAGCCTGTGGCAGTTCATCGACGGCGCCGCCCGCTCGGAGCTGGGCGACAACACCCTGCCGCAAGTCCTGCTGTCCGCCTTGGGCTTGTTGGTGGCGGGCGTCGTGGCCAGCATGGTGACGATCGTCAGCCCCGGCGACACCAAAGTCGTCCAGTTCTTCGGCAAGTACGTCGGAACGCTGCGCAAGACCGGCCTGCGGGCCGTGCCGCCGCTGTCGTCGCGGCGCACCGTCTCGGTAAAGGTCCGCAACTTCGAGACCAACGAGTTGAAGGTCAACGACGCCGACGGCAACCCCGTCAATATCGCCGCCATCGTAGTCTGGCAGGTGGCCGACACCGCCAAGGCCGTCTTCGCGGTCGAGAAGTTCGAGAAGTTCATCGCCACCCAGTCGGAGTCGGCGCTGCGCCACGTCGCCTCCGTCCACCCCTACGACAACGCCAAACCCGGCCAGGAGTCGCTGCGCGGCTCGACCGAACAGGTGGCCGTCGAGCTGGCCCAGGAGGTCGCCGCCCGGGTGGGCGTGGCCGGCCTGGAGGTCGTCGAGGTGCGCATCTCCTCGCTGGCCTACGCCCAGGAGATCGCCCACGCCATGCTGCAGCGGCAGCAGGCCTCGGCCGTCATCGCCGCCCGCGAGCAGATCGTCGAGGGCGCGGTGACGATGGTCGAGTCGGCGCTGGCCCGCCTGGAGGAGGACGACGTGGTGGAGCTGGACGAGGAGCGCAAGGCCGCCATGGTGTCGAACCTGCTGGTGGTGCTTTGCGGCTCGGCCCAGGCCACGCCGGTGGTCAACACCGGCACGCTCTACGCCTGAGCGATGTCCGAGTCGCAGAAGCGGGCCGCCGTCCTGCTGCGGCTGGATCCGGCGGTCCACGAGGCCCTGGCCAGGTGGGCCCAAGACGAGTTCCGCTCCGTCAACGCCCATCTGGAGCTGCTGCTGCGCCAGGCGTTGAAGAAGGCCGGACGCCTGCCCAAGGAGGCCGCGCCGATGCCGAAGCGCGGCCGCCCGCCCAAGTCCTGAGCCAGCCACGTGGCATGGGCCACGTGACATGGGCATCGGCCACGTGACGTAGGGACGGTTCGTCACGTGCCTCAGGCGGGGTGCCCTCGACAACCACGTGACAGAAGAACGTCACGTTAGGCGGCCTACGCGAAACAACGGGAGACCGCGCAGGAGGTGGCCCGGGCAGCGTCGCGGCCAGGGCGCTGAGCGTCAATGTGCGATAATGGGCGATTGTGTTGCAGGCGAGGGATGTCGAGGTGCGGGCG
>JAISUF010000125.1 GCA_031272195.1 Propionibacteriaceae bacterium
TTCTGGTCAACAGACACAATCGACGGGTCCGTGGACGCCCACACGGCCGGGTCGGTGCCGGCGGGGGTGATCTTGACGCCCAACGGCTGCGTCTGGCCGACCGCAAGGACAAGGTCGGCGTCGGTGATCACAATGTCGGCGTTGACTTCGGAGGCCTGTTTGGGGACGAAGCCGCGCACCCCGCCGTGCTCCACATACAGATAGTCCCCGGCCTTGCCGAGAACTACCATGGTGTCGCCCTTCGCGACGCCATCATCAACCCTGGACTTGCCGTCCGCCGCCGCCCGGACGGACATCGCCTGCTTGGCGACCGCCCCGACCTTCTCGACAGGCGTGTACACACTCGCGGTGGCCGTGCCAGACACAGGGTCGGTGAACGACCAGGAGCCAGTCGCCGACACCACAGTCACACCCTCGCCTTTGGCTGTCGCCTGGCCGCCAGCGCCAACCGACAACACGCCCGCGGCGCTCGACGACCAGTCGATGCCGTCCGGATCCGGGGCGGCGTCAACCGTCAACGTCGTGTTGTCGCCCACCTGGAACACCAAATACTCCGCCGAGAGGTCCACCTTGGTGAGGAGTTTGATGTCGGCTTTGGCGACGAAACCGGGAACCCCGGCCGAATCCACAACCCACCAACCGCCAAGCCTGCCGACAACCGACACTTGTACATCCTTGTCCAACTGCTCGGAGTCGGCCGAGGGGTCGGCCCAGTACAGCAACGCCGTGTCGCCCAACACCAAGCCGGGAGTTTGCTTGATCGGATCATAGACAGACACCTTCGCCGACGCCGACCAGGGACCCCAATACGGCCAACTAGCCGACGCCGTGATGTCGTCCACGCCCTCGCCCACACCAGACACCAAACCGTTGTCAACTGAGGCTATCCCGCCGTCCGACGACGACCACCCGAGCGTCCCGCCGTCAGGCGACACCGCCGCCGACAACTGGCTCGACGCGCCCTTCGCCAACACCACATACGACTGCGACAACGTCACCGACATGTCGACAGCCACGGCCTCCTTCGGCACATAGCCGATCCCGTCGCCGAACCCGACAGCCCAAAAACCACCCGACACCCCATCGACAACCACCCGGCCCCCGGCCGCCAACAACCCAACCACATCAGCGCCACCGTCAGCCCACGCCAACACCGCCGCATCCGACACCACCGTGCCCGCCACACCACCGAAATCCGTATACGCCGACACCCATGCCGAACCAGACACCAACGCCCCAAACGACGACGAAGCCGACAACACCACCAAAGAGGCCCCCTCGCCCACACCAGCCACACTCGCCACATCATCCCCGACACCCGACAAATCCCCGCCATCCACAACCGCCACAGCCGCCTCATTCGACGACGACCACGACAAAACCACATCGTCGGCGTAATCCTCCCCCACACTCCAACCAAGCGACACCTCGCCACCCACCGGCACACTCAACACCGACGAACCCAACACCACCGAACCAGCCGGAACCCGAACCTGGTCCTTCGGCACAAACGCCCGCCGGAAATCCGACCCATCCTGCAACACCCCGGCGTCGAACTGCACCCACCAAAAATCCCCAGACTCCCCCCAAACCTCGACACTCGCCGGCCCCTGGAACGGACGCACCCCAGCGCCCGCGAACGCCCCCGAATACGCCACACCGCCAACCGCCACAGCCCCAGACGTCCGATTCTCAACCGCCTCCCACACACTCACCTTGCAAGACTTCGACACCTGCGGCTTCGACGAATCCTGATCCCCCACCACAACCCGCAACTCCGCCACACCCTGGCCCACACCCACAACACCCGGAAAATCCGACCTGAAACCATACGACGCATCCGCCACCATCCCAGACGACACCGGCTCCTCGACCTGCAACACATCCTCATCCGACGACGACCACGACACCGACGCCGAACCCGACACCACCTCCGCCGTCACAAAAAACGACCCATCCAACACCCCAACCTCGGCCTGCCGATTATCATCACACAACGTCACACCCGCAGCCTCATAACGAATATGAACCCCCGACACCGCCAACGCCAACGGGGCGCCACCCAACGACGACCCCACAAGGCCCAAACAAACCGCCACAGCCAGCCGCCTCAACCAAGCACGGCCGCGACCGCCACGACTGCGCCAACCACGAGAATCAGAAATCAGCCACAGGGGGGGGGGCGGCAAAACCCGTCCCGACAACCCCGTCAGACACTGCGCGGAAACCCTTCATGGCCGTCACCCTCCTGCGATTTTGTCCCCAGCCGCCATCGGCCCGGGAGGAAACAACAACCCTGGCCCAGAACATAGCACACAACCACACCTCCACAACAGAGGTTCGCCAATTCTCGCCCACAATCTCCCAACCACGGCCAAATCCACCCCCGATCCCGCCGCCAAAGGCCTAGCCCCCCCATTCCTAAACACATCTAGATATCCCGACGCCGATCCGCCCCGAAAGCCACAACCGGAGCACGATCTTGAATCCACCCGGGACAAGGCGGCGAACCCAGCCCGCCCCCACCATATCGGCCGACTCCGCCAGGCCCGGCGAGGCCCCTTGCCGACGGCACACCCTCCCCGCCCTCGGGGGCGGTCCTGTCACAAGAACGGGGGCGGGGGTTGGCCTGATCCGCCCCGTCCCCGAGACCGTTTGGTCATACCCCCTCTGACAAGGCATGGAACCAGGGTCTTATGCCACAAAGACCCTGCTCTCAGCAAGTTTTCAGCATGGGTTTAGGGTTGCCGCCGGATCGCCGCCGCAGGTGTGTGACCGGCCGCAACGGTTGCTAGGTTCGGTAGTGGATATTTCAACTCGGGGGTTGTTTGATGGGAGCGGTTGGCGGGCGATGGTTGGCCCGTGCGGCGATGGCGCTGACGCTGGTCGTGGGACTGTTCATGGGACTGCTGACGGCCCCGCCGGCCCAAGCGGCGGCCAAACGGGCCAAAGCGCCGGTCAAGACGACCTCCTCGCCGACCACCATCACCCTGCGCTGGGAGGCCATCGCCGGGGCCGTCTCCTACCGCGTGGCCAGCGCCACAGACGCGAAGTTCGACACCAACCGTAGAGTAGATGCCTCGTCAGGCGTCACCTTCGACCTGACGGGGTTGCAAGCCGCAACGGCCTACTACGTGAAGGTGCGCGGGCTGAACGCGAAGGGGAAGCCGGTCGGCCCGTACAGCATGACCGCGAAACTCAAGACGCGGCCCCTGACCGACTTGCGGGTCGGCAGCTACAACGTCAACTGCGCCACCTGCACGTCCACCAGCCCCGACTTCAACCCGTGGGCGACGCGGCGCACCCTGGTGGCGGCCAACATCCTGGCCGCCGACCTCGACGTCATCGGCGTGCAGGAGGCCACCCAAGGCCAGCTCGTCGTCGACGGCAAGAAGTCGGGCGTCTCGCAATACGAGGACCTCGTCAACCTGCTGGGATCGCCGTGGAAGGTGAGCGTCAAAGCCCGCTACAACTGCGTCCGCTCGACCACGCCGACCGACTGGGACTCCTGCGTGCCGAAGGATCGCGGCGCCTCCGGCGGGGCGCGCATCCTCTACCGATCCGACCGTTTGACGAAGATCGCGGCCGGCTCGAAGAAGCTCAGCGAGGCCTCGCCGGAGTTGACCGACCGCTTCCTGGCCTGGGCGGTGTTCGAGCAGAAGTCGACCGGCAAGCGCTTCTTCTTCGCCACCACCCATCTGGAGCCGCTGAAAGACACCGGCAAGAGCCGCAAGTACTACAACACGCGCGTCAAACAGGCCAAGGAGATCGTCGCCGAGATCAAAGCCAAGAACACCGACAACCTGCCGGTGGTGATGACCGGCGACCTCAACTCCTACAACTGGTCGGTGCCCGACAACGGCCCCTACAAAGTGCTGATCGGCGACGGCTTCGCCGACCCGCTGGGCAATTCGGCCCGCGGCCAGGCGATCAGCCCGACCGCCAAAGTCCGGCTCAACGCCAACTTCGACTCGTTCAACAACTACGAGCGGGTGGCCCGCCAGCGCGTCACCGACAACGGCGTCTACCTCGACTACATCCTGACCAAACAGGCCACCGTCCTGGAATGGCAGACGGTCGTCAAAGTCGACCAGTCCGGCAAGTTCACCGGCGTCATCCCGTCCGACCACAACCTGGTACGGGCGACGCTGAAGCTGAACTCCTGACCAGGCCGCGCCGCTCGCGTACGGGCAAGCCGTCCTCGCCGTGACGCCGCCTCAATCGACCCGTTCTGCGGCGCCGCCGAGCGCGCGCCTTCGCGCAGCGGCGTGGCTAGACCTCGTAGTCGAAGGCCACCCGTGCGGTGGCGCAAGCTTTGATGAACGACGCGACGGCGACATGCTCGGGATGGGTGGCGTAGGCCGTCAACGCCTCAGCGGTGTCGAACTCGGAGTAGAGCACCATGTCGTAGGCGTGCTCGAAGCCGTCGGCGCCGATGGCGATCTCCAAATGGCGCTGGCCTGGCACGAGGTCCTGCAAGGCGTCCAGCCCGGCTTTGGCCTTCGCCAGATTGGCGGCTTTGACGCCTCCCTCCGCCTGGTCGGCGAAGTTCCACATGACAACGTGCTTGACCATCAGTCGCCCAAGCCCGTGCCCAACTGCCTGGCCGCCTGCACCCACTCGTGGTCGGGCGGCACCAGCTTGACCTTCCCGGCGACATCGGTCAGCGGCACCGGCTCGGTGCCCTCGCCACGGGCGGCCACCATGACGCCGAACGTCCCCTCCGACACCAGTTGGGCGGCGGCCGTGCCCAAGCGGGTGGCCAGCAGCCGGTCGGCGGCGCACGGCGTGCCGCCGCGCTGGACGTAACCCAGGATCGTCACGCGCGACTCCAAGCCGGTGGCGGCCTCAAGCTCGCGGGCCAGCTTGAAGGTGTGCTCGCGCTGCAAGTCGACGACGTGCGCCAGATGGGCGCGGGCAGCCCGCTCGGCCTCCGGCGTCGACGCCGTGCGGACCAGCAGTTTGGCGGCCTCGTAGTCGGCCGAGTCTTTCGTGTCGCGGGCGCCCTCGGCCACCGCCACCACCGAGAACGTCGAGCCGCGCGACAGCCGCCCCTGGATGGTGTCGACGACCGAGTCGACGCTGTAGGGGATCTCCGGGATCAGGATGATGTCGGCCCCGCCGGCGATGCCGGCCGCCAGCGTCAGCCAGCCGGCCGCGTGGCCCATGATCTCGGTCAAGATGATGCGGTGGTGGGAGTGGGCCGTCGAATGCAGCCGGTCGACCGCCTCGGTGGCGATCTCGGTGGCCGTCGCGAAACCGAAAGTCGTGTCGGTGCAGGCGATGTCGTTGTCGATCGTCTTGGGCAAAGTGATGATGTTCAATCCGGCCTCGGCCAGCCGCAGCGCGTTCTTGGCCGTGCCGCCGCCGCCCAGCATGACGAGGGCGTCGAGGTTGTTGGCCTGGTAGTTGGCCAAGATCGTCTCGCGCATGTCGCGCGGCTCGCCGTCGACGACCATCTTGTGGACCTTGTCGCGGCTGGTCGACAGAATCGTCCCGCCCAGCGTCAAAATGCCCGACAGCGCCCCCTGCCCCAGTTCGACGACGCGGTTCTCGGCCAGCCCGCGAATTCCGTCGCGGAAGCCGACCAGCTCCATGTGGTGATGCCCGATGGCGGCCTTGCCGAAGCCGCGTATCGCGGCGTTGAGGCCGGGCGAGTCGCCGCCAGCCGTCAAGATTCCCACCCGCAGTGATTTGCCCATCGTCGCCGCCTATCTGTGTCGAGGTGACAACAGCGTACTTGGTCGAGCGCCCGGCCCGTGCCCCCTTGGGGAAATCGCCGTCCGCAAGCCCCCGAACGTGACATCGGTTCTTCTGTCACATGCCCCAGACGGGCCGCCCGCCAACGTGACATCGGTTCTTCTGTCACGTGCCCATGTCACCGAGGCCACGGTGTCGGGGCTGCGATAGCATGTGGGGGATGTCTGCGGGGAAAGGTGGGGCCGTGCCGATACCGGTGATGTTCGCCTACGGGACGCGGCCCGAGGCGATCAAGCTGGCCCCCGTGATACGGGCCTTCCAGGCCTGTGGCGACTTCGCCGTGACGGTGGCGGTGACGGGCCAGCACCGCGCCATGCTCGACCAAATCAACGCCGGTTTCGGCATCGCGCCCGACCACGACCTCGACCTGTTCGCCCCCGGCCAGACGATCTCCACCCTGGCCGCCCGCACCATCGAGGGGCTGGAGCCGCTGCTGGCCGACGGGCCGCGGGCGGTCTTCGTCCAAGGCGACACAACCTCGGCCTTCGCCGCCGCCCTGGCCGCCTTCTACGCCGGGGTCGACGTGATCCACGTCGAGGCGGGCCTGCGCACCCCGACGATCAAATCGCCCTTCCCCGAGGAGGGCAACCGCCGCCTGGTCTCGCAAATCGCCGCCCTCCACCTGGCCGCCACCGCCGCCAACCGCGCCAACCTGCTGCGCGAGGGGCACGACGCGGCCAGCGTCGTCGTCACCGGCAATCCCGTTATCGACGCCCTCCAGCAAGCCGCCGAACTGCGGCGGGAGCCGGACGACCCGGCCGTCGCCGCCGCCCTCGCCTCCAACCGCCGGATCGTCCTGGTGACGAGCCACCGCCGCGAGTCCTGGGGCGAGCCGATGCGCCACACGGCGCGCGCCCTGGCCCGCCTGGCCCAGGCCCACCCCGGCGACCTCTTCGTCTTCCCGCTGCACGCCAACCCGCTGGTCCGCGACATTTTCGTCCCCGCGCTGGAGGGCCTGGACAACTTCGTCTTGACCGAGCCGCTGGGCTATTTCGAACTGGCCCACGTCATGTCGAAGGCCTATCTGGCGCTGACCGACTCCGGCGGCATCCAAGAGGAGGCGCCGTCACTCGGCGTGCCCGTCGTCGTGCTGCGCGACAACACCGAGCGCATGGAGGGGGTCGACGCCGGCACGGCCGTCCTGGTCGGCACGGACGAGGCGAAGATTTTCGCCGTGTCCGACCGCCTGCTGTCGGACGCGTCCGCCCACGCCGCCATGGCGCGGGCCGTCAACCCGTACGGCGACGGCCGGGCCGCCGGGCGTATCGTGGAGGCGGTAAGTTACCTGTATGGCTTGGCGGCCAAACCCGCCGACTTCGCCGCGTGAGGAGACGACTTGCTGGTAAACGTGATCGGCCTGGGCTACATCGGCCTGCCCACGGCGGTGGTCCTGGCCGAGAACGGCGCCCAGGTGCGCGGCGTCGACGTCGTCGAGCAGGTGGTGGACAGCGTCAACGCCGGGCAGGTCCCGTTCGTCGAGCCCGACCTGGCCGGCCATCTGGCCAAAGCCTTGGAGTGCGGACGTCTGACGGCCGCCACGAAGCCAGCCCCCGCCCAGGCCTTCGTCATCGCCGTGCCGACGCCGTTCCTGGACGACCACAGCCCCGACCTGAGCTACGTCAAAGCGGCGGCGGAGAGCATCGCCGAATATCTCGACGACGACTCGCTGGTCGTCCTCGAATCGACCTCCCCGCCCGGCACCACCCGGCGGCTGGCCGAATGGGTCGCCCAACGCCGCCCCGACCTGACGGGCGTCGCCTACGCCTACTGCCCCGAGCGCGTCCTGCCGGGCAAGGTGATGGTAGAACTGGTCAGCAACGACCGCGTCATCGGCGGTTTGACGCCGGACGCCGCCGAGCGCGCCGCCGAACTGTACGGCCTGTTCTGCACCGGCCAACTGTTGCGCACCGACGCCACCACCGCCGAGCTGTGCAAGCTGGTGGAGAACTCCTTCCGCGACGTCAACATCGCCTTCGCCAACGAGTTGTCCCTTGTCAGCGACGACTTGGGGGTGGACGTCTGGGAGCTGATCGAGCTGGCCAACCACCACCCGCGCGTCAACATCCTGCAACCAGGGCCGGGCGTGGGCGGGCATTGCATCGCCGTCGACCCGTGGTTCATCGTCTCGGCCGACCCGGACAACTCGCCGCTGATCCGCACCGCCCGCGAAGTCAACGACGGCAAACCCAAATGGGTGGTGGGCAAAGTGCTGGACGCCGTCGCCGGCGTCGACGCGCCGACGGTGGCGGCGCTGGGGTTGAGCTTCAAACCGAATATCGACGACATCCGCGAGTCGCCGGCCCGCGCCATCGTCAAACAGCTGGCCGAGCGCCTGCCCCACGGGAAGATCCTGTCCGTCGAGCCACACCTCAAGGCCCTGCCGCCGGATTTGGCCGCCCTGCCCAACGTCGCCAAGTGCGGCTTCCGCGACGCCGTCGGCCAAGCCGACGCGGTGGTGCTGCTGGTCGACCACCAAGCCTTCGCCGGACGGGCCGCCGAGGTGCCCGCGGGCGTCCCCGTCATCGACACCAGAGGCCAGTGGATACGCTGAGCCCGGCCGTCCCGGCTGGGGCCGGCAGGCGCTGGTCGTCGCCGCCATCTCACTCGGCAGCCCGCCTCACCGCGCTTCGGGACGGGCGGCCCGCCAGAACGCCTCGAACTGGTGGTGGGTGGCCAGCGGCTCCAGGCGGGCCGACAGGTCGTCCAACAGCTCCGGGCGGGCGGCGGCGGCCTGTCCGAGGCTGACGCACTGCCCGTAGACGGCGAAGGCGAAACGCTGCGCCCAGGCCGGGAAGTCGGCGCTCAGGGTTTTCAATTCGGCGATGACGACGAGGCGGTCCTCAACCCACTGGTCGTCGCTGCGCCGCGACACCGACGCCGATCGGACGTGGCGGTAGTAGAAGGCCCGGGCGTGGATCGGCAGGACGGCGACCTGGCGCACCCGCTGGGTGACCAGCCGCGACCAGAAGACGACGTCCTCGCCGCTGCTGACCTGCGGTGGGAACAGCGCCCGTCGCCCCAACTGCGTCGGGGCCGCTTTGCCGCCGTTGGCCGACGTCAGACTGGGCAGTTCGGTGGCGGGCATCGTCCGACCGGCCCAGCGCGCCACCGCCTCGCCCAGGTAGTGGCTGAAGGTGCGCGGCCCGTCGACGGGCACGTCGCAGACGAACGTCGTCGCCACCCGGCCGGGTGCGCAGCGCTCCAGCAGCGCCCCGAGATACTCCGGCGACACCCAGTCGTCGTCGTCCAAGACTGTGAAATAGCCCATGCGGGCCAGTTCCAGGGCAATGTTGCGGGCCCGCGAGACGCTGGCCTGCGGCGAGGCCGTCACGACGATGTTCATGGCCGGATGGGCGGCGGCGAAGCGCTCGACCACTGCCGTCGTGCCGTCGTCTGGGCCGTTGACGGACACCACCACCTCGAAACGCTCGGGGGCAAGAGTTTGACGGGCCAGCGAGTTGAGGGCGCGACCGATGCGCCCGGCGCCCCGGCAGGTGGCCAGGATGACGCTGATGCCGTCCGGCTGGTTGGCGCTCATGGCGGGGTCAGTTCGGCAATTGGGCGTCGGCGTCGGAGGCTTTCAGCCCGAGCCGGGAGTTGATCTCGGCCAACTCCAGGGCGCTCGCCTCCATGGCGGCGCAGGCGCGCCGGAAATCCTCGCGGTCGGCGCTGCCCGAGGACCGCAGGCGGCTGTTCAGCTCGCCGGCCTCCATGGCGGTGGCGGTCATGGCGGTGGCGGCCCGACCGACCTCTTGGGCCAGCCCGGCCAAAGCCGTCGAGCTGCGCGCGGTGTCTTTGCGCAGCTTGGGCAGGTTGTCGGCCAGCAGTTTGGCCAGCTTGCGCGTCTGGTCCGTGCCGCCGAGGCCGGCGGCGATCGTCTCCAACAGCCACACCGCCCGCACGCCGACACCCGCCGCCGCCGCCGCCAGCAGGGCCGCCGCCCAGTTCTGCGAGGCGAAAAACCCCAAAACGCCCGCCGCGACACAACTGACGGGCCACAACACCAGCCACGCCACACGCCTCGTCCTCGTCGTCACGAGGCAACACTATCGCAACGCCCCAGCCGGGCTGTTCGCCACGGCCACAGCGACCGTCGCCTGGACACCGACCGCGCCACTGCGCGGGCGCGCATTGGCGAGCGCCCGAGACGACCAGACCCCGCTCCAAGTGGAAGCGGGGTCTGGTCTTGAGCCGTCAAGCCGACGACCGGCTCACTACTTCTTGACGGTGACGGCCTTGGTGGCGACCGTCGCCGACTTCACACCGGACTTCTTGCCGATGATCTTGAGCCGCAGCGTCTTGCCGGCAGCCTTGGCCGGAATCTTGTACGACTTGTTCTTGGAGACGACCTTGCCGTCCAGCACCCAGCGGTAGGCCACTTTGGCGTCGGGATAGTTCCAGTACGGACCGACCGCCTTCACCGTCTTGCCAACTTTGACGGTGCCCTTGATCTTCGGCACCGGCGAGACGAGAGTCTTGGCGGCCGCCTGGGTGGAGATGATCTCAGGACCTTGGGCCAGCAGGATGTAGATGTCGCCGTTGTCGTCGAAGTCGATGCCCTCCATCTCGCGCTTGGTGTTGAGGACGGTGTACTTCAGGTCGTCGGCGGTCAGCGTGCCCTCGGCCAGCTTGGCGATCGGGAAGGCCGTGAAGGCGCCGTCGCTGACGAGGTACATGTCGCCGGTGGCGGAGTTGTAGCCCAGGCTTTGGCCGAGCGTGCCGGGACGGTTCTTGATCAACTGGGGCAGCAGTTCGATGGACACCTTTTCGTCGGCGATTGTGCCGCGATAAATCTTGACCGCGCCACTGGTCGTTCCCGGCGTCGGGGTCTGCTGAATCTGCTCGTAATAGAAGTGGCCGTCGTTGTCGAACACCAAGTTGTGGCTGGTGGTCGCGCTCTTGCCGTTGTTGGCGATCGTCTTGAACTTGTAGACCTTGGTGATGTTCATCGTGTTCGGGTCGATCTGCTCAAGCTCGTGGTAGACGGCGCTGCTGTCTTGGTCGTTGCCCCACATGTAGAGCATGCCGTCGGCCGGGTTGTAGGCCAGCGACTGGCCGTGGCCGATCGTGATGCGCGGGCCCTGCTTCAAAGCCTTCTTCTGGGCGCCGTACTCGCCGTAACGCATGTCGCGCAGGGCCCAGGAGCCGCCGTCGATGCCGCCGGCCGACAAGATGTCCATATCCCAACGGGCGATGAAGCCCTTGTCCTTGGCCTTCTCGTCCAGCACGACCTCGTAGAGATACTTGCCCACCATCTCGAACGACTGGATCGTCGACCAGCGCTTGCCTTTGATGACTGTCGGCAGGAACAGCTTGGTGCGGAAGGTGTAGTTGGCGTTGCCGGCGGTCGTCTTGAAAGTGTGGATCTTCCGCTCGGTCGTCTGGTTGGCGTACTTCTTCGGCGTGACGACCATCGCCGGGGCGTTGGAGTTGTCCAACTCGCTCAGCGCGTCGACGTCGTAGGTTGCCAAGGCGTCCTCGTCTTGCGTGACGGTCGTGTAGGCCGAGGCCGTGCCGGCGCTGGCGAATAGCGATGCCGCCACAGCCATGGCGGCTGCCCCGACGGCGAGTTTCTTGCTTAGCTGTGACATTTTTCCCCTCTAATGTGTCGCGCCCTAAGGCCCCTTTTCGCGATGTGCGCACCGCGCAGTGCCCACTACGCAAGAATGTTAGCGGGAGGACGCCGTGGGCCGCCCACCAGCGACGCTTGCCGGACGCCGAAAAGCGGCCACTGCGGTGCGCCACCCGAACCAGTCGCGCGACACGGCGCCGAGTTGCCGTCAAGCTGCGGCGGCCACCGCGCAGACCGCAGCTTGAAGTCCCATGCCGAGCCCCATCCCCGGTCCAAGGGACTCTCCATGTGACTGACTACCCGTCCTCGGGTGGGGTGAGTGGCGCTTTGGGGCTGCTCGGTGTCTCTGTTGCCCTGTTTCCGCCTTCTGATTCTTGGTTTCGGGGGCCTTGTGCGGGTTCTGGGCAGGCTTCCGCCCGGGTTACCCGGCTGTGACCGCGGCGGTGAGCCGGGTTTGGATGGCCTGGCCGCAGGCGAGCATGAGTAGGTTCGCTGAGGCGAACGCGACCCGGAGCCGGTTCAGGTTCTTCGCCAGCCCGCGGTAGCGGGTCTTGGCGAACCCGAAGTCCCATTTCACGATCAGGTACGGGTGTTCGACCTTGGCCCGGACGGACGCCTTGCGCGACTCAATGGCCCGCTCGTGGGCGTGCATCTTCTTGAGCGTCCCCTTGCGGGCGGCGACCCGCCAGGCCACCTGCGACAAGTGCTCGTCGCCGGCGATCTCGGGACGTTTCCCGACGCCCTGATAGCCGGCGTCGGCGTACACCACCTGGTCATCGTCTCTCACCAGACCGGTGATCTCATCGAGGGCGTGCACGCTCGCCGCGGTCACGTCCACACTGTGGACCAGGCCGGTGCCGACATCGACACCGGTGTGGGCCTTCATCCCGAAGTACCACTGGCTGCCCTTCTTCGTCTGACGCATCTCGGGGTCCCGGGCGCCGGCCGCGTTCTTCCTCGACGACGGGGCGGCGATGATCGCGGCGTCCCCAATCGAGCAGCCGCGCATCATCAGGCCTTCGGCCTCCAGCCTGGCGTTCAACCAGGTGAACATCCGCTCACCCAGCTTGTGGCGCTCCAGCAGATGCCGGAAACGCGGCAGCGTGGTCGCGTCCGGCACCTGCTGGCCGCGGCCGAAGTCGAGCCGCATGAACAGGCGCATCGCATAAGAGTCGAGGATCTGGTCGTCCACCCCCTCATCGGACAGACCGAGCCACACCTGCAGCAGGTACATCCGCAACATCGTCTCCAACGGCACCGCCTTACGCCGGGGGTTTGTCAACGCGATTTTGCGCGACTCGCCGCTCGCAACACAGCCTTCACCCAAACAATTCGAGATTCCGTCACAAGGTCTTCACAAGCGGGCGAAGGCCACGCCGACAGCCGGACCGGCAGCAGCGGTGCCGTCATAGAGCGCTTCCCCAGCCGTCCTACGGCACTTCCCCCGCCGCCCGGTCGTTGACATCCGCCGTGGGCCTGGTCCGCTGTCTGACCGCGGCTCGGGGACTGTCCGGGTGATAGCGGCGCAGCCACTTCCGCATGGCCGCGTCGACTTGGCGCTCGGTCAGATCGGTGTACGCCTCCAGGGCACGCCGGCGGCCAGCTTCGTTGTCCGTCGGGCGGCGTACCAAAGTGATGCCGTCAAAGTCGACAATGTCGGATTCTCGGTTGTGGACCCGGAATCCCAGGCCCTGGTCGCCGCCATCGGGCCAGATCAGCACCGCCCGTGAACCACGGTTGAGGTCGGCGGCCACCCTCGTCCAGAGGGCCTCGCGCACCCGGGCCGAGACACGCCCGACATAGACGCCCTCTGACACCTCCAACAGCCAGCGGGTGATGACCCCGCGCAGGCTGGCCGGGCTCTGGGACAGCAGCAAGACGATCATGAGCCGTCCCAGATCTCGTCAACCGACGGCTCTGCTGTACGCGGGTAGTCGCGCGCGGCCGCCGACAGAGAAACCGTGCCCAACTCGTCGGTCGCCGTGATGGCGCTGTCGGACCGCGAGATGATGGCCCGCTCGACGTAGAGGAAGGTCATGCGGTCTTCGGCTCGCGGCAAGTTCCGCCAACGTCGCGTTGGCCGCGCCCCAGACCGCCCGTGGGGCCCTGACCTTGGTCTCAGCCATCAACGTCAGACTAGCCGCGGCTGGCGTCAGCGGAAGATCCGCGCCGGATCGGCCCAGGTCCCCCATCAGCCGGTCGAAGCGGCGCGCGACATCGTCGAGCCCGTGGTCCCAGAGGTGGGCGTAGGTGTCGAGGGTCATGGCGGCGCTGGCGTGGCCCAGCATGGCTTGGACAGCCTTGACGTCGGCACCGGCCTGGATGGCCAGAGACGCGGCCGTGTGCCGCAAACAGTGCGGCGTGATGCCGGGTTGGCCGATCACTACCTTGGCTGGCCCGAACACCTGCCGCCGCCACACCCTGGGATCGAGTTGGCCTCCTGTCAGCGAGGTGAACAGCGGTCGATCCGGTGGCCGCGTCAGGTCGAGGCGAGCCGCCACGAACCTGGGCAGCGCGACCTCCCGGCCCTTGCCGGTCTTGCCAGGCTTGACGTTGAGACGGCCGCGCGCCAGGTTGACGTCTCCGACATTGAGGGCACAGGCCTCGCCGATCCTGAGCCCGCAGGTCGCCAGCAGCCAAATCAGCGGACCGTGCTTGCCACAGGCCCGCGCCAACGCCGCCACCTGCTCGGGTTCCAGGGCGCGCACCGGACGGCGCTTGGATCGGCCAGCTTTGACCCCGACGGCCGGGTTCGACCTCACCACCCCAGCCTCGACACCGATTTCCAGTGAGCCTCGCAGACACTCGAGGGCTTTCGCTCGGGTGGACTGGGAAGCCGGTCGGCCTGGCTCCCCCACAGCCATCGCCGCCGACCACTGGCGGACGGCCGAAGTGGTCAAGGCCGCCGGCGTGACGCCACCGAAGTAACGCCAGACGCGAGCGGCCGCCGCCCGGCAGGCTCCGAACCCGCCGACCGACAGATTGACTTTCGTGGCCAGCCACCGCTCGACCAATTCTCCAACAGTGACCTGACGCGGCACTCTGGCGCGAAACCAGCCCAACAATCGAGTAATCATGCCCCATTCCAGCATCAGCTCCCCAGAACGGTCGAGCGGCCCGTGGTCAGCCAGCGCGTCACCTCACCAGCCGACCTCAAACCGCCCCGCGCTGGCCGTTACACTGTCCTCAACCACCGTCCTGCCAGCCCCAGAGCGGCGGCCCACCCAGCAATGACGGCAGCGAAGGGAAACAGCGCATGAACCACTCCAACATCCTGTCCACCATGTGGACAAGCATCGCGAACCCATGCAAGTCTCCCCTTCCAGCGCCCATCGCCCCTGGTCAAGAACCCTTCCCCATGTAGCAAGGGGACGGACAGCGTCAGATGAGCATCCGGTTCCAGGACTTGCCGCCATGGAAACGCCACTTGGCGGAGTCGACCGGCTCTCGTCGCCTCGGCGCTAGCCGACGGTTCGGATACACCTGATGGAGTGGCCGCCCAGGGTTTCGCAGGAGTAGCCGCCAAGGCCCTCACCCGGTACCACCGATTCTAATTTCTTCTGCATCACCCGTCCTTGCTCGTTGTCGGGGAAGTACCAGGCTTCGTCGCGGCCGGCGCCGGTGACGGCGAGGACGGATTCCGGGATGCTGCCGGTGCGTTCGGAGGTCACCAGGGTGTAGTCGCCGTCCACACTATCCGGGATGGTGGTGGTGAGTTCGGGCGCCGGATCGCCGGTGGCGTACACGGTCAGGTCACCGGTGGAGTTACGGGCGGTGGGATTGTCGTGGTCGAGCGGACCGCCCTTGTCCTCGAAGAAGGCCAGTACTTCGTTGCTCCTCGGGTCGAGATACACCCCGTCGGACATCGGACCCCAGCCATTGTCATAGCTGACGGTGTAGAGCGTCGCCGGGCGCCCGGCGGGGTCGAGTTCCCCGGTCGCGGACGGGTAGCGTGCCGAAAGAGCCTCCACGACCACTGACCGGCCGGTTTCGGTGAGGTTCCGGTCACAGAGGGTCTCCACATACAGCTCGAATGCCCACTGGTCGACGTCGCTCGCGGTGAGTGGCGAGTCGTCCCCCGACGTCACGCTCCGGCGCACGTGGGCCTCGATCGCGGCGTCCACGGCGGCCGGGTCGTCGGCATCCGCCGCGACTACCCGATCGGCGGCATCGGTGGGGGCGCTGACCTGATATCCCTCCAGCACGTCGGCGTCGTTGACGATCCGCGACCAGGTCCAACCGGCTTCATCGGTCCAGGATTCCATCACGCCCGGATCGTCGCGTCCGGCGCTGAAGACGCGGATGGTGGTGTGGAGATAGCCCGCAGCCGATGCGGCAGGCGGTGTGGTTTCCGGCGACGACGCCGGCGCGGTGAGCGGGGCTGCCGGAATCGGTGTGGTCGTCATCGCATAGGCGGCAACCGGGACGACCACCGCGGCGGCGCCGATCGTCGCGGCCAGAATCCGCGGCAGCCGCGAAGCCGGCTTGGCCACTGCCCGCAGCGCGACCGGATACACCGGTGCGAAGCTGCGCCGAGCAGCGTCGGCGAATACGGTGCGGAGCGCCTGTTCGGCGCGGTCTTCGGAGTCGATCATGGTGGATACTCTTTCAATTGTCCGGATGGTTGAATGGCCTGGCGAGGTGTCCAGCGGCGTGCTTCACTTCCGGGCCGGCCGAGTGGATAACGTTCATCAGGTGCCGCCCAACCGGGCGCGCAGCGCCGCGAGCCCTCGGGTGACCAGTCGCCGGGCGGCCTGTTCGCTGCAGCCACACACCTCGGCGATGTCGCGGTAGGGCCGGTCCTCCCAGTAGCGCAATACCAGCGCGGCCCGCTGCCGCCTGGGCAGCCCGGCCAGCAGTTTGCGGGCTTGGTCGGCGTCGCACACCGGGCCGGCCAGGTCGGCGATCGGCTGATCGTAGAAGTCGCCGATTTCCGCCTGGGGATGCTCCCGGCGGCGCTTGCGCCAAGCCGACACATGGGCGTTGGCGATGCTGCGCCGCACGTACGCCGTCGCCTCGTCCGGACGGATGTGGTCCTCCCACTTCCGGAATACGCCGAGCAGCGCGTCCTGGACCGCATCCCGGGCGTCCTCACTCGACCCGGTCACCAAATAGGCGAACCGCTGGAACTCCGGGCTGTGCGCCACCACGAAGTCGTCGAACGAGGGTCGAGCCGCCGCCGCGGTGGACACCACCGGCAAACCGGTGGCAGCGAGCTTCGCAACCGACGACGCAGAAGTGTTCACGCTTTACATACGTTCCGGACGGGGTGACTGTGACGCACCCAATTCTGCCAGCGGCCGCATGGGCCGAACGGAACATCCTGTGCGACGTACGGCCCGACCTCCACGGTCATCGGAGAAACCCCCTCCAGGGCACTTCACTTGACGATCTGGAAGGCCTTCTTGGTGAAGGTATTGCCCCAACTCACCTGGACCTGGTAGGTGCCGGGCTTGAGCTGGGCTTTGGCCAGTTTGCAGTCCGCGGAGGACCGGCGCAGGGTCCAATCCAGGGTCCACTGATACTTGCCGCCCGGCTCGACGGATTGGCTCCCGGCGGTGATCCAGTCGTCGCAGTCCTCGGTGGACCAGATCCGGTCCTTTCCGGAGACGATGGTCACCCCTTCCCCCTGTAGGAAGGGGTGAGCGTGCCCGCGCCGGTGTGAAGGTAGATGGCTTGGGAGCCGACGAGGACAGGTTGTCGAGATGGTCGGTCAGGGCATCCAGCGCGTCGAGCAGGACGCGGCGGGCGGCAACGTATTCTGGGGCGGGCATCATGGTCTCCATTGAGGGTCGGCCTTGGCCAGGGCGTCCATCAGCGCGGTGGCCTGTTGCGGGTAGCGGCCAGGTAGGCTGAGCAGGTCCGCCAGGACGATCGGCAGGGGCGCGACCGGCACCCCGGCTCGGCTCTCGGGCCGGTCGAGGATGGCCGGGTCTTGCGGGGTGAGCAGGATGACGTTGGCTGACGGTGGGTCGGTTGCGGCCAAGCCGAGGGTGTCGGCGGTCACGCCGAGATCGGTCGTGTAGAGGACCAGTTGGGTGACGGGCATGACGGGAGTGACGTTGTCCGGCAGCCACGCCTGCCCGGCTCGTCCACCGGTCAGGGCGAGGTTGGGGAAGGCCGTGGCCTTTGCCAGCGCGGCGTCGAGTCCGCGCGGGGCGACATAGTAGCGGGCCGTGCCGTTCGACTTGAGGAGCTGGTAGTCGGCTGTCCACCGGTCGAGGAGCCGGCGGCGGACCACGCCGGTCACCTGACCCCTGTCGTCCCGCTCGATCGTGTTGTCGGCGGCGAGGGTGGGCAGGACCTTGGACACGGTTCCGGGCGACACGTCCGCGGCGTCGGCGAGTTGCCGCACACCGACCGGGGGGTCGACGGTCAGCAGGGCGCGAATGACGCGGCCCGCTCCTCGCCCGTCTAGCCTGGCGATGGTGCGGTTCCCCGAGGGAGTGGGAGACTTGGCCGCGCCCTGGGAGATGATGGCGAGCATGGGGTCGTCGGACACGATCCTGACCCAGCCCGTGGCGTCTGCGTACGAGACGCCCGCCCGCTCCAATTTCGCCCTCACGGCAGGAGACACGTAGTCCGACAGGTACACGGCCCCCGCCACGCCGGGCGGCAACGTTGTGGACAGGGCCGAGGCGGGCACTGCCCCCGACCGACCCACGACCACCCGAAAGGACACCGAAGCCTTAGGCGCCGACACAGTGAGCACGGAGCCAGCACGATCCGCGGTCGCCCGCCAGCCCGCCGGCAGAGCCGCCTGGACCACCCGGACGGCACCTCGTACTGTTTCTTCAATCTGGACATTTCCTTTCATGGGAAACATGATACACAGGGAGACGATGGGTCTGCTGTTCCACCGCCTGCCGCAACACGCCGTGAACGCCGCGCCCGTCACCTACCAGGACCTCGTCAGGATCGGGGCGGCCCCACCCGTCACACCATCACCACCGACAAGCCGCGCCCTGCCAGGCACACTCGAAACCCACAACAGCCACCGCCCGTAGCGACAACACCTCACCCCGCCTGGTTAGTCACATGGATAGTCCCTTCCCGGAGCCCGGTCCGGTTCGCGACGGGTCTGTAGTATCATCGATGAACCACCTCCGAAACTCTCTAGGGGCATTGATGATGAAGAGAAGCTTGTTCGTGACCGGCGCGGTGGCATGCGTCTTGACGCTGTCGCTGGTGCCGACGTCGGCCACCGGCGTCAGCGGCAGTTCAGCGGCCAGCGCCACGGCCGTGTCGGCCGCCTACCCGGTCAACACCTCCTACAAGTTGACGGTCTCGCCGGTCAACTATGGCGGCAAGTACGTCGTCACGGCGACTTTCCCGAAGTCGTTCAAGAACCGCTCTGTGACGCTGCAGATGAAGTCGGGCGGCAAGTGGAAGAAGGTCAAGACGGTCAAGGTGGCCAAGACCGGCCGCGTCGCCGTGACGGTCAAGAAGGCCGGCTCGACGCAGTACCGCATCGTCTCGGCCAAGTGGAAGTCGAAGAAGGCCTTCTCGACCAAGGCGTTCTCAGCCTCGACGCAATGGAAGACGGCTTTCAGCGACGACTTCTCGGGCAAGACGTTGAACACCGCCAAGTGGTACAACCGCCAAGTCGACGTCTACGCCGGCTCGCGGATTTGCGCCGCCACCTCGACCAAGAACGCCACCGTCTCCGGCGGCAAGGCCAAGATCACACTGTCCAAGGTGAGCGCCTCCAGCGCCCGCGCCAAGGCGGCCGTCGCCAACGCGAAGGTCTACTACCAAGGCCTGCTGGCCGCCGCCACAACGTCGGCTGACAAGGCCAAGTACACCAAGCTGGTGAAGAACCCCTGCCCGTACGGCGTCTTCGACCAAGGCCACATCGCCACCACCACGCAGTTCACCCACGGCATCATCGCCGCCAAGATCAAGTTCCCCAAACAGCGCGGCCAGCACGGCGGCCTGTGGCTCCAGGGCATGAGCGGCGAAGACCAAGTCGAGATCGACGTGGCCGAGTTCTACGGCGTCAAGAAGAACCACAAGAACGAGTTGACGTCGCTGCTCCACCTGCCCGGCGGCACGGTCGCCGACCGCGTCGGCGGCTACGTCAAGTACATTCCGAAGAAAACCTATTACAGCTCCTACCACGTCTTCTCGGTCGAGTGGAACAAGTCTTCCTACATCTTCCGGGTCGACGGCGTCGAGACGTTCCGCACCAGCAAGCGGCTGACAAGCGATCCGCACGAGTTGATCTTGAGCCTGTTGACGTCCGACTGGGAGATGCCCAACCTGAACACCAAGAAGCTGCCCAACTCGATGCTGGTCGACTGGGTGCGCGTCTACCAAGCCAAGTGACCCGCGTCCCAATCTCTAACGGGTCAGTCCACAAGCGAAGCCGCCCCCACCCCGGGGCGGCTTCGCCGTTTCCACACATGGGCAACCTGACATGGGCATTGGCACGTGACATGGGGACAGCTGTCACGTGCCCCAGACGGGCTGCACCCTGACAACCACGTGACAGAAGAACCGATGTCGCGTCGGAGCTGGCGGGTAGGGTGTCCCTATGCGTTCTAGCTGGCTGGCGGTCTTGCTGACGGCGGCGTTGGCGGCCGGTTGCGCCGTGCGACCGCCGGTGACTGGCGCGCCAGGCATCGAGACGACGGATGCCGCGACTGCGAGCGCCACAGCCTCTGGTGGCGGTCGATCAGCGCCCGCCAACCAGCGGATGACACCCCTGCCGACCCGCACCATCGAGTTGACCCCCAGCCCGTCGGGCAGCGTCCCGCCCTCCGCCACGCCGACGTCCACAGCCGATCCCGCCGCCGCGGCGGCGTCCGCCAGCGCCTCCACCGCCTCGAGCGAGGCCGCCACCCCGGCGGCCGACACCCGCAAAGGCGCCGCGCTGGACGAGCCGTTCACGGTCAAAGGCATCGTCGTCGTCTCCCCCAAACACCCCATTTCGAAGAATTACGTGCCCAAGACGGTCAAACCCAACGGCTTGACGGCTGAGACGCAGGCCGCCATGGACAAGATGGTCAAAGCCGCCAAAGCCGACGGTGTGACGATCAAGGTCCGCTCTGGTTATCGCTCGTACGCCGAACAGGCCAAAATCCTGGCGCGCAAAATCATCGAATACGGCGACGAGGCCAAAGCCCGCCGCTACAACGCCGAGGCGGGCAAGTCGGAGCATCAAACCGGCCTGGCGGCCGACCTGTGGGACGGCGTGACGTGGGGGGACGCCGTCAAAGACACGAAAGTCGGCAGGTGGCTGTGGAAGCACGCCCGTGAATACGGTTTTATCCTTCGCTATCCACCCGGCTCCGACAAAGAGAAGATCACCGGCTACATTTACGAGCCGTGGCACTATCGTTACATCGGAGTGGCCGACTCGATGAATTTCCCGCCCAACACCGACCTCACGCTGGAGGAGTACCTCGGCATCGAGTAGAGAGTTGCGCGGACCAGGCGGCGCGGTTCGCGTCATGCCTATACAATTTGTTTGGCCCGGCGCTCGCCTGGGTCGCTGGGATTCCGGCTCGGCCGGAAGGTTCCGGGCGAGGGAGGATTATGGCCCAGGGGCGGTTGCCG
>JAISUF010000127.1 GCA_031272195.1 Propionibacteriaceae bacterium
CGCCCGAGCAGCCGCACAAGCCGAGCACCGCGCAAACCAGGGCGGCAAGTCCGGCGAGGAGAATCCGGGGGATTTTCATGCCTGAAAGCAAACCAGTCAGCCGCCCGGCCGTCAAATCCCGCAACACCCGTAGTCAGAAGTCAAATCGAGCCGATTTCACACTGGAAACGACACTCGGCGAACGCCCGGCGGCTGATGTTTTCAACATGTTGCGACCGCCCGCCTGAACCGGCATTCACTAGCCTGACAAGGCAAAATGGCCAGCGGATCGCCACCGCCACTATTCCCATCGCAACCACTGCTCACAGTCGCCTGGCCCCGGTGGCCTGGGTTGAACTGGGAATCGACTGGTACTCTGTTCCCATGGAAGTGACCATGGACGCGATGGGCCGTGTGCTGGTGCCGAAGGCCCTCAGGCGGGCCACCGGGCTGCTGCCCGGCTCCAAGGTGGACGTTTCGGCGTACGGCGCGGGCGTGCAGATCGTGCCCGGGAGTCGCACGGGCAGGATCATGCGCGAAGAGGGCCGCCTCGTCGTCACCGGGCAGACAGTCCTGACCGATGACATGATGTTCGCGCTGATCGATTCGGGGCGCGCGTGACTGTGATCGCCGTCGACACCAGTGTCGCCATCCCTCTCGTGGTGGCGACGCATCCACGACATGCGGCCGTGGCTGCGTGGGCCGCTGGCAAGTCGCTGGTGTTGAGCGGGCACGCCGCCGTTGAAACCTATTCCGTGTTGACACGCCTGCCGGGTGACCTGGCCGTGTCCGCTGCGGACGCAGTCGCGGTGATCGACTCTGCGTTCGAAGGCGCCCCGCCCTTGCCGGAGCAGATTGCCCAGGTGGCGCATCGCGAACTGGCCGCATGTGGCGTCGTCGGGGGCGCGGTCTGCGACGGCTTGGTGGCGCTCGCCGCACGGGCAGCCGGACTGATTCTCGCCACTGCCGACGCCCGCGCCCGAGGGACGTACGCCGTCGTGGGCGTCACCACGGTGGGTGTCGGCTAGAAAGCCTCATTCACCCACAGGCTCTGGCTGGCAGACGAGAAACCGTGGAATTTCGATTCGGCGCGCAAGACATAGGGACGCAAGACATGGGGACTTCTGTCATGGGATGCGATGACGAACGTGGCAGAAGAACCGCCCCTCTGTCAGGTGCAACCCTTCATAAGAAATGGAGGGCCACTTTTACTGTTCGCAATGAACTGCTCTCGCTCGCTTCCGTATCAACAGAGACAGCGGCCATCACTGTCGCGGGGTCCATCAATCGCGTCCCGACCCACATCTCGGACGTTGTGGAATCTGGAAAGGTGGAATAGCCGTGCGTCTTGGCGAACGCGACCAGTTGCGCCATGGTCTCCTCCGGAGTTGTTCCAGCAGCGGGTGCGAACCAGTGGTCGATGGTTGGCGACGCCGCTTTCAGGGCTCGAGGTGGCGGGAATTTCTCGGTCTTGACCAGCGTCAGGCCCAACAAGTCCTCGGCGGCCATTGGATCGCCCTCCAACATCCTCATGGAGGCGGACTCGCCCGAGCAGCCGCACAAGCCGAGCACCGCGCAAACCAGGGCGGCAAGTCCGGCGAGGAGAATCCGGGGGATTTTCATGCCTGAAAGCAAACCAGTCAGCCGCCCGGCTGTCAAATCCCGCAACACCCGTAGTCAAAGGTCAAGCGGACATGGACGAGCGAACGTTTTCCAGGAATCCCTCGGCAATCGCCTCGGCCAAGACTGGCAATTCGGCGGCGTGGGCGGCGTATTGGCGCTCGTATTCGTCGATGCGGTCGTCGCCGTGGGCTTTCGACCAAGCCCGCAACAATTCCACATCGGCCTCGGGATGGAATTGCACGCCAAGGGCGCTGCCGACGCGAAGGGCGTGATACGGATAGCGCTGCGAGCAGGCCAGCCAGCGGGCACCCTCCGGCAGGGCGCCGACGGCGTCGTTGTGCGAGGCCGGGGCCCAGAACTTCTGGCCCAACCGCTCCCACACCCTGCCCAGCACGGGATCTTCGCGGGCCTCCTCGCGCAGCGTCACCTCGACGATGCCGCGCTCGGTGCCCTCGTCCGCGCCCACCTCCACCCGGCCGCCGGCGGCCTTTGCCAACTGTTGGATACCCAGGCAGATGGCCAGCACCGGCACGCCGGCCTGCGCGGACTCCATCATCAAGGCGTTGACGTCGTTCAGATACGGGAAGCGGTCGTCGTCCTCGACGCTCATGCGCCCGCCCAGCACCACCAACCCATCAAAATCGCCTGACGCGGGCAGGCCCTCCTCGGCCTCGTAGATCGTCGCGCCAGCCAGCAGCGGCTCCAGCAAGCCCATCGTGACCACGGGATCTTGGCGGATGACGGCGATGCGAGGTTCCATGCCCGCCATGCTGGCACAGCCGTGTTAAGTGCACTTTACGGCTGACGCCATGGCAATGCGGCATGGGGCTTCTGTCACGCAAGACAAAGGGACGGTTCTTCTGTCACGTGACGCGACGACGAACGTGACAGAAGAACCCATGTCAGGTTGCCGATGGCGGACCCGAGTCGGCGGGAGGCTGGGGTGTCGGCGCGTCTGGACCGGACGGCGGCGGACCCGATGCTGCCGGAGGCTGGGGCGCTGGCGAAGGCGAAGCCTGGCGGCGCGTGCCGCGCGAAACCAGCCAGCCGATACCGCCGAACAGCACCCCGAAGGCGAGCATCATCGACAGGTAGACCACGGCGTTGGTGACGACGGCCTTGAACCCGCCTCCCGACTGCGAGCCGCCGTAGTCGCCGCCGCGCGAGGGCCTCTGGCCGGACCAACCGCCTGGAGAGCCGCCACTGGGCGCAGCGGTCGAACCGTCACTTGGCTCTGCGGTCGGGACGCCGCTGGGAAGGGCCGTCGGGTTGCCGCCAACCGGCGCTGTGGCGTCGCCTCCGGGCACCACGCCGCCCGTGCCGCCGCGGCCGGGGAAACCGGTGCGGTCGCCTGATGGAGCCCGTCCGGAGGCGCCGTCCCAATTGCCGGGCGCACCCCCCCCGAAGTCGCCCCGGGATCTCCCGGCGCCCCCGAACGGACTCGTCAGCAGCGAGGCGAAGCCGCTGGTGGCAATGTTGAGAGAACCAAATGCCAACACCAGAACTGCCGCTGCGATCCCCAGGACACGCCCTACTGCCGCAGGCAATTGCAGCATCTTGCCGAACACGCCTTTGACAAAGCTCCAATTGAGCGCCAAGTGTGCCCCGACAAGTATTACCACCAAGCCCGCGCAAAACTCGTGGACGACCCGCCACGAGCCGCTCTGGCCGCCCCCTGGGAGGACGACCTCGGAGATGAACAGGCCGCTGACAACGACCAACGCCATCGTGACGAACAACGCGAGGGCGCAAATGATATTGAGCCGCTGCCGCAGCGTCCGACTGGCGAACTTCGTCAGCCCTGCCACCACCGACTTCCAACTCAACGCGATATGGACGAGGAAGGCTCCCGCCAATACCAGGCCGGCGATTTCGTGAAAAGCCAGACCGGTGGTCTGTGTGTTGTAGAGCAGCGCCAGCGTAATGGCCAGTGCGATATCCAAGACAATCTTGGCGATGTTCTTTGTCATCGGGAACCTCCCTCGTGATCTCAAAGCTAGGCGGTGCGGTTTTGCTTCCGCTGTGAGCCCGGAATGAAGACCGTGAGCCCGCCGCGCCGTCCGCGACCGCTCTGAGCGGCGACCGAAAGCGGTCAGGCAAGCCGCCCGCCGACACCGCTGACGCGGCTCGTGGTCGGCGAACCGCCACGCCTGGGGGAACCGGCGCGCCTGGGGGCGTCGCCCGTCGGCAGGGATGGTCGGCCAAGGCTTCTGCGGCGATCGGCGACGGGTATCGTTGGGGCGTGTTCTTGGAGCGTTGGTCCCCGGCCCGCGTCGGCGCCGCTTTCACCGACCGGACCGGCGGCGTCAGCCTCCCGCCCTACGAATCGCTCAACTTGGGCAAGACCGACGCCGACGACCCCGCCGCCGTGGCGGAGAACTTCGCCCGCCTGCGCGAGGCCATCGGCGTGGAGCGCGTCGTCACCTGCTGGCAGACCCACTCCAGCGACGTGTTAGAGGTGGACGAGGACTTCCTGAGCGGGTGGCGTCCCGGCTCCGAATTGGGGGCCGCCCTGCCCGGCCAGGCGTCCTTGCGGAAGGCCGACGCGCTGGTGACGACGCTGCCGCGGGTGGCGTTGTGCGTCCGGGTGGCCGATTGCGTGCCCGTGCTGCTGGCCGACGCCGAAGCGGGCGTGGTCGCCGCCGCCCACGCCGGACGGGTCGGCCTGCTGGGCGGAGTCTTGGAGGCGGCCGCGGCCAGTATGCGCCGACTCGGCGCCACCCGTATCCAAGCCTGGGTCGGGCCGCACATCTGCGGGCGCTGCTACGAGGTGCCGAACGCGATGGCCGAGGACGCCTGGACGAGGTTGCCCGCCACCCGGGCCGTCACCGCCGCGGGCACGCCCGCCATCGACTTGGGCGCGGGAGCACGCTCCGAACTGGAGCGGCTGGGATGCTCACCCGTCACCAGTTGCGAGCCGTGCACCGCCGAGACGGCGTCGCTGTTCTCACACCGCCGCGACGCCGGCTCCACCGGACGCCAATGCGGCCTGGTGTGGCTGGCCACCTCTTAGGCGTCCGCCGCCGCCTTGCGCTGCTGGCGGAAGTAGGCCACCACCATGCCAACCGCGATCAGCACCGACAGCCAGATCAGATAGCGGGAGTAGGCGTCCATCAGGGCGACGGCCGGCTCGCCGATGAAATAGCCAAGGGCCAGATAGCAGCCGGTCGTGGTGAACGCCCCGATCAGGGAGACCGTCAAGAACTTGCGCAGCGTCGTGCCCGCCGAGCCGAGCACCACCAGCACGACCCCGCGCGGCAGGATCGGGAAGGCCGCCAGCAGCAGCGCCGCCGTCTCGTGTTTGCGGGCGAACCGCTCCGCCCACTCGTTGCGGCGCCGGGCGCGGTCGGACTTGCCGCTCCACACCTCGACGAGCGCCCGCCCCCACAGCCTGCCGGCCCACCAATAAATCCAGTCGAACTTGATCGTGCCGAACGTGCCGAAGAACCACACCAGCGGCCACCACGGGTCGCCGACGGCCGCCAGCGCGCCACTCATGATCTGGCCGGTGTAATGGCCCATCGCCCCGAACACCTGCGGCACCAGCGCCAGCAGCGTGGGACGAAGCGGCATCATCGCCAGCGCGTAGACGCCGGCCGCCGACAGCGAGCCGAAACAGATCAGGTCCGAGCGCGTCGGCTTGTGCCGCCACGGCAGGCCCGGATCGTCCCACCACTCGCGGGTTTCGCCGTCTTCGGTTTGGCCGTCCTCGGACGCCGCCACGCCCGCATCCCCCGCGCCGACGGCGGCTGGCTCGGCGACTTCGGCGCCAAGGCCGTCCCCGCCGCCAGTCGGCGGCGCGCCATCGGCGAGGGGACCTCCGTCCGGCGGCGCGGCGAGCAGGGAACTCCCGCTCGGCGCCACATCGAGCGCGACAGCCCCGGCGGCGGCGTCGACAGGCGCGGCGTCCGGGAAGCCGCCAGCGGCGTCTCCGTCCGGCTCCACCGGCCGCGCCGACTGGTCGGCGTCCAATTCACTCATCGCGAACAGTCTACTGGCCGGGCGGGGCCAACCTCGGACCGGCGTCCCAGCTGACACCGGCACACTCCCAACCGGACACGTAGAGGGCTTCCGACGGTACTTACACAACCCCCCGCAACTACTTAGAACACGCTTCCATCCGCGCAATATTCCCTTGTCAGAGACAACTTTCGGAATCCGGCGGCAAACTCGCCAAAACGTGGCAGGATGGGAGGCGTCAGCAACCGCTGGCTGAAATTCCACTACGGATCGTCGGGCACGTACCTGCCCGTGGAAAGGATGAGGTGGCATGGCCACTGTTTCATACAAAGATGCCTGTCGCGTCTACCCCGGAGCCGATCATCCGGCCGTCAACAACCTGAACCTCGACATCGGGGACGGGGAGTTCATGGTCCTGGTCGGCCCGTCGGGATGCGGCAAGTCGACATCCCTGCGGATGTTGGCAGGCCTCGAAGAAGTCAACTCAGGGCAGATCATGATCGGTGAACGTGACGTCACCGACCTCCCTCCGAAAGACCGCGACATCGCCATGGTCTTCCAGAACTACGCCCTCTATCCGCACATGACCGTCGCCGACAACATGGGCTTCGCCCTGAAGATGGCCGGCGTGCCGAAGGCGGATCGGGACAAGCGCGTTCAAGAGGCTGCCAAGCTGCTCGGCTTGGAGGAGTTCCTCTCCCGCAAGCCGAAGGCTCTGTCCGGCGGCCAGCGCCAGCGCGTCGCCATGGGCCGCGCCATCGTGCGCCAGCCCCAGGTCTTCCTGATGGACGAGCCGCTGTCCAACCTGGACGCCAAGCTGCGCGTTTCGACGCGCACCCAGATTGCCGCATTGCAAACCCGCTTGGGCGTCACCACCGTCTACGTCACCCACGACCAGGTCGAGGCCATGACGATGGGCGACCGCGTGGCAGTCATGAAGGACGGCATCCTGCAGCAGGTTGATTCCCCGCTCACCCTCTACGACGCACCCGACAACCTGTTCGTGGCCGGCTTCATTGGTTCCCCGGCTATGAACCTGATGACGGGCTCCATCGTGGACGGCGGCGTGAAGATCGGCGATTACACCATGCCGGTGGCCCGCGACGTGCTCGCGAAGGCCGAAGGCGAGGACCAATTGATCGTCGGCATCCGCCCGGAGAACTTCGTCGTGGCCGAACAGGGCATCAGTTTGGATGTGGACGTCGTCGAAGAACTCGGCGCCGACGGCTACATCTACGGCAGCCTGGCAGGCCTGCCCGCCGACGAGAAGCTGACCGCTCAGCAGATCGTCGCCCGTGTTTCCGCGAGGAAGCCCCCGCAGCGCGGCAGCGTCGTCAGGCTCAACGCCGCTGATCCCAGCAGCGTCCATATCTTCTCCAAGAAGACGGAGCTGCGCATCAGCTGACACACACCAGTCGAGACGGCCGGTTCCCGAGCGGGGCCGGCCGTCTTGCGTGTGGCAAACCCGCCTTTGCCCGCCCAAGGGTTTCGACCTCGTGGAAGAATGGACACATGCCACGGTTCCTCGCCTCGCGACCCGACTCGCGCCTCATCCCGCTGCCGTGGCAGACGCCCCTGGCGCAGTGGCCGGTCGAGAATCTGGTGGCGCTGCCGCGCGGCATCTCGCGCCACGTCGTGCGTTTCATCAAGGTCGGATCGTCGGTCTACGCCGCCAAGGAGGTTATCGAGCATCTGGCCATGCACGAATACCAGATGCTGACCAACCTGCACCGCCTCGACACCCCGGCGGTCGAGCCGCTGGCCGTCGTCACCGACCGCGTCGCCGAGGATGGCGAGCCGCTCGACCCGATCCTGATCACGCGCCATTTGGAGTTCTCCCTGCCCTACCGCTCGCTGTTCGACCACGGCGTCCGGCCCGACACCGTGACGCGGCTGGTCGACGCCATGGTGGTGCTGCTGGCCCGCCTCCATCTGGTCGGCTTCGTCTGGGGCGACGTGTCGCTGTCGAACGTCCTGTTCCGGCGCGACGCCGGCGAGTTCGCCGCCTACCTGGTTGACGCCGAGACCGCCGAGATGCACGAGGAGCTGACCGACGGCCAGCGCGAGAACGACCTGCAGGTGGCGTCGGTCAACCTCTACGGCGAGTTCTGCGACCTGGAGGCCGGCGGCATGCTCGACCCGTCGCTGCACCCGATGGCGCTGGTCGACTCGATCATGGTGCGCTACCACGAGCTGTGGGCCGAGCTTACCGGCGTCGAGGAATTCCCCGGCTCCGAGGTGGCGCGCATCGAGAACCGCGTCCGGCGGCTCAACGCGATGGGGTTCGACGTCGCCGAGATGGATTTGCAGACCACCCCGGACGGCTCCCACATCCGCATCCAGCCGAAGGTCGTCGACGCCGGGCACCACTCACGGCTGCTGTTGCGCCTGACCGGCCTGGACACCGAGGAGAACCAGGCTCGACGCCTGCTCAACGACATGATGACGTTCCGCTGGCGGACCGGCCAGCAGCACGTCGACGAGGCCGTTGTCGCCCACCAGTGGCTGACGGAGTGTTTCCAGCCGGTCGTCAACGCCGTGCCCGCCGAGTTGCGCGGCAAGCGCGACGCCGCCCAGATCTTCCACGAGGTGCTCGACTACCGCTGGTACCAGGCGCAGCGCGAATCGCGCGAGGTGCCGCTGATGGAGGCTGCCGAGGGCTACATCAACGACGTCCTGCGCTCCCTGCCCGACGAGCGGCGCAACCTGACGATGGTCCCGCCCCACCCCGACGAGCGCCAACTGGCCAACCCGTTCGACCCGTCGCAGGGCTTCGCCGACGACGAGGACGGCCCTCCCCCGGTCGACCCCTGGGAGGCCGAAGCCGACGACGCCGCAGACGCCGGCGTTCTCGACATCGCCGCCCTGCGCGCCAAGGCCAAGGGCCACTCCGCCTAGCCGCCAGTCCGCGCCCCACCTGGCGATCCGCTCCTCCCTGGTTCGGCAACCGGACGAACCCCTCGCTCAGAGTCCGCGCCGCGCCCCGGCTGGCGGTCGGCTCCTCGCCGGGCGGCCCCAACGTCGGCCTTGCCGACTCCGCGAGGACCGCTCGTCGCCCATGTGGCCACCCGAACCCGGCAGGCCCCGCGTCGGATAGACTTCCGCCCGTGGCATTTCGACTCTACGATTCCCTGCAGCGGCAGATCGTCCCCTTCGAACCCGTGCGGCCCGGCGAGGTTTCGATCTACCACTGTGGGTTGACGGTGCAGTCGGCGCCCCACGTCGGGCATATCCGCAAAGAGGTCGTCTTCGACGTGCTGCGGCGCTGGCTGACCCACTGCGGCCACAAGGTCTCGATCGTGGCCAACGTCACAGACATCGACGACAAGATCCTCGACAAGTCGGCCCAGCGCGGCGTGCCGTGGTACGCCCACGCCTACGAGTTCGAGCTGGAATTGCACAAGGCGTACGCCTCGCTTGGCTGCCAGCCGCCGACCTACGAGCCGCGCGCCACCGGCCACATCCCCGAGATGCACGAGCTGATCGCGGCTCTGATCGACAACGGCCACGCCTACGTCGCCCCGGACGGCTCCGGCGACGTCTACTTCGACGTCCGCTCGTGGCCGTCCTACGGCGTCTTGTCGGGGCAGCGGGTCGACCAGATGGAGGCGGCCGCCGACGCCGACCCGCGCGGCAAACGCGACCCCCGCGACTTCGCCTTGTGGAAGGGCCACAAGCCGGGCGAGCCGTTGACCGCCTCTTGGCCGTCGCCTTGGGGGCGGGGACGTCCCGGTTGGCACATCGAGTGCTCGGCGATGGCCGAGAAGTATCTCGACGCCGAGGACGGGCTGGGTTTCGACATCCACGGCGGCGGACTGGACCTGCGCTTCCCGCACCACGAGAACGAGCTGGCCCAGGCTCAGGGGGCCGGGCGGCGTTTCGCCAAATATTGGATGCACAACGCCTGGGTGACGGCGGCCGGGGAGAAGATGAGCAAGTCGATGGGCAACGGCGCGCTCGTCAGCGAGGTGACGAAAGCCTATCCGGCCCGGGCGGTGCGGCTTTTCCTGCTGGCGCCCCACTACCGCTCGATGATCGAGTTTTGCGAGGAGTCGCTGGTCGAGGCGACGGCCCAGTTGGCCAGGATCGACGCCTACCACGCCCGCGCCGCCGACTATTTGTCCGGCAGCGCGCCGTCGGCTGGCGTCGCCGCGTCGGCCGCCCCCAGCGAAACCGCGTCGGGGGCTGGCTCGTCTGCAGATGGCGACGCCCTGCCGGAGGATTTCACCGCCGCGATGGACGACGATCTGGGCACCCCGGCCGCGATGGCCGTCTTGTTCGCCGCCATCCGCGACGGCAACACCGCCATCGACGACGGCGACCGCCCCCGCGCGCTGCGGGCCTTCGGGCAGGTGTGCCGGATGTTAGACGTCTTCGGCCTCAACCCCGACGACCCGGTTTGGGCCAAGTCGGCAGGCGACAACCTGACGCCGGTCGTCGACGGCCTCGTCAACGCCATGCTGGCCCAGCGCCAGGCGGCCCGGGAGCGCAAGGATTACGCCGCCGCCGACGCTATCCGCGACGCCCTCGGCGAAGCCGGGCTGAAGGTCGAGGACACCCCGCGCGGCGTCCGCTGGAGCCTGTCCTGATGGCGGGCAACAGCCAGCGGCGCGGCGCCGGCCACAAGGGCAAGGGCTCGACGGCGGGGTCCGGCGGGCGGATACGCCGCTCGCTGGAGGGCAAGGGGCCGACGCCGAAGGCCGAGGACCGCCCCTACCACAAGGCCTATCGCAGGCGCGGCCCGGACGAGCCGGGGCGCACCGGCGGCGGCAAGCCCAAGTCGTCGCGCCCGTCGGGCGACGGCAAGGGCCGCCTCGGCGCGGCCAACCCCGATTTGGTGTTCGGCCGCAACCCCGTGCTGGAGGCCTTGCGGGCCGGGCTGCCCGTCAAGCGGGCCTACATCGCCGAGGGCGTCGAGCGCGACGACCGCCTGCGCGACATCCTGGCCTTCGCCGCCGAGCACGGCATCCCGCTGCTGCAGGCCACCCGCTCCGAGCTGGACCGCATCGCCGGCGGCGGCGTCCACCAGGGAGTCGTGCTGCAACTGCCGCGTTACGAGTACGCCGATGCCGCCGACTTGCTGGAGGCCGCCCTGGACGACCCCGGCAGCGGCCCGCGTCCCGTCTTCGTCGCCTTGGACGGCGTGACGGATCCCCACAACCTGGGGGCCATCGTGCGCAGCGCGGCCGCCTTCGGCGCGGGCGGTGTCATCATCCCTGAGCGCCGCTCGGCCCAGCGCACCGCCGCCGCCTGGAAGGCGTCGGCCGGCGCGGCGGCCCGGCTGCCGGTGGCCCGCGTCACCAACCTCAACCGCACCCTCAAGCAGTACGCCGAGGCCGGCTTCACCGTCGTCGGCCTGGACGGCCAAGCCACCTGCGACATCTCCGACTTCCCCGGCCGCGACGGCCCCGTCCTGCTGGTGGTCGGCTCCGAGGGCGCCGGCCTGTCGCGTCTGGTCCGCCAGAACTGCGACGCGCTGGCGTCCATCCCGATCGCCAACGCCGTCGAATCCCTCAACGCCTCGGTGGCCGCCGCCATCGCGCTCTACGAGCTGTCCCGCTGAGCCGGGTCAGGCCCGTCCGGCCGATGGCCGCGACGACGGCGGGGAAACGCGGCCTAGCCGCCATCCGCTCGGCGGTCGCCATCAGGTTGGCGATCGTCGGCTGGCCGCAATCGCACCGCCGACACCGCCCAGGTTGCACCAAACCGACATAGGATGCCGCACCAGAACGACATAGGATGCCGTTTGGGTGCAACACGGGATGGTCGCAGAAGCCATCATCAGTTCAGCGGTCAGGCCGCCCAGATGGCGCTGATCGGGGCGGCGCTGATCTTGTCGGACAGCCGGAAGGCGGACGGGCCGGTGTGGAGCACGACTCCGGCGGCGAAACGATCCCCCAATCGGTCGCGCAGCCAGCACAAGTGCCTCGCGTCGGCGAGGGACGGGGCTGATGAAGCCTTCACCTCGATGCCCACCACGCCGCGAGCGCCGTAGTCCAGCAAGATGTCCACTTCGTGCCTGCCGCCCTTGTCGCGCAAGTGGTGGAGAGCCGGGCGCAATCCGCTGACGGCGGCCTCTGGGCGAAGCTGGCTGGCCACGAACGTGTCGACCACCTGGCCCAGCAATCCTGGTCGCGCGGCGATGGCGTCGACGTCGGCCCGCAACAAGCTGGCCATCAGCGAAGCGTCCACGACATACCGCTTCGGCAGCGCCGTCAGCGAAGTCAGCTTTTCAGACCACCAAGCCGGAACCCGCTCGGAGAAAAACACGGCTTCGAGTCGGCGGTCGTAGCCGGCAGCGGTTCTGCGGTCCACATGGGCCGAGTCGCGCAGCGTGGCGTCGTCGACGACCTTCGCCGAGGACGCGGCCAGTGCCGTCGCATAGCCGTTGAGACGCGCGTAGTCGATCGCGGTGCCGGCGCCGGCGCGTTTGGCGTCTCGGGACAACAACTCCTCCAGATAGCTGGCCAGCCACAGTTCGCGCGCCAGACCAGAACGCTTAAGGGCGGCATCTGGGAAACCGCCTCGCACGGCCATCCCCAAGTAGTCGAAAAGCTCGAGTCGGTCGGCGGTGCCTTCGAGTTGGACCGCGTCTGCCTTGAGGACGCGATCCACGAACAGCGGGCTCGCCACGCCCAAGATCTCGCGCTGCGTCAACGGGTACATGGCGACACGGGTGACCCGGCCCGTCGCGGCCCAGGTGTCGGTGTCCGTCTCGATGGTTACGCTGCCGGTGAGGATGAACCGACCAGCGCGGGCGTCGTCGTCGACACTCCGCTTGACCGCTCCCAGGACAGGGTTCACCTCCTGCCACTCGTCCAAGAGCGCCGGTTCCTCCAACCGGGCCAGCGCGGCATCTGGATCGGCCGCGAAGGCCGCCGCTTCCGCTTCCTTGTTGAGGCGCACGACCTGCTTGGCTCGGCGGCGCGCCGATGTCGTCTTGCCGCAGGCCCGAGGCCCCACCAGGCTGATCGCAGGCAAGCCCTCCAATGCGGCATCCAACACCGGGTCGACCAGCCGCTCCAGGTAATCGCCGCCGTCCACGTCATCATCCACACCGCAATCGTACCGCCGACACCGCCCAGATTGCACCAAACCGACATAGGATGCTGCACCAGAACGACATAGGATGCCGTTTGGGTGCAACACGGGATGGTCGCAGGAGCTATCGCCCGCGTCACTGGCCGATTGGCGGGTGGAAGTCGCCGCGCAGCGGCTGCAGGGACGGCGTGGCGGCCCACAGCTCGCGCAGGGGCTCCATCAGGGAGCGGGCCAGCCAGGGAAGACCGGCGGGCCGTTCGGCGACCACCAGGCCGACGCGGTAGGCGCCGACGGCGATCATGGCGGGCAGGCGGGCAGGCGTCAGCTGGTCGAGGACGAACCAGGCCTTGGATGCCTCGTCGTCCTGGGGCGCGCGGGAGGCGGCGTGGCGGACCAGCTCCTCGTCGGCGGGGACGGTGAAGAACGACAGCGACGAGTCGGCCAGGGCCGCGCCGATCTGCACGGGGCTGGCGCAGGAGCGCCCGAACAGGCGGGCCGGATAGGCGTCGGCCGGAGCGACTTGGTAGGGCAGCAGCAAGACGACGTCGTCGTCGGACATGACGCGCGAGCGCGTCGCCGTCAGGGTGAACCTCGGCTGGCGGGGGCCGTCGACGCGCGGACCGCCGACACCCGCCGGGCCGGGTCGGCGCGCGGCCTGGGACTGCGCCCTCCCCTGCGGCGACTCGGCGGCGGCCTCGCGAGGCGGGACCTGCGAACTCGGCGACTCGGCGGGAACGCCCCGTGCCAGGCGCTCGACGGGCGGGGGCACGAAAGAATCGCCATCCGAGCGGTCGGCGTCAACAACCACCAGCAGCTTGGCTGTGCGCAGGCGGTCGACTGGGGATAGGGCTGCGGCCACCCATCAAGGATAGTACCGGCGGGTCACGCCCGCGGTTCTTGGCCCAGGAACGTAAAATAAGTCCGAACAGGTTACTTCCCCAACCTACCGAGAGCGCTGCCATGACGATGAACGACACCGACCCCCTCTTGGGACGGGTGCTGGACGGGCGCTATCGGATCGAGCGCAAGATCGACCGGGGCGGCATGGCCACCGTCTATCTGGCCACCGACCAGCGCCTCGACCGCACCGTGGCGGTCAAGATCATGCACGAGGACCTCAACGGCGACGCCAATTTCGTGGCCCGCTTCGACCGCGAGGCGCGCGCCGCCGCCCGCCTCAACCACCCCAACATCGTCTCGGTCTTCGACCAGGGCACCGACCAGGGCCGCCCCTACATCGTCATGGAATACGTCGACGGCAAGACGCTGCGCAAAGTCATGGCCGCCGAGGGGCCGCTGCCGCCGCTGCGGGCGGTCGAGCTGATGCTGCCGGTTGCCAGCGCCGTCGCCACCGCCCACGAAGAGGGCATCATCCACCGCGACATCAAACCGGAGAACGTCCTCATCTCGGCCAACGGCCAAGTCAAGGTGGCCGATTTCGGGCTGGCCCGAGCGGTTGGCACGCAGTCGGTGGCGGCGTCGTCGTCGGTCGTCATGGGGACGCTGTCCTATCTGCCGGCCGAACTGCTGGAGAAGGACCGCCAAGGCGACGAGCGCTCCGACGTCTACTCGATGGGCGTCGTGCTGTACGAGATGCTGACCGGCCACAAGCCGCACACCGGCGAGATGCCGGCCCAGGTCGTCCGCTCGATCATCTCCAACCCGGTCGGCCCGCCGTCCAGCCGCCGCCCGCCCAACTTGGAGCCGATCCCGGACTACCTCGACGCGCTGGTGCGGTCGGCGACGTCGATTCCGATGGAGGCCCGCCCGGCCAACGCCGGGGAGTTTCTCGCCAAGCTGTCCCGCGCCCAGGACGCCCTTGTCCGCCGCGTCGCCAGCGACCCGGCCCTGGCCGCCCAGCTGGGGACGCCCGCCCAAGCCGCCCCCGCCGCCCAGGACGCGCCGACCGAGCAGGTGCCGCTGCCGGTCGCGCCCGCCGCGCTGGCGCACCGTCCCACCTACCAGAAGACGCCCGTCGAGGCGCCCCCGCCGCCCGCGCCGGCCGGCCGCGCCAAGACGGCCGCCCCGCTGCAGGCCAAACAGCGCCGCCGCCGCCGCAAGGGCCTGGCCATCACGCTGGTGCTGCTGTTGATCGCCGGGGTGCTCGGCTTCGGGGCGTGGTACTACTTCGCCGGGCGTTTCACGCAGGTGCCCGCCTTCGCCCGTCTCACCCAGACCAAGGCCGAGACGCTGGCCACGAAGAACGGCCTGGTGGTCGAGTTCGAGTCGGAGTATTCCGAGACGGTCGAGGCCGGCGAGATCACGCGCACCGTGCCCGACGCCGGTCAGCAGGTCGAGCGGGGCGGCCTGGTGCGGGCGTTCATCTCGAAGGGCCCCGAGCGCTACAAAGTGCCCAAAGTCGAGGGTTTGACGGAGGCCGCCGCCGAACAGGCCTTGACGAAGAACCACCTTGTCAAAGGGACGGTCACCGACGACTACTCGGACACCGTCGAGACCGGTGTGGTGATGACGCAGTCGGTCAAAGACGGGCGCCTGGTCAAACCGTCGACCGCCGTCGACTTGGTGATCTCGCGCGGCCCGGCGCCGGTGCCGATCGAGAGCTACGTCGGCAAGGCCTACAAGGACGCCAAGAAGTTCTACGAGGACGCCGGTTTGACGGTCAAGTCGAAGAAGGTCAACGACAAGACTGTCGCCGAGGGCGATGTCATCTCCCAGGACCCTGCCGACGGCGAGCTGCACCGCGGCGACACGATCAACTTCGTGGTGTCGAAGGGGCCGGTCTTGGTGAAGGTGCCGCAGACGCTCTACGGCTCGGTCAACGCCGCCGTCGAGAAGCTTGAGGCGGCCGGTTTCAAGGTCGACAAACAGTACACGCCGGGCTCGTGGCTCGGCATGGTCGGACGCCAGGAGCCGGCGTCCGGGACGATGGCCCCCGAGGGCAGCACCGTCACCATCTACATCGGCTGACAATCCACCTCCGGCGCACTCGGCGCGTCCGGCGATCCGCTCGGCGACGATCCACGCCGGCCTGCGTCATGGCGGCGCATCCGGAGACCGCGCCTTGAATGCTGTTCCTACGCGGGCTGCCAGGGCTGGTGGTCGCGCAAATCGAGCACCTTCGTCGCGGTCATGTCGTTGAGGCGTCCGAAGACCAACTGCCAGCCGCGCTCGTTGAGCAGGCCCTCGTGGATCGGGAAGCCCTGGGCGGCGCCCAGGTCGCGGGCGAAGTCGATGGTCTCCTTCATGGCCGCCCACGGGCCGTAGGCGGGGATGGCGGCCACGTCGATGCCTTGCGGCAGGGCGCTCAGCGCGTCGCCGGGGTGGAAGAAGCGCGGCTCGCCCTCGGCGGAGACCACCAGGCCGACGTTGCCGACGCGCGGGATGTCGCGGTGGATGACGGCGTGCAACCCGCCGACCGCGTCGATCCGCACCCCGCCCAGCTCGACGCTCGAATCGGGGTGGAAGACCTGCGCCGTCGGCAGCTCGTAGGTTTGCGCCACCTGCGGCTCGACGTGCAGGCAGGCCTGCGGATTGGCGGCCAGCAGGGCGGGCAGGTGGTCCATGTCGATGTGGTCGGCGTGGAGGTGCGTGACGAAGATCGCGTCCAGGTCCGTCGCGTCGTGCCAGGCCGTCGAGAAGTTGCCGGGATCGAACAGCAGCCGCCGGTCGGCCGCCTCCACCAGCACCGCCGCGTGCCCCAAGTGCGTTATCCGCATCGCTCCTCCTCGTGTCCGAATCGCCGAGCCCGAAAGGCCCGAACACGCTCAGCCTATCGCCGGGCGGGCGGCGTCACCGCGCCAAGTTGGCGGCAGACGAAGTCCATCGCCATGGTGTAGCCGTGGGCGCCGAAGCCCGCCATGACGCCGACCGCCAAATCGGACAGCAGCGAGCGGCGGCGGAAATCCTCGCGGGCGTGGACGTTGGAGATGTGCAGTTCGACGAACGGGATCGCCACCCCGGCCAGGGCGTCGCGCAGGGCCACCGAGGTGTGCGTCAGGCCGCCGGGATTGATGACGATGTAGCGGACGCCCTCCTCGCGGGCCTGGTAGAGCCGGTCGATCAGGGCGCCCTCGTGGTTGCTTTGGAAGACGCCGACGTCCAGGCCGGCCGCCGCGCCTTGGGCGGTGAGGGCCGCCTCGATGTCGGCCAGCGTCGTCGAGCCGTAGATCTCGGGCTCGCGGCTGCCCAGGGCGTTCAAGTTGGGCCCGTTGACGACAAGCACATCCATGACCAGCACCCTACTCCAGCACCCCGTCAAGACGCTCGCCCCGCGACGCCGCTGCAGGCGCGTCACAGCGCGCAGGCTTGGGGCCGGGACCGGCGACGCCGTGCCCTGCGCCCGCTTCGGCTACAGGCGCGTCAGAGCGCGCGGGCTTGGGGATACACTCGTCGGCTACTCGGCCGGATCTGCCCCGAGCGCCTTCAGGACGGCCCGCCCGGTGTGGCTGGGCGAATAGCGTCCGACGGGGACGACGTGGGTGGCCACCTCGGCGTACAGCTTCTGCCGCCTGCCGAAACGCTGCGACAAGCCGGGCGAGGCCAGCAGCGGGCGCTCGGTGTCGCCGGCCATGCGGGCCAGCGCCGCCTGCAGGGGGATTTGCAGCCAGACGACCTCGTGGCCGCGCAGCATTTGGCGGACTTGCGGCGTCGTCACGGCACCGCCGCCCAGCGCCACCACCCGTTGCGGCCCGTTCAAGGCCTCGCGCACGACAGCCGCCTCCAGCAGGCGGAAACCGGCCTCGCCCCGGTCGGCGAAGATGTTCTTGATCGGGCCGTGGCGCTGCTCGATGACGGCGTCGGTGTCGACGAACGGCAGGCCGAGGCGGCGCGCCACCAGTTTGCCGATGGTCGACTTGCCCGCGCCCATGAATCCGACGAAGACGATCATCGCAACTCCCGCAGCCCGGCCAGGCGCATGGCGTCCACCGGAGCGGCCAGACCGGTGAACAGCTCGAACTGTTTGGCCGCCTGGGCCACCAGCATTTCCAGCCCGCCGACGACGGCCAGCCCGGCCGCGCGGGCCGAGCGGGCCAGGGGCGTCGGCCAGCCGTCGTAGACGACGTCGAGGAGGAGGCGGGCGCCGGCCGGCCACTCCAGCGGCACGGCCACCCCCGCCG
>JAISUF010000210.1 GCA_031272195.1 Propionibacteriaceae bacterium
CGGCCAGTACTACTACTGGGTGACGGTCACCGACCACGCCCCCGACGGCGAGACGACCGACGTCGACTCGGAGCTGGCCACCGTCAAGGTGTTGGACGAGATCGTCGCCGACACCCACACCGTCGGCGAGCAGAAGTACGACGGCAGCACGTATTCCCAGACCGACTACGACCACTACTACCGCCAGTACTACGACCAGCTCTACACCGAGTTGAAAGACGGCGACTTCCAGGCCATGAAGACCGCCCTGGCCTCGGCCGCCTGCCAGTTGGACACGCCCATGACGGCTTCGTACGACTGCTGGCACCACCCCTCGCGCACCGTCGTGCCGGTCTTCGGCGCGGGCGTCGCCGCCGTCCAATACTGGGACACAACCGAGTCGGCCACCGCCATGAGCTACTCGACCGACGCCTCCTCGCCGTTGTCGGCGAACCACAAGGAGATCCAGGTCACCGCGCCGAGTGTCGTCGGCTACAACAACGACGATCCGCGCTATGGCGGGGCCGTGGCCGAGCTGGCGTCGTCCCAACGCTCGTCGCTGTACCAGGAGATCGCCACCCAGCCCGGCAAGATCTACAACTGGAGCCTCGACCAGGGCGTCCGCGAGACGGACGTGCCCCAGCCTTTCGAGCTGATGGCGGTGGTGATGGGGCCGGCGGTCGAGGACACCGGCTCGGGGACGGACGCCGACGAGGTCTATCCCTACGGGGCGGACACCGGAACCGGCGCGTCCACGACGGTCTTCTCCAAAGTGGTGAACGCGCTGGCCGCCACGCTCGGCGTCACCGACGACCGCACGTTCACACGCCACGACCATGTGAGCGCGCCAGACCCCGACGGCAGCACCAGCAATTGGACGATGGAGCCCGGCGCCGACGGAATGCTCAACGAGTTGGGCGAGTCCGTCACCGGGACCTTCGACAACTCGGGCCACTACAAGTACGCAAACAAGGCCTACACCGTCGCCTACCAGGGGCACAACTACTACGTCTACCTGGCCGCCGACGAGCACACCGGCAAGTACGTCGCCGTCTCCGGGAACAAGGAGCGGACCGACCCGCCGCAGTCCTTCACCCACCACGCGGGGTCGTACACCGTGCCGGCCGGCCAGGGGCGGACCGTCTTCGGCTTCGTCACCGTGTCTTCGACCGGTCCGGGCGTCGGCAACAACCTGGACAACATCACCTTCGCCTCCGGCGACGCTCCCAGCCAGGGGCAGGCGTCGTCCTACAACGGCGACTCGTCGGTCGAGGTGGACGCGCAGGCCGACTACGCCTACGCCCTGGCCGAGGTGCGCGGCTCGGCGGTCTACCGGCTGTCCAACCTGGCGGCATCCTTCACGCCGACCGGCGGCTCGTCCGCGGCCATCGACGTCGAGGCGGGCCTGGGCGACGGCTACTCGTGGTATCTGCCCGGCGCGGCCGGCCAGCTCGTCTTCGACAACCTCGTGCCGGGCAAGACCTACCGCGTGCTCGGCGTGCCGTCCAGCACCATCGACTCGCAGCTGGGCACCAACCAGTCGCCGGCCGAGGTGCTCGACGACGGCTACTACACCGACGTCACCATCAAAGCCGGGTCGTCCGGCGGAGACGGCGCGGCCCCCAACGTGTCGGCGTCGGTCGTCGACGGGCGCGGCCAGGTGGTCTTGGAGGCGACCGACTCGCGCTCCGAATACGCCCTTTTGGAGTTGGTCGGCGACGGCTCCAGCCACACCGACCCGGCGCAATACGCGCCCGTCGAGCAGCCGACACTGTGGCGGGCGGGCACCGGCGGCGAGCTGGTCTGGGACCAGTTGAAGACCGGCGCGACGTATCGCGTAATCGCCCGTCCGGCCGGCTACGCCGAATTGGACTGGGCCAACGTGGTGGCCGGCGCCGACCAGTCCTCGCTGCTGCAAGTGACAGTCCCGTCCGTCGGCACCGACATTGCCGCCTCCCAGGTGGCTCGCGTCCGCGACGGGTCCCACGACTCGATCGTGCTGACGGGGCTCGACGCCGGCTCCGCGTATTACCTCTACGACTCGGCGGGCAACCAAGTCGGCTCGCCGACAACCGGCCTTGCCCAGGCGACCATCGGCTCGCTCGACCAGGCCAAGACCTACCAGGTGCGGGCCAAGGTCGGCGACACGCTGACGCAGGGTGTGCGCGTCTATCCGTTCGCGACGGCCCCGACGCCCGTGTACCCCTCCGAGGGGCTTGGCGTGCCGTCGGGCTCGCAGTATTGGATCGGGGCCAGGCCCCAGGCGGCGGCCGACGAGACGGCGCTGGTCGGCGGTCCCGACAACTGGCAGACGGCGACTTCCTCGGCCGTCCCGCTCGGCTCGAAATTGGCCGCAGCGTTGAACGGCGATCCTGTCCTGGACACGGCGGCCGCGCTTGGCGCCGACAAGCTGGTCGTTCACTACCGGCTGGCCCGCCTGGCGGGCTACTCGGGGGCCTATGTCGCTCCGGAGGACGTCGTTCAGGTCGACGGGCGTCCGGCCGGGCCAGTCGAGGGATCGGCGTTCACCGTCGACGCCGCCGCCGAACGGCTGGAGGGCTCCGGTTTGCAATACCAGGCGGCCGACGGCTGGACGGACCTGCCCGCGGACGGCCTGCCCTTCGCCGACGCCGGCTGGGACGGCTACCGCGCGCTGAGGGTCAGCCTGCGCTCGGTGCCCGACGACGGCCATTTCGCCTCTGTGCCGTCCCAATACGACTTGGCCGCCCGTCCGGCCGCGCCGGTCGAGGGCGCCGGGGCGTACAACCCCGACAACGGCCACTTCAGCCTGAGCGACTTGGACGCCTCGGTCGCCTACGAGTATTCGACCGACAAGGAGCATTGGTCGGCTTTGAGCGTCGAGTCGGACGGCACGGCGGAGCTGACCGAGGGGGTGTCGGTCTACTATCTGCGTTACGCCGCCGTCGGCGACACGCCCGCCTCTTGGGCGGCCAAAGTGTCCGACTATCCGTTGCGGCTGGCGTCGGTCGTCTTCGAGGCGAAATCCTACGGTGCCGACACGTCCCAGACCCAAGCCGTCACCATTCGCAACAAGGCCGGCTCGGCGGCCGATTTCGCCGACAAACAGGCCACGCTGAGCGTCGAATCGGTGCTGCGCGACCAGCAGCCCTACGACGGCGCGGTCTTCCAGGTCGGCCCGTCCGCCACCGGCGCGCTGCCCGCCATCGGCGCGGGGCAGTCGGACTCGTCGGTGTTCACCGTATCGACGGTGGCGGGCCTGCCCGTGGGCAACTACACCGCTACCCTCCGGCTGGCCTACGACGACGGTGTCGCGTCCAACGGCGCGACCGACTACGCCGAGGCCGAACTGGCCTACGCGGTGGGCAAGGCCGCCTGGCCCCAGCCGGCCGTGACGGGATCGGCGATCAGCGTGGACGGCAAGACGATCACCGTCTCGGCTCAGTCGTCGAACAAAGGCCAGGCGGTCTACGAGTATTCGCTCGACGCCGCCTCCTGGACGGCCGAGGCGGACGGTTCGGCCACCCTGACCGGGCCCGACTACGCCCAGCCCAACTCGATCTACGTGCGGGCCGCCGCCGATGACAACCACCCCTGTGGGCCGATCGCCCTGCTGGACACCGCCTGGACCGACTACGCGCCTCCGGCGTCCGTGTTCGGTGACGGCGGCGTGCTACGGGTGGAGTATTCGCTGGAGGCGTTGGAGGTCGTCAAAGGCTATTCGCCGGCCGATTACGCCATCACCGTGGGTGGCCAGGCGGTCGCGGCCAACCAGTCGATCAGCGACCTGATCGGTGAGACGGCCGTCGCGGTGCGCTTGGTTCGCAAAGGCGTGACGGGCGCAGACGACGATCCCAGGCTGGGAGCGGGCTCCTCCGAGGCCGCCGTCGCGCAGTTGAACGCCCGTCCGGCCGCGCCGACCGGCGTCACCACCTCTCCCGCCTCGGGGCGGACCAGCGCCGACGGCAAGATAACGGAAGGCTCCGGCAAGGCCATCGAATACCGGGTGGCCGGTTCGACGGGCGTGTGGACGCCCGCCGCCTCGGGCACCGCCACCGGTTTGACGGCCGGCCAGTACAAGGTGCGCTATCCGGCCGCCGAGGGCGATTTCGCCTCGCTGCAGACCGCCGTCACAGTGGCGCGGTTGACCTACGAGGTGGCTTGGGCGGCGCCCGTCGAGGCGGGTGGCGTCACCGGCACAGTTATCGCGTCGGTGGTCGACACCAGTTACGACGACGCTCCGGTGGCCAGCGGCGACCAGGTGCCGGCCGGGCACAGCGTCGAGTTCACGGCCACCACCGACTCGCTGGGGGAGGGCGCCTGCTACACCTGGGCTTGGACGGTCAACGGCGTCGCGGCCCAAACCGCGACTACATCGCAGGCCTCGTCGACGTTCCTGCTGGACGGCCTTGCCGACGACAGCTCGGTTGGCCTGGTCGTCACCGGCGGCTGCCCGACCCCGACGCCGACTGTGACGCCGACGCCGACTGAGACGCCGACAGACACTCCGACGCCCACGCCGACAGACACTTCGACGGACACGCCGACTCCGACGCGGACTGCCGCTCCTTCCGGGACGCCGACCTCCACGGCGACGCCGACGTTCCGTCCCACCGGCACCTCGCAGCCCAACCCGACCAGCGCCGCGACAGCGCCGACGCCCGGCCCGGCGTCGTCGGGCGCTGCGAGCGGCGGCGCGACTCAGACGGCTTCCGCCGGGCCGGGCGCGGGGGCCGCCAATGGCGGCTCTGCCGGCGCCGAGGCGGGCGCGGCCGGCGGCCAAACCACTGGGGAGACGGCCGTGCCGACGGTCCCCCCGGAAGCCGGCGTGCTCCCTGCCAGCCAAGTGTGGGCTGTCAAGGTGCGGCTGGCGCAGACGCAGGTGCGCCTCAAGCCGAGGCAGAAGCTGTCGGCCCTGGCGGCCGTGGTCGACTTGGGCGGTCGGGCCAGTCTCGGCTCGGCCAAGGTGACGTGGAAGTCCGGCAAGCCATCGGTGGTCAAAGTGGACGCCAAGACCGGCAAGCTGAAGGCGGGCAAGAAGTCTGGCAAAGCCGTCGTCGAGGTGACCGCGGTGACGCCGGGCCACTCTGGCCAGCCGGTCAGCGCCAAGTTCAAGGTGACGGTGTCCAAGAAGAATGTCAAGGTGCGCGCCGTCAAAGCCAAAGCGCCCAAGAAGCTGAAAATCGGCCAAAGCGTCGCTCTGAAGGCGAAGCTGTCGCCCAAGCTGCCCACCGCCGCCAAGGTGTCGTTCACGGTCAACAAGGCGAAATTCGCCACAATCGACGCCGCGGGCCTTCTCAAAGCCCTCAAACCGGGCAAAGTCAAGGTCACCGTCAAGGCCGGCTCCAAGAAGAAGACGTACACCGTGAAAGTGGTCAAGTAGGCGGGGTTGGCGTCGCGGATTTCTGCCCCACTTTGGTGGCGTTGCTGGTGACGGACTTGGCGGCGATCTGCTTGGCCGATCCGGTCAGCCGCACCGCGATCTTGTGGTTGAGGTCGCGGGCTTTCAACACGTAGGCCTTGGCCGTGGCCCCTTTGATCGGCTTGCCGTCGCGCAGCCACTGGTATTTCGGCTTGACGGTGGTCGGCTGCCACGGGTCGTGCCGGGCGACCAGCTTGTCGCCGACGGCCGCCGTCTTGGGCAGCTTCGGCGCGGGAGCTTTCGTCACCCAGCCTTTGATGGTGTAGGTCGTCTCCCCGGCCTTCTTCTTCCCGGTCTTGCCCTTGTAGCGAATCGTCACCTCGACGTTGAGGCATTTCCCCTTGTCGGCCGCGCGGACGCGGTAGGTGGCGGCGGTCGCGCCGCGAATCTTCTTCTTGCCGCGATACCACTGGTAGGAGCACTTGGCGGCCTTCGGGCAGTCGACAGCCTTGCCCAAACGCCAAGCCGGGCTCCACGACTTGTCGTTGCCGATCGACACTCCCAGGATCTGGCCGACGATCGGCGAACCGGAAATCTCCGGCATCGGCCCAGGGTAGGGCACGAACGGCTCTGGCGCGACCTTCTTGGCGAACGGCCTTGTCAGGGTGAGCTGGGGATACTTGACGTGGCCTTTGGGGCAGGCCTTGCTGGTGCAGGGATGGCTCAGCACTGGTTTGCCCGTCCACCACGACGTGCGCTGCATGGCGCCGTCCCAGGACAGCGAGATGTGGACGTGGTCCTTGTGGTTGGCGGTGTACGAGCCGCGACTGGCCATCTTGCGCCAGCCCATCTCGGGGTAGTACGTGCTCCAGATGCGCTGGTTCCAGATGATGTACATGACGCCCAGGCGGCGGGCCACCTCGCCGTTGTTCGCCGTCAGCCACTTCAGGGCCTTGTTCGCCGACCGGCGCTGCGAGGCGTACTTGACGTTGCGCGCCCAGTCGAGCGCCCGTCCCTCCTTGTGCTCGCTGCGTCCGCCCGCGCCGCAGGAGCGGGAGATGCCAAGCGACTTGCCGCCGAAGTTCTTGATCAAGGTCTTCAGCAGGGCCTTCGCGCCTGGCTTGGCGGCTGGCGAGCACTGCTTCTGGGGTTTGTAGCCGAGGTGGACGTCGAGCGGGATGTCCAACTTGGTCGCCGCCTTCGACGGCGCGTCGGCGGATGCCGCGACCGATGAGTCGGGAGCCGCCTGGGCGGCTGGAATCGCAGGCAGCAGCCCGGCCACGACGGCGGCGGCTAGGGCCGCTTGCGCGAACGACCGCGTCCACGTCATAGACACCCCCGAGCTTGAAGCGTCTAACGGTATCGCGTGTCGGTCGTGGCGGGGCGCCGGTTGCCAGCAGGTGGACGCGATCGCCGCGCCCGCGCGCCACAGCCGCCTGGCGGAGCGCGATCAGAGTGATACTCTGGCGAAATGCCGAGGCCCGCCTCAATGCTCTGCGTTTTGGCGCTAGTCCTGTCGGGTTGCGCTGGGCCGTCCGACGCCTCGTCCAGCGACGCGCCCAAGGCTGGTTCTGCGGCCACGGCCTCGGCGGCGAAGTCGGCTGCGGCGAGCGCTGCCACCGAAACCTCCAGCGACTCTCAGACGACGCCCGCGCGGCGCGTCGACTCGGACTCCCCGGTCGGGCTGGCCGTCATGACGTACAACGTGCTGGCGGGCACGCCCCCGGCCGACTGGTATCCCTACATCGACGAAGCCGAGTTGGAGCCTATGGCGCGCGCGCCTGGGGCTGTCGAGCTGGTGCGCGGCGCCGATCCGGACATCGTCGGGTTTCAGGAGTTCTGGTGGGACGGCGCGGCGGGCGCCTACTTCCGAGAGCAACTCGCCGACTACACCTGGGTGCGCCTGGGCCACGGCAATCCGATCGCCGTGCGGACCAGCCGCTTCGAGGTGCTGGACAGCGGCCAGGAGCTGATCTCGGGCGAGGATTCGGATGGCGAGGGCGGGGGGAGACGCAGCCACTGTGAAGGCCGAGGCTGGAGCCGATGGCGCCGGCGGTGTCGCCGCCGAGGATGCAACGGATGGCGGAGCTTGCGACGATGATTGGCGCGGCGAAGACGACTGGGACGGCCAATATGGCCGCGACGGTGGCGGCGACGACGGCTACCACCACAGCCGCTGCGCCTCCTGGGTGAAGCTGTGGGATCGCCAATCCGAGCGGACCGTCTTGGTGCTGAACGTCCACGCCCAGCCCTTCCAAACCGACGCCGACGCCAAGCTGCGCTCGCAGGCCATCGACCGCCTGGTGGCGCTGATCCAGCGCCTGAACCCTGGCGGCAAGCTGCCGTACGTGGTGACGGGAGACTTCAACGCTCGCAGCGACGAGACGCGCCCGGTCTACAACGCCCACCTCGTCAAACTGGGCCAGGCGGGGCTGGTCGACTCGTTCGCCGTCGCCGCCGAGGACGCCTCGGACGTTCCCCACGCCGCCTCGCTCAACCAGATGCGCTGCTACGTGAACGGCAAGCGGGTGGCCAGGTGCGTCAAGCGTTTCAACTCCAGCCGCCACTACGACTATGTCTGGGTGCCCAAGTCGGCGACGGTGTCCAGCTGGGCCACGATTTCGGGGCCGAACGTGGTGTGGAAGACGGTCGACGGCAAGAAGCTGCCGTTCTGGACCGGCGTCATCCCATCCGACCATTCGCCGGTCGTCGCCAAAGTCACCCTGCCCTGACCGGCGTCCAGCCTGGGCACCGCCCGTAAGCCGCCAAGGCAGGGGTGGGAGAGGGCGGCCTTGTCGATTCACAGCCAGCCAAGGCCTCGGCGGCAGCAGGCGTGGCGAGTCAGATTCTTGATGAGATGGTTCGCCAGCTCTGGGGGCGGGTCGCCCGCGCTGGCTCAGAGCCCGAGGCAGAGGCGCAGCCCGGCGTCGACTTGTTGCATCAGGGCGCGAGGCAGCGCACCCGCCAACTCCGCCAGGTCGTAGCGCTTCACGGTGGCGAGCTGCGAGACGACCACCGCCGAGTCTTTCGGCAGACCGGACTCCGACCGGGGCAGGAAGACGTTGCCGGGCAGGGACGCCAGGGCGGTGTTCGTCGTCACGACGGCGACCGTCGCCGTGGCCAATTTGGAGGCGTTGAAAGGGTCGCTTTGGACCACCAGCACCGGACGGCGTTTGGCCGGTGTGTGGTCGCCGGGCTGGGCCGGCTCGAAGTCGTGCCAATACAACTGGCCGCGCTCGATCACCATTCGTCGTCCTGGGTGAACTGGGCAAGCGCCTTGCGGCCTTGCGTCACGGCCCATGGTTCGCGGTCCTGGCCCTGGCGGGAAATGAACTCGTCGATGGCGCGGGTGACGTCTTCGGCCTCGAGTTCGGCCAGATACCGAGCGCCTGCCCGCCGGTAGAACTCGGACCGACTCATGTGGTGCGCCTTGGCGGCGGCGTCGAAGCGCGTGAACTCCGCCTCCGGAATCGAGATCGCCGACTTCATGCGTTGAGTATAACATCGTTATACCATGAGTCCGCCGTTTGCCAAGACGCGGCGCCCGGACAGTGCTGGGGATGCGTGTACAATTCTCGGGTGCGCGCAAGGCGTCGAGGCGGCCATCACCGCTTAGCCGCCGGAAGAACGGCCCGCCAGGGCTTACTAGAACCGGCAGCGGCGCACGAATGAAGCGGGACGCCCGCCCGGCGGGGGTCCAAGAGGGGTGGTACCGCGGGCCTGGCTCGTCCCTTCAGGTGACGACGACGGACGCGAGCGCCCCGGCAATCCGGCGCTCGCTCGGATGCCGTGCCCTGGACTGGCTGCCAGGCCCAGGCGCGGCGCGAGTGGAGGAGAGCGACGATGGGCGCCAATGACATGTACAACCCGGTGCCGACCATGCTGGACCTGCCGGCCATGGAGCACGACATTCTGCGTTTCTGGGACGACAACGACACCTTCGCCAAGTCGTTGGAGCAGACCTCCGGCGGGGCGCCTTGGACGTTCTACGAGGGCCCGCCGACCGCCAACGGCATGCCCGGCACCCACCACATCGAGGCGCGGGTGTTCAAGGACGTCTTCCCGCGTTTCAAGACGATGCAGGGCTTCCACGTCGACCGCAAGGCCGGCTGGGACTGCCACGGCCTGCCGGTCGAGCTGGCAGTCGAGAAGGAGCTGGGCTTCAACGGCAAGCCCGACATCGAGGCGTACGGCGTCAAAGAGTTCAACGAGAAGTGCCGCGAATCGGTCAGCCGCCACGTCGGCGCGTTCACCGAGCTGACCCGCCGGATGGGTTACTGGGTGAATCTGGAAGACGCCTATTGGACGATGGACCCGGCCTATGTCGAGTCGGTCTGGTGGGCGCTGAAGCAGATCCACTCCAAGGGCCTGCTGGTCGAGGACTACCGCGTCGCCCCGTACTGTCCGCGCTGCGGGACGACGCTGTCCGACCACGAGCTGGCCCAGGGCTACGAGGAGATCACCGACCCGTCGGTCTACGTCCGCTTCCCGTTGACGGGCGGCCCGCTGGCCGGCAAGGCCGACCTGCTGGTGTGGACGACGACGCCGTGGACGCTGGTGTCGAACACGGCCGTGGCCGTCCATCCCGATGTCGAGTACGTGCTGGTCACCGACGGCAAACAGCAGTTGGTGGCGGCGGAGAAGCTGTGGCGTGCCGCCGTCATGCTGCCGACTGGTGGCGGCGCGGTCCACGCCGACGGCTCGGTCACGCCCAACGGCGAGGGCGAGCCGACCTGGCGGGTGGTGAAGTCGTTCCAAGGCCGCGACATGGAGTTGTGGACCTATCGGCGGCCCTTCGACCTGGTGGAGTTCCCGACGGTCGTCGGCGGCACCCATTACGTCGTGCTGGCCGACTACGTCACCACCGACGACGGCACCGGCCTGGTTCACCAGGCGCCCGCCTTCGGCGAGGAGGACATGGCCACCTGCCGCTCCTACGGCCTGCCGCTGGTTAACCCGATCAAACCCGACGGCACTTTCGACGCCGAGGTGCCGCTGGTCGGCGGGCAGTTCTTCCGCTCGGCCAACGACCCGCTGGTGGAGGACATGCGGTTGCGCGGCCTGCTGTTCTGGCTGCAGCCGTACAAACACCAATACCCGCACTGCTGGCGCTGCCACACGACGCTGATCTACTACGCCCAGCCGTCGTGGTACGTCCGCACCACCCAGCTCAAAGACGCCCTGCTGCGCGAGAACGAGGCCACCAACTGGTATCCGGAGACGATCAAAGAGGGACGCTACGGCGAGTGGCTGCGCAACAACATCGACTGGGCGCTGTCGCGCTCGCGCTACTGGGGCACGCCGCTGCCGATCTGGCGCTGCGCCCACGACCACCAGGTTTGCGTCGGCTCGCGCGAAGAGTTGGGCAGGCTGGCCGGCCGCGACCTGTCCGGCTTGGACCCGCACCGTCCCTTCGTCGACGACGTGACGTTCCCCTGCCCGTCGTGCGGCGAGACGGCCGCTCGCGTGCCGGAGGTGATCGACGCCTGGTTCGACTCCGGCTCGATGCCGTTCGCCCAGTGGGGCTATCCGGGCAAGCCCGGCTCGCAGGCCGATTTCGAGGCGTCCTATCCGGCCGACTTCATTTGCGAGGCGATCGACCAGACGCGCGGCTGGTTCTACTCGCTGATGGCCGTCGGGACGCTCGTCTTCGACCAGTCGTCGTACAAGAACGTGCTGTGCCTGGGCCACATTCTGGCCGAGGACGGCCGCAAGATGAGCAAACACCTCGGCAACATCCTGGAGCCGATCCCGTTGATGGACACCCACGGGGCCGACGCGGTGCGCTGGTTCATGGCCGCGGGCGGCTCGCCGTGGTCGGCCCGGCGGGTCGGCCACCAAACCATCCAGGAGACGGTCCGCAAGGTGCTGTTCACCCTAGTCAACACGGTCGCCTTCCAGTCGCTGTACGCCCGCGCCAACGGCTGGACGCCCGCCGTCGGCCAGGCCCCCGAGGTTGGTAGGCGCCACGTCTTGGACCGCTGGCTGGTGTCGGCCCGCAACGTCCTGGTCGGCGAGGTGACCGCCGCCTTGGAGGATTTCGACACCCAGCGGGCCGGGGCGCTACTGAGCGCCTTCATCGACGATTTGTCCAACTGGTACGTGCGCCGCTCGCGCCGCCGCTTCTGGGACGGCGAGCCGGGCGCCCTGTGGACGCTGCACGAGACGTTGGAGGTCGTGGCGCGTCTGATGGCCCCGCTGACGCCGTTCCTGGCCGAGCGGGTTTGGCAGGACATCGTCGTTCCCGTGACGCCGGACGCGCCCGAATCGGTCCACCTGGCCAGTTGGCCGCAGGCGGTGGCCGGGGATGTCGACGCCGACTTGGGCGCCGCCATGGACCTGACCCGCCGCGTCGTCGAATTGGGCCGGGCCGCCAGGGCCGAGTCGAAGGTGAAGACTCGCCAGCCGCTGGGCCGGGCTCTGATCTCGTCGGCGGCGTTGGCCACCCTGGACGACGAGTTGCGCGCCGAGGTGGCCGCCGAGTTGAACGTCGAGCGGGTTGAGTCGTTCGCCTCGGCCGGCGATCTGGTGGACCACACCGCCAAGGGCAACTTCCGGGCGCTGGGCAAGCGTTTCGGCAAGCAGACGCCGCTGGTGGCGCAGGCCATCGCCGAGGCCGACGCGGCCCGCCTGGCCGAGCAGCTGGCCGCCGCCGGCAAGGCGTCGGTGTCCGTGCCCGAGTTGGGCGAGGTCGAGGTCGGCCCCGACGAGGTGGTCGTCTCCGAGCGGCCGCGCGAGGGCTGGTCGGTCGTCAACGAGCAGGGCGAAACGGTCGCCCTCGACTTGGAGATCACCCCCGAGCTGGAGCTGGC
>JAISUF010000135.1 GCA_031272195.1 Propionibacteriaceae bacterium
GTGTCGAACTGGTTGTCCGAGGCCTGTTTGGCCATGCAACTGCGCTGGCAGACGACTGCGGCCTTCACAGCCAGCCGACCTCGCGGCCCTTGATGACGGCGGCGGTGCGGTTGGCGACCTCCATCTTGGCGAGGATGTGCTCGACGTGGGTCTTGACGGTGTGGGGGCTGAGGATCAGGCGCTCCGAGATCTCCTGGTTCGTCAGGCCCTCGGCCATCAAGACCAGCACATCGCATTCGCGCGGCGACAACGGGGTGTCCAGCAGGCGCAGCGGCACCTTGTCAGGCGCCGACGCGACCTCGGTTCCCGCACCCTCGGGCGGGCCCGGATCGTCCCTGACAGTCAGCAGGAAGTATCCGATCAGCACCGACACGACGAACCGCCCCGAGCAATAGAAGGCGGCTCCAAGCAAGGAGTCCACCGTCAACGCCCGAGCGGCGCAGATCAGGACGAACGCCAAGACGTTGGCGATGCTGCCGCGCAGGGCGTTCTTGGCGGCCAGCCACAGCCACGGGCAGATCAAGATGATGGCGTTGTCGAACTGCCGATACGACCAGCTCGCCAAGGCCAGCCCCACGAGGGTGAGCACGTCGAAGGGTAGCTCGAAGCGGCGGTCCGTCCGGCCCGAAACCATGCCGCGACCGAACGCGACGTAGGCGGCGATCATCAGCGTCATGCCGAGAATCGACGCCCAGCGCTTGTCGGGGTCCGTCCAGCAGACGGTCACCGCGATTCCCAAGACCAGGGCGAACCCCGTCGCGCCGTCCCACAGCCGCAGGTCGGCCCACGGCCTTCTATCCTGGAGCAGCGCCTGGCCTCCGCGCCAGCTAGCCGCTACGCCAGCCGGGCTCTCGACGGCTGGGGTTTCACCGGCAGACGCCCCGTCCGACGAGCCCGTCACACCCACTGAAGACACCGGCTCGGACGCCTCAGTGTCGGCTGGGGCGAGGACGACGCTCTGGCCCGCGGGGGCCTTGCGCGGCCAGGACTGGCAGCCGAGCGACAGCAGGGTCAAGCCGACCAGCAACGACACCAGCAGCCGCCCGGAACAGTAGAACGCCGCCAAGTAGAACGGCTCGGGCACCGCCAAGGTTCGAGTCACGGCGACGATAGCGAAAGCCGCCACGTTCGTGACCACGCCTCGCACGACGTTCTTGGCCACCAGCCACAGCCACGGGCAGACCAGGATGATGGCGTTGGCGAACTGCGGGTAGGCCCAACTCGCCAACCCCAGCCCCACGAGGATAATGACGCTGAAGGGGATTTCCCAAAGACGGCCCGCCCGGCGCGACAACATGCCGCGCCCGACAGCGAGGTACGACCCCACGATCAACGCCATCGCCACAGTGGCGGCCCACCGCTTGTCGGGAGGCGTCCAACCGACCGTCATGACGATTCCGAGCACCACCATGAACGCCAACAGGCTGTCCCACAGGCGAAGGTCGGCCCAAGGCGGGTTGGCCAAGGTCCAGCCGAACATCCACCGCACTGTCCGGTCGGCCGCACCGGCATCCGAGGGGTGGCTGTCGACCTGTTCGGGCACGGCCTCGGCTGCGGCGCCATCGTCGCCGTCCGCGCCCGGCTCCGGTTCAGCGCCGTCACCGTCCGCGTTTGACACCTGCTGGGCCACGACCGCGTCGGCGGCGATGGCACCGACCGCATTCGCCGACGCGGCATCGGCCACGCCGTGTGACGGGGCCTCGGAGCTGGCGGGCACAGCGGCGGCCAGCCCGAGGCCGGAATGGCCGCTCGCCCGGGACGCCTTGTCGCCCGCCTGCGATCCGGGGCCGACCGGCCAACTGGCCAGCGGCAGCACGTAGATGGTGAAAATCGATCCGACCAGCAGCGATGTCGCGACGGCCGAGACGCAATACAGCGCCGCCGCGCCGGGGGTTGGCGCGTGGCCGCCCAGGAAGTAGCCCGCGAACAGCCCCGCCGACGCCGCCAGCATCACCGCCCAACCTTTGGCCAGGCCTTTGCAGGCCAGCCAAACCCAGCAGAAGACCAGCAGCTTCCAGTTGGCCAGCAGGTCGTCGGCCCACGATTCGAGGAACAGCCCGAGGGCCGCGACCAGCGAGAACGGCACGTCGAAGGCGGTTGGCGCGTTGCTGCCCAGGGATCGCCGCCCGAGCGCCAGATAGCCCGCGGCCAAGACCGCCAGGCCGGCAGCGGCGGTCAGCAAGGGGATTCCCCGCACCGAGATGGCGGCCACCGCGACCGACGCGGCGCAGGCTGCCGCCATGGCGATGTCCCACGCCACAAGGCGACGCCACGGCAACACTGCGACGGTCGCAGCCTCTCCCTCGAGGGGCGCAAAGCCAACCAACTGTCGAACCTTCCCCAAGCGCTTGTGAACCGGATCGCGGCGATCCACGTTCCGAACATTACAGCTTAGCCAGCCGCGCAAACAGCACGGTCCCGCCTGAAGGCATCACAGCTCGGGCAGGCGGATTCGCCAACCACGCGGGTCGGCAGAACCCCGCAGCGCAGATCGGGACGGCGGTTGGATTCGATTGGCCTGGGCGCGGCCGTCGGATTTGGGCAACGACCGCGCCCACCAGGGCCTCGCCATCGGGGGAATGGAAACGAGACCCGGCTCTGGCGCCAGGCGGGTGGGACACCGCCTGGGGCCAACTCCGGGGGGAGGAGGGTCACCCCCCTTGATTCATTTCTAGTCCACTCGAGCCGGTTCCGCTAGCGGCCATTGGGCCTCATCTTCGGGACCTTAGGGCAAACGTCTCGGGCAATCGAGCGACACACCCTCGGCCGAGCGGGCCTCCCGTGCCGAGCAGCCCCCGCCGGACGCCAGCGCGCGCTCTGCAGACAAACGGGGAGCCAAGGAGGCATGGCTGGCCGGCGCCGCCGTCGCGGCCGGCTGGACGTGCCAGGCCAAGGCACCCGCCAGGGCCAAGCCGAGGGCGCAGACGCACAACGCCAAGGCGTCAAGCTCTTGCCTCAGAAGCTTGTCCCACTCCCGGACGGCCTGGGCGCGCGCCGACCGATCGACAATTGGTCCCACGCCACCAGACTGTCACCGACCGTCCCCGGACGGTATCGGTTGATCAGCCTATTTGCCCCAATCGGCCCGAAAATAGGCCAAACGGCCTATGCCGGTTGGGACCTTCGTCCCGGATCGGACAGACCCCTCGTTGGCCTCGCCACAGCCGCACAACGACTCCCCGCCGCCAATTGGCGTTGGACGACTCGCCAGACGACATCAGCGGACCGCGCGTTCCGGCCCCGTCTGGACCGCCAACCACCTGCAAGGGCCGCTGCTAGGGTGATGCCATGTTCATCGGAGCGGGCACCGCCATCAACGTGGCGACGGTCCTGCTCGGCGGCGGGCTCGGATTGCTGTTGGGCGGACGCCTGCCGCAGCGCGCCACCACCCTCGTCACGCAAGCACTGGGACTGTTCACCATCGTGCTGGGGGCGGACGCCGTGGCCGACGGCGTCACCTCGGCGGCCTTCGCCCAAGCGGTCGGGCCGACCGCCGTCTGGCTGGTGGTGCTCGGCGGGCTTGTCCTGGGCGGCGTCGCCGGCTCGCTGGCCCGCGTCGAGGACCGCTTCGAGGACGGCGCCGAATGGCTGCGCCGCCGCCTGGCCAAACGTGCGGAGGCGGGGCGCTTCGTCAACGCGCTGGTCACCGCCACGCTGGTGTTCTGCGTCGGGCCGCTGACACTGCTGGGCACGATCAGCGACGGCCTGGGTCGCGGCGCCGACCAGTTGATCGTCAAGTCGGTTATGGACTTCTTCTCATCGCTGGCGTTCGCAGCCTCGATGGGCGTCGGCGTCGTCTTCGCCGCCATCCCGCTGGCCGCCATCCAAGGCCTGTTGACGCTGCTGGGGGTGGGCCTGGGCGACTTCTTGAGCGCCGCGCAGCTAGACTCGTTGACGGCCACCGGCGGCGTCATACTGATCGGACTGGGCCTGCGGCTGGCCGGGGTGGCGAAGATCAAAGTAGCCGACCTGCTGCCGGGCCTGGCCGTCGCCCCGCTACTGGTCTGGATCATCGGGATGGTGGGTTGAATGGGTGTTGGCACGCCGGCCACAGTGGCCTTGAGCAAGGCGGGGATCGCCTTTCAAGTGCGCGAATACGACCACGACCCGTCCAACCACGACTATGGCAGGGAGGCCGCCCGCGCGCTCGGCGTCGACGAGCTGCGGGTGTTCAAGACGCTGGTCGTCGACACCGGATCCGGCCTGGCGGTGGCGGTGGTGCCGGTGGCCGGCATGCTCGACACCAAGGCGATGGCCCGCGAGCTGGGCGTCAAGCGCGTCGAGCTGGCCGATCCCAAGGCGGCCCAGCACTCGTCGGGTTTCGTCGTCGGCGGCATCTCGCCGATCGGCCAGAAGAACCCGCTGCCGACGCTGATCGACGAGACAGCCCAAATCTTCGACACCGTGCTGGTGTCCGGCGGGCGGCGCGGCATGGACATCGAGTTGGCGCCCGACGATCTAGCTTTGGCCACCCAGGGGCGGTTCGCCGACATCGCCGCCTAGTCCCTCGCCGGCTTGCGGGTCGGCGGAGAACGTGCTGACGACCAGCACCAGCGCCAAAGCCGCGAACGGCCACAGCAGCAGGGCAGGCCAGCCGTGCAATTCGACCGCCAGCGGGACGACGTCGCCGGGCGAGGCGGCGGCGATCCGCTCGTCGAACGGACCGGGGCCGAAGAACTCCCCCAGCCACCAGCAGGCCCACCCGGCCACCAGGGCGGAGAAGGCCGCCAGGAGCGCCGACGCCCATCCAAGGGGGCGGAACCAGCGCCAAGCCACCAATCCCAGCCCGGGCCCGACCAGCAGGGCGCATAAGCCGTACCAGACGTCCATGCCGAAGATCGCGACCAGGCCGCGCTCGGGGATCGTCGCGGAGCCGTCCTCGCCGACGGTGTAGGCCGGCAGCGTCACGACGTTGGCCCAGAACAGGCCGACCAGCGCGCCGACGATCACCGACAGCAGCGTCAACAACACCGCCCACAAGGCGATCTCCTGCCAGCGCGCGAGGGCGAAGCCGCGCGGGCTCGTCTCCACCTGGGCCATGGACGCCACCCTACCCCGCTGAGGCCACGCACGACGGGCCGAGCAGCGACTTCAGGTCGGCCATTAGCGGCAGGCCGGTGTTGACGCGCAGCTCCTCGCCCAGCCGCCAGGTGCGAAGCCGCCTGGCCTGGTCGACCACCCGGACCCGGACCTCCGTGCCGCCCGGATGGGCCCGCAACACCGACCCGAGCCGGTCGACCACCTCCGGGGTGCAGCGGGCCGACTGGATGGCCAGCACCAGCGGCCCCAGGCGCCCCCCCTCGGCGACGGCCGGGAAGGATATCTCGCTGGCGGAGATCTCGCGGGCCTCCTCGCGCAGCTTGACCCTTCCCTTGATCCGCGCCAAGGTGTCGGTGACCAGCTGGGCGCCGACCTCCCGGTAGTACTTCGGGTAGACCATCACCTCGACCGAGGCCTCCATGTCCTCGACGCTGAGGATGGCCCAATGGTCCCCCGCCTTGGTCTGCTTGCGCACGATCTGGGTGATCATGCCGGCGATCGTCACCAGGCCCTCGGTCGGGCCGGTGTCGGACACCAACTGGCCGACCGACATGTCGCGGTTCGCCTCCAAGACGTGCTCCAGGCCGTCCAGCGGGTGGCTGGACACGTAAAGGCCCAGCATCTCCCGCTCGAAGGCCAGCAGCACCTTCTTGTCCCACTCGGGCAAGTCGGGCACCGGCAGCGTCGCCACGACCTCGTCGCCGCCGCCGCCGAAGAGGTCGTCTTGGCCGTTGAGCTGGTTGCGCTTGAGGTCGGTCACCTGGTCGATCTTGTCCTCGTGGCATTCGATCAAGGCGCGGCGCGGATGGCCCAGCGAGTCGAAAGCCCCCGCTTTGATCAAAGACTCGACCACCCGCTTGTTGCAGACCACCAGCGGCACGCGGTCGAGGAAGTCGCTGAAGTCGGCGAACGGACCGCCCGCCTGGCGCGCCTCGACGATGCCCTTGACGACGTTGTCGCCGACGTTGCGGACCGCCGCCAGGCCGTAGCGGATGTCCTCGCCAACAGGCGTGAACCGCCCCTGGGAGGCGTTGACGTCGGGCGAGAGCACCTTGATGCCCATCCGGCGGCACTCCCCCAGGTAGAGGGCCGTCTTGTCCTTGTCGCCTTTGACGCTCTCCAGCAGGGCGGCCATGAACTCCGTCGGATAGTGGACCTTCAGGTAGGCCGTCCAATACGACACCAGCCCGTAGGCGGCCGAGTGGGCCTTGTTGAAGGCGTACGCCGAGAAGGGCACGAGGATCTCCCACAGCGTGTTGATGGCGTCCTCGGAGTAGCCGCGCTCGCGCATGCCCTCGGAGAACGGCACGAACTCCTTGTCGAGGACTTCCTTCTTCTTCTTGCCCATCGCCCGGCGCAGCTCGTCGGCCCGGCCCAGCGAGTAGCCGGCCACCCGCCGGGCGATCTGCTGGACCTGCTCCTGGTAGACGATCAGGCCGTAGGTGATGTCGAGGATGTCGGCCAGCGGCTCGGCCAGTTCGGGGTGGATCGGCTCGATCTTCTGCTTGCCGGTCTTGCGCAGCGCGTAGTTGGTGTGCGAGTCGGCGCCCATCGGGCCGGGCCGGTAGAGGGCGTTCACAGCCGAGATGTCCTCGAAGTTGTCCGGCTGCATCAGCCGCAGCAGGGCCCGCATGCCGGTGCCGTCGAGCTGGAAGATGCCCAGCGTCTCGCCGCTCGCCAGCAAGTCGTAGGTGGCCTTGTCGTCTAGAGTTTCGGCCAGGCGGTCGAGGTCGACGTCGACGCCCCGGTTGGCCTTGACGTTCTCCAGCGCGTCGTCGAGGATCGTCAGGTTGCGCAGGCCCAGGAAGTCCATCTTGACCAAGCCGAGCGCCTCGCAGCCGGGATAGTCGAACTGGGTGATGATGGCGCCGTCCGACTCGCGCTTCATGATCGGGATGACGTCGATCAGCGGCTCGCTGGACATGATGACGCCGGCCGCGTGCACCCCCCACTGGCGTTTCAGGCCCTCGATGCCGACGGCGGTGTCGACGACCTCGCGCACCTCCGGGTCCTGGTCGTACAGGTCGCGGAAGTCGCCGCCCTCGGCGTAGCGGTCGTGCTCGGGGTTGAAAACGTCGCCGATGGTGATGTCCTTGCCCTGGACGGGCGGCGGGAATACCTTCGTGACGCGCTCGCCGAGCGAGTACGGCTTGCCGAGGACCCGCCCGGCGTCCTTGATGGCCTGCTTGGCCTTGATCGTGCCGTAGGTGACGATCTGGCAGACGCGGTCCTCGCCGTACTTCTCGGAGACATACCGGATCACCTCGCCGCGGCGGCGCTCGTCGAAGTCGATGTCGAAGTCGGGCATCGAGGGCCGCTCCGGGTTCAGGAAGCGCTCGAAGATGAGGCCGTGCGGGATCGGGTTCAGCTCGGTGATGCGCATGGCGTAGGCGCACATCGATCCGGCGCCGGAGCCGCGGCCGGGGCCGACGCGGATGCCGTTGCGCTTGGCCCAGTTGATGAAGTCGGCCACCACCAGGAAATACCCCGGGTAGCCCTTCTCGATGATGACGCCCTCCTCGAACTCGGCCTGCTGGCGCACCTCGTCGGGCACGCCCTCCGGGAAGCGCTCGGCCAGGCCGCGGTCGACCTCATGTACGAACCAGCTGCGCTCGGTCTCACCGGCGGGCACCTCGAATCGCGGCATGAACGTGCCCGTGCCCTCCTCGAAATGGGTCGAGCAGCGCTCGGCGATGGCCAGGGTGTTGTCGCAGGCCTGCGGCAGGTCGGCGAACAGCCGCCGCATCTCGGCGGGCGACTTCAGATAGTAGCCCTCGCCGTCGAACTTGAACCGTCCGGGGGTGTCCTTGTTGGCGCCGGCTGAGACGCACAGCAGCGTGTCGTGGGCCTCGGCGTCGGCAGCCTCGACGTAGTGCAGGTCGTTGGTGGCGACCAGCGGCAGGTCGAGGTCTTTGGCCAGGCGCAGCAAGTCCTGGCGGACGCGGTTCTCGATGTCGAGGCCGTGGTCCATCAGCTCGACGTAGAAATTGTCGGCACCGAAGATGTCGCGGAACTCGGCCGCCGAGGCCAGCGCCTGGTCGTATTGCCCCAGGCGCAGGTAGGTCTGGACCTCGCCCGACGGGCAGCCAGTGGTGGCGATCAGACCGTCGTGGTAGGCCTCCAACAGCTCGCGGTCGGCCCTCGGCTTGTAGAAGAACCCCTCCAGCGAGCTGCGCGACGACAGCCGGAACAGGTTGTGCATGCCCGCGGCGTTCTCGGCCCAGATCGTCATGTGGGTGTAGGCGCCCTTGGCCGACACGTCGTCGCCGGTGCCGTCGCCGAACTGGACCCGCTTGCGCTCGCTGCGGTGGGTCTTCGGCGTCAGGTAGGCCTCCAAGCCGATGATCGGTTTGACGGCGCTTTCCTTGGTGGCGCGGTAGAACTCGAAGGCGCCGAACATGTTGCCGTGGTCGGTGACGGCCAGCGCCGCCATCTCCAGTTGCTCGCAGCCTTTGACGAGCGCTTTCAGGCGCGCCGCGCCGTCCAGCATGGAATACTCCGAGTGACAGTGCAGATGCACGAACCCTTCGGCCACAACCCTCCTTCACGCCAGCGCTGAACGCCTCACGCCAGGGGGAAGCTGGCGGAAATCCAGGCTAACTCCTAAACCGCCGCCGACCGGGCAGCGACACGGACCCGCCCCGGCCCCGACGTGTTCTCCAAGCCTCCTCGCGCCGCCGCGCCCGCCCAGGCCAAGCATCGCTGGCCGTCAGACGGCCAGCGGGCGGGTCGTCGGATCGATCGGCCTGGGAAGCAGCGAGCCGCCCTGCAGATAGGCGTCGACGGCCTGCGCGCACGACCGCCCCTCGGCGATCGCCCAGACCACTAGCGACTGCCCGCGCCCGCAGTCGCCGCAGGCGAAGACCGCCTCGGTGCAGGTGGCGAAGTCGCCGTCGCGGGCGATGTTGCCGCGCTGGTCCAGCTCCAGTCCGAGCTGCTCGACCGGCCCGGCGTGCTCGGGCCCGGTGAAGCCCATCGCCAGCAGCACCAGCTGGGCCGGCAGGATGCGGTCCGTGCCGGGAACCGGGATGAACTTGCCATTGCTGAGGGCGACCTCCGTCAACTCCAGCCCGGAGACCTTGCCGTCTTGGCCGGTGAAGCTCTGGGTGGAGACCGAGTAGAGCCGCTCGCCGCCCTCCTCGTGGGCCGACGAGACCCGGTAGATCGCCGGATAGGTCGGCCAGGGCTGGGAGTCGGGACGCTGCTCGGGCGGCATCGGCATGATCTCCAACTGGGTGACCGATTTCGCCCCTTGGCGCAGGGCTGTGCCCAGGCAGTCGGCGCCGGTGTCGCCGCCGCCGATGATGACGACGTCCTTGCCGGCCGCGGTCAACTGGTCGGGCACCTCCTGGCCCAGCGCCGCCCGGTTGGCCTGCGGCAGGAACTCCATCGCCTGGTGGATGCCGTCAAGCTCCCTTCCTGGGATCGGCAGGTCGCGCGGCAGCGTCGAGCCGATCGCCAGCACCACCGCGTCGAAGCGCTCGACGAGCTGCTCGCCGGTGATGTCGACGCCGATGTTGACGCCGGTCTTGAAGACGGTGCCCTCCAGGCGCATCTGGCGCAGGCGGCGATCGACGACGGCCTTCTCCAACTTGAACTCGGGGATGCCGTAGCGCAGCAGCCCGCCGGCGGCGTCGGCCCGCTCGTAGACGACTACCGTGTGGCCGGCCCGCGTCAACTGTTGGGCGGCGGCCAGACCGGCCGGGCCGGAGCCGACGACGGCCACCGTCTTGTCGGAGTGCCACTGGGGCGTCAAAGCCTCGATGCGGCGGTCCGACCAGGCGCGGTCGGCGATAGCCACCTCGACGTTCTTGATCGTCACCGGCTGACGGTTGACGCCGACAACGCAGGCCGTCTCGCAAGGCGCCGGGCACAGGCGCCCAGTGAACTCCGGGAAGTTGTTGGTGGCGTGCAACCGGTCGGTCGCGCCGCGCCAGTCGTCGCGCCAGATCAAGTCGTTCCACTCCGGTATCAGATTGCCCAACGGGCAGCCGTTGTGGCAGAACGGGATGCCGCAGTCCATGCAGCGGCTGGCCTGCTCGGTGATGATCGGCAGCACGGCGGCCCCAGGCGTGCCCGGATAGACCTCTTTCCAGTCCTCGACGCGCTCGGCCACCGGACGGCGCTCGGCGACGGCCCGCGCCACCTTCAGGAAACCTCTGGGATCAGCCATTGGACGCCTCCATCATCAGCTTGGCGACTTCATCTTCCGGCAGCCCGGCGGCCTCGGCGTCGGCCTTGGCCCGCAGCACCTTGGCGTAGACGCGCGGCATGATCGTGGTGAACCGCTCGCGCAACTGCTCGTCGGGCAGGGCCTGCAGCCGCTCGGCCACCGGCGAGCCGGTCGCCTCGGCGTGCTTGTCGAGAAGCTCCCGGATCCGCGCCAGGTGCTCGTCGGACACCGGCAGCCGGTCGACCATCTCCTCGTTCAGGCGGATCGGGTCGAGGTCGAGCACCCAGGCGACCCCGCCCGACATGCCGGCGGCCATGTTGCGCCCGATCGGGCCGATGACTAGCACCTCGCCGCCGGTCATGTACTCCAAGGCGTGGTCGCCGACCCCCTCGACGACGGCGCTGGCGCCCGAGTTGCGCACGCAGAAGCGCACGCCGACCCGTCCGCGCAGGAACACCTCGCCGCTGGTCGCGCCGTAGCACAGCACGTTGCCGGCGATGACTTGGTTCTCGGCGATGAACGGCGCATCTGAGAACGGCCGCACGATCAGCCGCCCGCCCGACAAGCCCTTGCCGAGGTAGTCGTTGGCGTCGCCGACCAGCCGCAGCGTCACGCCCTTGGGCAGGAAGGCGCCGAAGCTCTGGCCGGCCGTGCCCTTCAGCGTCAAGTCGATGGTGTCGTCGGGCAGGCCCCGCCCGCCGGTCGCCATCGTCACCTCGTGGCCGAGCATCGTGCCGACGGTCCGGTCGACGTTGCGGACGTTGAACACCGCCTGGACCGCCTCGCCCGACTCCAGCGCCGGGCGGGCCGCCTCGATCAGCTGAACGTCGAGGCTGTCGGCCAGTCCGTGGTCCTGGGCGACGCTGTGCCGCAGGGAGGCGCCCTCGGGCAGCTCGACGCGGTGCAGAATCGGCGACAGGTCGAGGCCCTTGGCCTTCCAATGCTCGAGCGCCCGTCGCGTCTTCAACACCTCGACATGGCCGACCGCCTCGTCGATCGAGCGGAAGCCGAGTTGGGCCAACAGCTCGCGCACCTCCTCGGCGATGTACTCGAAGAAGTTG
>JAISUF010000141.1 GCA_031272195.1 Propionibacteriaceae bacterium
TGAACAACGCCCGGCGTACCCGAAGGGTCAGGCTCATCGGCCAAAGCCGGCGGCGCCGCCACCAACACAGCCGTCGCGAAAGCCGTCAACAACAGCATTCCGCGACGAACCACCCGACCGACCGCCGACCGGCGCGGCGCTCCAGCGACGGCGCGACCTCGCACCCCAACGGCCCCGTCCCACAAAAGACTACGAATGGCGTCCATGAGCTTCTCCTCACACCCCCGACTACCAACAGGCGCAGACGACGCCCAACCAGCCGAGAGGAAAACCGCCTATAACACGCATCGCGGCGAAATGCGTACAGACACCCCCGAGGCTGAGTACCAAATGGCCCAGTTGGCGACAAGACTACAACCACCGACGCCGGACGGTAAGCCCGTGAGACGGCATTTGGCCGCAAACTCGCCACCGGCGAACAAGAGGCAGAAGGCCCCCGCGCTACGGCTGGGCCACGCGGCGCAGAAACTCCTGGGTGCGGGGCTGCTTCGGCGAGGCGAAGAACGTCCGGGCCGGACCCTCCTCCATGACCACGCCGTCGGCCATGAACACCACCCGGTGGGCGACCTCGCGGGCGAAGGCCATCTCATGGGTGACAACGACCATCGTCATGCCGGACTCCGCCAAATCGCGGATCACCTCCAACACCTCGCCGACCATCTCCGGGTCGAGGGCCGAAGTCGGCTCGTCGAACAGCATGACGTCGGGACGCATCGCCAAAGCGCGGGCTATCGCCACCCGCTGCTTCTGGCCGCCGGAGAGCTGATGTGGATAGGCGTCGATCTTGTCGGCCAAACCCACCCGCTGCAGCAACTCGACCGCCGAGCGGTCGGCCTCCTCGGGCGTCAACACCTTCAAATCGACCGGGGCCAGCGTGATGTTCTTGCGCACCGTCAAATGGGAGAACAGATTGAAATTCTGGAAAACCATGCCGATGTTCTTGCGGGCCTGGTTGAGATCGGTCTTCGGATCGCTCATGACGATGCCGTCCACCACCACCCTGCCCGACGTCACCGTCTCCAACTGGTTGAGGCAGCGCAGCAGCGTCGACTTGCCCGAACCCGAAGGACCGATGACGCAAACCACCTCGCCCTCGTCCACCGTCAGACTGACGCCCTTCAACACCTGCAAATCGCCGAACTGCTTGTGGACGTCCACCACTTCGATCTTGGCCATCAGGAGTTCACCGCCTATTCACCTCGTATGTACTCGCCAGCCAGCACCGCCGCCTTGGCGCCAGGCCCAGGACCAGAGCCATCCTCGGCGTCGTACGTCATCGACCGCTCGAAACGCTGCGACACCCACATCAGCGCCGAAATCACCACCAGATAGAAGGCGGCCACGAGAACCCAGGTGGCGAAGAACTGATACGTCGAGCCGACGTACGTCCGGGCCCGGTTGACCAGTTCGGCCAAACCGATCACCGAAATGATCGAGGTGTCTTTGATGGTGATGATGAACTGGTTGACCATCGCCGGGATAGCCACCCGCAAAGCCTGCGGCAGCGTGATCTTCATCATGGTGCGGGCCGAGGACAGGCCAAGCGAGCGGGCCGCCTCGATCTGCCCCTTGTCGACGGCCTTGATGCCGCCCCGGAAAATCTCCGAGAGATAGGCCCCGGCGTTCAAGCTCAGCGTGACCAGGCCGGCGGTGAAAGAATCGATGCGGAAACTCGGGACGAATAGCTGCACCACCTGCGGCAGGGACAGGTAGACGATGAAGGCCTGCACCAGCATCGGCGTGCCGCGGATCAGCCAGACGTAGATCCGCGACAGCCATTTCAAGACGAAGTTCTTCGACAGCCCCATCATGCAAGACACGAATCCCAGCACCATGCCGAAGATGATCGACAGGATGGAGATCAAGATGGTCGTCAAGACGCCCTGCAGCAACAGCGGCAGCGCCTCGTTCCACACTCTCGCAAAGTCCATTCAGGCCTCCTCACGCCCAAGAAACAAGTCGGGCGCGGGGACCGTCCCCCGCGCCCGACGCGAATGTCAGTAGCCGTACTGGGCGAGAATCTTGTCGTACTCGCCGCTGGCCTTCAGATTGGCCAAGCCCTTGTTGAACATGTCGATCAACTCCGGGTTGGACCCCTTCTTGACGGCGAAGCCGTACTGGCCGGGGTTCAAGATGTCGCCGACGGTCTTCAGCTTGACGTCGCCCTGCTTGATGGCCCAGCCGATGACCGACCGGTCCTCGAAGCAGGCGGCGTTAGAGCCGTTCTCGACGGCTTGGTACATCGTCGGGGAATCCTCGTAGATCTGCGTCGTGTAGCCGTACTTGTCTTTGTTCTCGTCGGCGTAGGTGGCGCCTTGGGTGGACGCCTTGGCGGCGACGATCTTGCCCTTCAAATCGTCAAGGCTGGCGATCGAGGAGTCGGCCGGGACGACCATGATCTGGCCGTCGTCGAAGTAGCCGTCGGAGAAGTCGAAGGTCTCCTTGCGCTTGTCGGTGATCGTCATGCCGGCGATCATGCCGTCGGCCTGGCCGGCCTGGACCGCGCCCATGGCGGCGTCGAAGCCCTCGTTCTTGACCTCGTAGCTGAAGCCCTGGTCTTTGGCGATGGCGGCCAGCAAGTCCATGTCGACGCCGACATACTTGTTGGTGGCCGTGTCCAGATATTCGAACGGGGCGAAGGCGTTGTCTGAGTAGATGACGTAGGTCTTGTCGTTGGTGCCGGCGCTGGTGCCAGACGCGGCGCAACCGACGGCGCCGAACGCGAAAGCGACGGCCGTGGCCAGCGCGACTGCGACCTTGAGCTTGTTGGACATATAGCCTCCTGGAGATTGGCGAACGGGCCCAGACTAGCCCGCCGATATCTCGAACAGGTTACCGTAGACAGCCCGAGCGCGCTGGGCCAAAGCCTCAAACGAGCCGTCGTTGGCGATGACGAAGTCGGCCAGCCGGAGCCTCTGGCCGCGGCCCGCCTGGGAGTCGATCCGGGCCCGCGCCTGGGCCTCCGACAAGCCGGAACGGGCCATCAAACGCTCCAACTGGACCTCCGGGGAGACGTCCACCACCACAACCGCGTCGAAATCCGAAACCTCGCGCGGCGGCCAATCGGGCGAGGGCTTTGGACGGCGCGGACGCTGGGACAGCGCCTCAGCCAACAGCGGCACCATGTGGACGACGACGCCCTCGGCGGCGCGGCGGTCGGCGTCGAGGCCCAGCCGCCAAACCTCCGGGTGGACGATCGCCTCCAGGCGGCGGCGGGCGCCGTCGTCGGCGAACACCAACTCGCCCAGCGCGACCCGGTCCAAACTGCCGTCGGGCAGCAAAACGCCGGGGCCGAAAGCGGCTTCCACCGCCTCCAACCCCGGCGTTCCAGGTTCGACGGCCTGGCGGGCCAACTGGTCGTAGTCGACAATCCGCGCGCCCAAACCGGCCCAAAGCCCGGCCACCGTCGACTTGCCCGAGGCGATGCCCCCGGTCAGAGCGACCCTGGCCACACCCATCGGCCCGCCAGCCGCGCCCGGCGGCTACTCCTGCGAGCCGGTCAGCTTGTCGCGCAGCGCCTGCAGCGCCTCGTCGGAGGCCAGCGAGCCCTCGTCGGGAGCCTCCGCCGCGCCGGCCGAATAGGAGGCGTGGTGGGCCTCCTCGATGATGGCGGCGGTGTCGGCGGCCTTGGCCTCCTCGACCTGCTGCTTGTGGGCCATCCAGCGGGCCTGGGCCTCGGCGTACTGCTGCTCCCAAGCGGCCTGCTGCTCCTCGTAGCCGGGCTTCCAAGCCTGCGCCACCGGATCGAAACCCTCCGGGTAGATGTAGTTGCCCTGCTCGTCGTAGGAGGTCGTCATGCCGTAAAGGGCCGGGTCGAAATAGTCGGCCGTCTCGACGCCCTCGTTGGCCTGCTTCAAGCTCAGCGAGATGCGGCGGCGCTCCAAGTCGATGTCGATGATCTTGACCATCACGTCGTCGCCGATGTTGACGACCTGCTCCGGGATCTCGACGTGGCGCTCGGCCAGCTCCGAGACGTGCACCAAACCCTCGATGCCCTCCTCGACGCGGATGAACGCGCCGAACGGCACCAGCTTGGTGACCTTGCCCGGCACGATCTGGCCGAGCTGGTGGGTGCGGGCGAAGGTCTGCCAGGGATCCTCCTGCGTCGCCTTCAACGACAGCGAGACGCGCTCGCGGTCCAACTCGACGCTCAACACCTCGACGGTGACTTCGTCGCCGACCTCGACGACCTCGCCGGGATGGTCGATGTGCTTCCAGCTCAACTCGGAGACGTGGACCAAGCCGTCCACCCCGCCCAAATCGACGAAGGCGCCGAAGTTGACGATCGACGAGACGACGCCCTTGCGGATCTGGCCCTTGGCCAACTGGTTGAGGAAGGTCGAGCGGACCTCCGACTGGGTTTGCTCCAGCCAGGCGCGGCGCGACAGCACGACGTTGTTGCGATTCTTGTCCAGCTCGATGATCTTGGCCTCAAGCTCCTGGCCGATGTACGGCCCGAGGTCGCGCACGCGGCGCATCTCCACCAGCGAGGCGGGCAGGAAGCCGCGCAGGCCGATGTCGACGATCAGGCCGCCCTTGACGACCTCGATGACCTTGCCGACGACCATGCCGTCGGCCTGCTTGATCTGCTCGATGTTGCCCCAGGCGCGCTCGTACTGGGCGCGCTTCTTGGACATGATCAGGCGGCCCTCTTTGTCCTCTTTCTGCTGGACGAGGGCCTCGATCTCGTCGCCGACCGACACCAGCTCGCTGGGATCGACGTCGTGGCGGATCGACAGCTCCTTGGAGGGGATGACGCCTTCGGTCTTGTAACCGATGTCGACAAGGACCTCGTCCCGGTCGACTTTGACGACGACACCCTTTACGATGTCACCGTCCTTGAAATCTCTGATTGTCGCATCGACTGCGGCCAGGAACGCTTCCGGCGATTCAAAGTCGTCAACTGCGACTTGAGCGGCCTCAGGAGAGGAGGTCATATAGGTTTCGACTCCAATAAATGTAGTAGTAGTTTCAGCGCGCCATGCCCCTGCCGAATCTGTGGGATTTGGCCGGCTTCGCCTGCTCCGTCCGAGGCTAGCCGAACATAGCGCAACTTTCAGCCTACTCAAGGCGCGCCGCCGCGTCCAATCACCGACAAGACAGACCGGCGTCGCGGGCCGATCAGTGGGCGGCGTCGTTCCAGGTCCGGCCGACGCCGATCGACACCTCCAGCGGCACGGCCAAGTCGACGGCGTGGCCCATCTTGTCGGCGGCCAGCGCCCGCACCGCCTCGACCTCGCCGGCGGCGACCTCGAAGACCAGCTCGTCGTGCACCTGCAGCAGCATCCGCGACGCCAAACCCTGCGACGCCAAGGCCGACTCGACGTCCAGCATGGCGATCTTGATGATGTCGGCCGCCGAGCCTTGGATGGGCGCGTTGAGGGCCGCCCGCTCGGCCATCTGGCGGCGCTGCCGGTTGGTCGAGTTGAGATCGGGCAGATAGCGGCGACGGCCCAGGATCGTCTCGGTGTAGCCGGTCCGGCGGGCCTGTTCGACGACGTCGTTGAGATAGTCGCGGACATGCCCGAAACGGGCGAAATACTCGTCCATCAGAACCTTCGCCTCGGCCTGCGGAACGCCCAACTGCTGAGACAGGCCGAAAGCCGACAAGCCGTATGCCAAGCCGTAGTTCATCGCCTTGATCTTGGCCCGCTGCCCACCCGAGACCGCCTCGGCTGGCACGCCGAACACCCGCGAGGCCATCATGGTGTGGAAGTCGGCGCCGGAGCCGAACGCCTCGATCAGCCCGGCGTCGCCGGAGACGTGCGCCATGATGCGCATCTCGATCTGCGAGTAGTCGGCCGTCAGCAGCGTCTCGAAACCGTTCCCCACCACGAAGGCGTCGCGGATGCGGCGTCCCGCCGGGGTGCGCACCGGTATGTTCTGCAAGTTCGGGTCGGCGCTCGACAGGCGTCCGGTGGCGGCGGCCGTTTGGAGGTACGTCGTGTGGACGCGGCCGTCGTCGGCGACCGCCTTGAGCAGGCCGTCGACCGTCTGGCGCAGCTTGATCGAGTCGCGATATTCCAAGACGTGGGCCAAGAACGGATGGGGACGCCGCTCGTACAGATCGCGCAGCGCCTCGGCGTCGGTCGTGTAGCCGGTCAGCGTGCGGCGGGTCTTGGGCATGCCCAACTCTTCGAACAGCACCGCCTGGAGCTGTTTGGGCGAGCCCAAGTTGACCGGGTGGCCCAGCGCCTCGTGGGCGGCCGCCTCGGCCTGGGAGACGACCTGGTCGAAATCGGCCCGCAGCCCGTCCAGCACGTCGCCGTCGACGGCGACCCCGGCCCGCTCCATGCGTCCCAGCGCGAAGGCCAGCGGCAACTCGACCTCGCGCAACAACTGGGCGCCGCCGCGCTCGGCCAGCTCGGCCTCCAGCGCCCGGGCCAACTCGATGACGGCCCGCGCCCGCTCCATGGCGTCGTCGCCGCCGGACTGGTCGAAGTCGAAAGCGCCCTGGTCGGCCGGCTGCGCCTGGCCCTTCAGATCTCGCTTGAGGTAGCGGACGACCAGATCGGCGAAGTCGAAGGTCCGCTGGTCGGGGCGCAGCAGATAGGCCGCCAGCAGCGTGCTGCCGATCAAACCCCGCAACTCCCAACCGCGCGACCACAAGGCCAGCAGCGGGCCGCGCGGATCGTGCAAGACTTTGGGACGCGATTCGTCGGCCAGCCACTCGCCCAAGGCCGCCTCGTCGTCGGGCAGCAGCGCCGACACGTCGAACCAGCAGGCCTGGCCGGAGTCGTTCGCCAAGGCCAGCGACTCGACGTCGCCGGCCCCTTGGCCCCATGTTCCCGCCACCTCCAGGCCGATCGTCCCGGTAGCGTTGGCGTCCAGCCAGGCGCGCAGGCCGCCCGGCTCGACCAGCGTCGCCGACAGCTCGTAGCCGCCCGCCACGGCGCCGTCGTCGGCGGTCTGCGTCTCCAAGACGCGGTTGCGCAGGGTGCGGAACTCCAGCGTGTCGAACACCTCGTGGACGGCCTGGCGGTCGAACGGGCGCCGGCGCAGGTCGGCGACGGCCACCCCCGTGTCGAGGTCGCGCAAGAGGGCGTTCAGCCGCCGGTTGCGGCGCACGTCGCCCAGGTGGGCGCGCAGCGACTCGCCGACTTTGCCGGACACCTCGTCGGCGTGGTTGAGCAGATTGTCCAAACCGTCATAGGCCTTCAGCCACTTGGCGGCCGTCTTCGGGCCGACGCCCGGCACCCCGGGCAGGTTGTCGCTGGACTCGCCGACCAGCGCCGCCAGCTCTGGATAGCGCTGCGGGGCAACGAGATATTTCGCCTCGACGGCGGCCGGGTCGAGCCGCGCCAGCTCGGAGACGCCGCGTATCGGATAGAGCACCGTCACATCCTGGTTGACAAGCTGGAACGAGTCGCGGTCGCCGGTCGCGATCAACACCTTCAAGCCGTCGCGGACGGCCCGCGTGGCGAGCGTGGCGATGATGTCGTCGGCCTCGTAATTGGCCATTTGCAGGTGGACGATG
>JAISUF010000171.1 GCA_031272195.1 Propionibacteriaceae bacterium
CGAATACTCCGGCCAGAAGTGCTCGGCCTCCTCGCGGGCCTACATCGCGCGCAGCGTGTGGGAGAAAATCCGCGACGAGTTGGTGGCCGCCACCGAGGCCCTCAAGGTCGGCGACGTCCGCGACCTGTCCAACTTCACCTCGGCGCTGATCGACTCGCGGGCCTACGACAAGCTGGACGCCGCCATCGCCAAGGCCAAGGCCGACGGCGCCGACATCGTCGCCGGCGGGACGTGCGACAAGTCGGTCGGCTGGTATGTGCGGCCGACGCTGGCCGTCAGCGACGATCCGGGCAACGACCTGTTCACCACCGAGTTCTTCGGGCCGCTGCTGGGCGTCTATGTCTACGAAGACGCCCGCTACGAGGAGGTCATCAAGCTGGTCGACTCCACAGCCGCCTACGCCCTGACCGGGTCGGTTATCGCCAACGACCGCGACGCCGTCTCCAAGGCCTTCGACGGGCTGCGCCAGGCGGCCGGCAACTTCTACATCAACGACAAGTCGACAGGCGCGGTCGTCGGCCAGCAGCCGTTCGGCGGCGGCCGGGCCTCCGGCACCAACGACAAGGCCGGCTCGCTGTGGAACCTGATCCGCTGGGTCAGCCCCAGGGCCGTCAAGGAGGCGCTGCTGCCGGTCACGACTATCGGCTATCCGCACATGCTGTGAGCCGCCGCGACCGGCTTGGCACAGCCACTGGCGCGTGCCGTCGGCCGGGCGGTTCCACCACCGCTCGCCCGGCCAACAGCAGCGGGCCGCCAAGCCCTCCCGAGGTCGCGTCCAAGCGCGGCCAGTGCCCGAGCTGAGAGCTTCGTCTGCAGGCTCCTGGCCCTCCCTCGGCCGAATCCTCTCGCGCGGCCAGCGCCCGTGGCGAGGCGGCGTTGACCGGGGCGGACCTGATTCCCGGTTGATCCGTCGGCGATTACTGCGGGGCTGGCATTGTGCAGGCGCAGTCGGGGTGGGGCAGGACATCCTCCGCCCGCAGGCAGTTGTCCCAGCCGTCCAGGCTGATGACGCGGGCCGTCGCGTCGGGCTGGTGGCCATCCAGCAACGCCTTGGCCTGGGCCGTCGCCGTGGCCACCGACCAGGCCGCCAAGTGGGGCGGAGCCGAGGCGGGCTTGCGGCACAACTGGGCCAGCAGCTTGGGCCAGTCGCCGTCCAGGCGGCAGCGGGCCAAGTCCATGCAGCGCACGCAGGCGGTGGCTCCCGGCACGACCAGCGGGCCGACGGCCGCACGGGCGTCGCCGGCCCGGACGACCAGATGGGCGGCGTCGCTGCGGAATAGCTCGTCGGTCAGCATGCGGTCCGGCTCCAGAGAGCCGGTCGCCACCAGCGTTAGCGCGGGCCAGGGCGTGTCGAGGCGCGACCAGTGCGGCACGACTGGCGACTCCACCCCGGAGGCGATTCGACGCACACCGCCCAGCCTGGCCAGCGTCAACGACTCGACCAGGGCGTCGGCCAAGTCGCCCGTGCCGACCACGGCGACGGCGTCTGGGCGGGGCGCCGACTCGGCCACCAGCAAGTCGGCGGAGGCCAACTGGTGGCGCAGCCACGACACCCAATTGCGACCCAAGTCGGGCAGCAGCCGAGCCAAACCGCGCTCGGTGTGGGGGCGGCGCCACAACTCGACCGCCCGCGCCACGTCGGCGGGCACACCGTCCAAGATCAACTCCGGATCAGCGCCCAATTGGAGCTGTCCGGAGGACCGCCACAGGGGCGCCAGCGGGCGGCGCATGCGATAGGCGTGTTGGTTGGTCACTGGCACAAGCTTGCCAGGCGGGGCTGCCAAAACGTGCGGTGCGGGGAGATTGGCCAACACAGCGCCAACATCAACCATTGTCGGCTGGTCTCCTTGACGCGGCGACTCGCATCCTTGGGCGGCAGGGCATGCGAAAGGCGCGGGCACGCGGCCCGCGCCTTCAGCAGTCGCTTGTCAGGCTTTCGGCAGGAAGCGGGTCAGGTTGGTGCCGCAAACCGGGCACTTCGCCTTGGCGATGCGCGTGCCCTTCGCGTTCACCTCGATTTTGCCTTCGGCGTCGCGATGATCCTTGCACTTGACGCAGTAGAAAGAACCTTTGTAGGTATCGGCCACGGGACTCTCCTTGAATAGTAGGACGTTCTAGCCCGGCCAGTCTACGCCAGGATCGCCCAATTCGCTCGCCGTCAGGCTGGCGTGGACGAAAACCCTGCTCGCGACCGCCTCGCTAGGCCGGAGCTTCCGTGGGGCCACATATTCGCCTTCCCCTGCGAAGTGGCAGTCCAGGAAGCCCCGGCACCGCCAAACTAGCCGGTTGCCCAGCCGTCGGTCAACTCGCCTGGCCAGCGCTCCCGGCCCGGCTCGTCCCGGCAAGCCCGGCGCGGGGGACGCCAGGCGGTCCTGGGGGCCTCAGCGGCCGTCCTCGCCGAAGCCCTCTTCGTCGAGGATCTTGGCCAGGGCCTCGTCCAACTCGGACGCCGACTCGCCTTGGCAGGACCGGTCGGCGAAACCCAGCGGGTCGTCGAGGTCGGACGCCTTGGGCATCAAGTCCGGGTGGCCCCACACGGCGTCGCGGGCCGGGCCGCCGTCGCGGGCGCGCAGGGCGGCCCACAAGTTGGCGGCGTCGCGCGCGCGGCGGGGGCGCAACTCCATGCCCACCAGCGTCATCCAGGCCTGCTCGGCCGGGCCGCCGCTGGCCCGCCGCCGGCGCATCATCTCGATCAGGCCCGCCGCCGCCGGCATGCGCTGGGCGGTGACTTGGGCGACCACCTCGTCCACCCAGCCCTCGACCAGCGCCAGCAGCGTCTCCAAACGCTCCAAGATGTCGGCCTGCTCCGGGGTGCGGGTGGGGGAGAACAGCGACGCCGCCATCGCCAACTGGGCCGACTCGGCGTCGGACGGGTCGACGGGGCGCTGGAACTGCTCCTCCAAGGCCCGCTCCAGGGCGTCGCGGTCGATGCGGATCTCGCGGGCGTAGTGCTGCACCAGGGCGTGGAGCTGCGGGCCCAGCCAGCCGACCTGCGCGAACAGCCGCTGGCGGGCGTCCTCGCGCAGCGCCACGACCAACAGCACGTCGCCCGGATCGGCGTCCAAGCCGTCGCTGAAGGCGTCGATATTGTCCGG
>JAISUF010000239.1 GCA_031272195.1 Propionibacteriaceae bacterium
GAAGGTGTAGTAGGCGGCGCAGGCCCCCTCGGGGGAGACCATGCAGGTGCCGATCGGGCGCTCGGGCGTGCAGCCGGTGCCGAAGACGCGGCACTCCCAAGGCTTGAGGCGGCCGGTCAGGACCATGCCGCACTGGCAGGCGGGGTGGTCGGCGACGCGGCGTCCGGGCAGCTCGAAGCGCAGTTCGGCGTCGAACCGCTCGTAAGCAGGGGCAAGCTTGTAGCCGGAATTGGGGATCTGCCCGAGGCCGCGCCATTCGAAGGTGTCGCGGGTGGCGAAAACCTGGCCGAGCAGGTCGAGGGCGGCGGTGTTGCCCTGGGGGAGGACGACGCGGGCGTACTGGTTCTCGACCTCGCAGCGGCCCTCGCGGTATTGCGTCAGGAGCATGTCGACCGCTTGGAGGATGTCGAGCGGCTCGAAACCGGTGATGACTATGGGCAGTCCGTGCTCGGCGGGGATGAATTGGAAATGGTCGGAGCCGACGACGGTGGCGACGTGACCGGGGCCGATGAAGCCGTCGAGCCCTCCCAGGGCCGGGGCGACTTGGCCGTGCGGGCTGGTGGCGGACGGTTGGGTCTGGGCCGGAAGGCCCTGCTGGCTGGAGGCCGAGGTGGGGATGTCGGCTTGTTCGGCCTGGCCGGTCGAGTCGGCGGGCAACTCGGATGGCGCCTGGTCGGCCTCGCCCCTCTGGGCGGCGAGCATGCCGAGGATCGCCTCCAGCGGCGGGCGGATCAGCACGTGGTTGGAGAAGACCGAAAAGTTCCGCAAGTCCTCCTTGGCGGCCTGGGCGACGCTGACGGCCGTCGACGGCGAGGTCGTCTCGAAGCCGACCGCGAAGAAGACGACCTGACGGCCGGGGTTGTCGCGGGCGATCTTGACCGCGTCCAGGGGCGAGTAGACGAAGCGGACGTCGGCTCCGGCGGCCTGGGCTTGCAGCAGCGAGCCCTCCGTGCCGGGCACGCGCATCATGTCGCCGAAGGTGGTGAAAATGACGCCGGGGCGGTGGGCCAGCCAGACGGCGTCGTCGACCCGCCCCATCGGGATGACGCAGACCGGACAGCCCGGCCCGTGGACGAACTCGACGTTGTCGGGCAGCAGTTGCTCCAGGCCGTGCCGGTAGATGGTGTGGGTGTGGCCGCCGCAGACCTCCATGAAGCGCAGCTTGCGGCCCAACTCGTCCGACAGCCGGGCGATGGCCTTGAGCAACTGTTTGGCGGCGGCGGGGTCGCGGTATTCGTCGACATACCTCATACGATGCTCGTCTCGGCGAAGGCCTCGATCTCGTCGTCCCAGACCCGTCCCAGCTTCTTCACCTGGTCGAGGGTGGCGGCCGCCTCGGCCTGGTCGATCTTGGACAGCGCGAAGCCGACGTGGACCAGCACCCAGTCGCCGACGGCCACGTCGTCCAGCAGGCTGACGGAGATGTCGCGCCGCACGCCGTTGACGGCCACGGTGGCCAGGTCCTGGTCGATCAGCGCGACCACCTCACCGGGGATTCCCAAACACATCTTGTCTCCTTGTCTGTCGCTTGCCCGCAGCGGGGCTGACGAATCGGCTCGGCTCAGCAAATCCTCGGCAGAGGATCGCCGACGAGGGTGTCGACCAGGCGCGTGCCGCCGAAGGCGTTGCGGATGCCGACCACGCCGGCCGGTTCTGGGGCGATCTCGCCGACGACGGCCGCCTGGGCCGCCCCCGCCTGGCGCAGGGCCGCAACCGCCGCCTCGGCCGCGCCGTCGGCCACGACGGCCAGGAAGCAGCCCTCGTTGGCGACGTAGAGCGGGTCGATGCCGAGCATGTCGCAGGCCCCCCTGACCTCGGGTTTGATCGGCAGGGAGTCGTCGTCCAGGAAGACTCCCAGCCCGGCCGCTTTGGCCAGCTCGTTGGCCACCGTTCCCAGGCCGCCCCTGGTGGGGTCGCGCATCCACCGGACCGCCTCGGCGCCCAGGGCGGCGTACAGGGCCTCGACGAGGCCGTTGACGGGGGCGGAGTCCGACTCGACGTCGGCGCTCAGGGCGAGGTTGCCGCGGGCCAGCATGACGGCCATGCCGTGGTCGGCGATGGATCCCGACAGGACCAGCTTGTCGCCGACCCCGACCCGCTTCGCGCCAAGGCTCCGCCCAGCCGGGATGACGCCGATCCCCGAGGTGTTGACGAACAGCTTGTCGGCCGCCCCTTTGGGGACGACCTTCGTGTCGCCGGTGACGATCGACACTCCGGCCCGCCGGGCCGCCCGTGCCATGTCGTCCACCACCTGGCGCAGATCGGCCATGGCCAGGCCCTCCTCGATGACGAACCCGGCCGACAGCCAGCGCGGCTGGGCCCCCGAGACGGCCAGGTCGTTGACGGTGCCGTTGACGGCCAAGTCGCCGATCGAGCCGCCGGGGAAGCGGATCGGGTTGACGACGTACGAGTCGGTCGAATAGGCCAGCCGGGCCCCTTCGGGCGGCGTCAGGACGGCGGCGTCGGCCAGCTCGTCCGGGTCGGGCCGACCGAAGGCGGGGACGAAAACGTCGTCGATCAGTTGGGCCGAGGCCTTGCCGCCGGCGCCGTGGGCGAGTGTGATCATCGGGCTCCTTCCAGGGTCAAGTATCCGGCCAAGGCCTGGCCCAGCGCCAGCCCGCCGTCGTTCGGCGGGACGATGCGGTGGGTGACGCCGCGGCATCCACGGGCCGCCAGCCGGGCGCGAACCTCGGCTGTGAACAGGCGGTTGGCGAACACCCCGCCGGTCAGGCCGGCGCTGGGCGCGTCGATTTCCGCGACGCAGATCGCCGCCAGGGCAGAGTGGAAGAGGCGGGCCAGACAGGCCGCCGCCGCGCCCTCGCGCAGGCCCGTCGCGAGCCGTTCCAGCAATTCGGGCAGGCCGCCTCTCCAGCTCAGCGCGGGGCCGTGCTCGGGGTGGTCGCAGCGTCGGGCCAGGGCCTCCAGCTCCATGGCCGCCTGGGCCTCGTAGGTGGCGTTGTGGCAGACCCCGAGCAGCGACGCCACGGCGTCGAAGACGCGGCCCGTGCTGGTCGTCCGCACAACTGCCACCTGGGCGTCCAGCTGCGATCTCACCGCGGCCAATTCTTGAGGCGGCGCCGCCGAAGCGCAGGGCAGGTCGTCGGCGTCGAGCCCGTGCTCGCGCAGCAGGGCGATGGCGCAGCGCCACGGGTGCTGGACCGCCGCGTCGCCGCCCGGCAGCCAGAATTCGGGCAGGTGCCAGGCCCGTGTGTAGTCCAGCGGGTTGTCGCCAAGGACCAGCAGCTCGCCGCCCCAGATCGCGCCGTCGTCCCCGTAGCCGGTGCCGTCGCAAACCAAGTAGACGCCCGCCTCCTGCAGCGGCCGCCCGCCAGCGACGGCCGACGCGCGCTGTTCGGCCAGCAGGCTGAGGGCGTGGGCCAGGTGGTGCTGCACCTCCAAGAGGGGCACGCCGAGGCGTTCGGCCTCGCGCCGCCCCCAGGCCCGTGTGGCGTAGCCGGGGTGTTTGTCGGCGACGATCAGCTCGGGGGATCGGCGGTGGGTGGTCAGAAGTTGGCGGACGGACTTCTCGAAGGCGGCCTGCGTCTCCAGCGAGCCCATGTCGCCGATGTGGGCGCTGAGGAAGGCCATGCCGTTCCTGACCAGGGCGAACGTGTTCTTCAGCTCGCCGCCGACCGCCAGCAGCGGCCGGTCGCGGTCGCCCAGCGGGACGGGCAGGGGGGCGTAGCCGCGCGAGCGGCGGATGGGGGACAGCCCCTCGGCTGTGGCCTGCACAACCGAGTCCTCTACCGGCACGTGGATGCCCCGGTCGTGCATCAGGAAGGCGTCGACGATGCCCGCCAGGTCGCGGCGGGCGTCGGCGTTGGTGTGCGTCAGCGGCAGCGAGGACGAATTGGCGCTGGTGGCGACGAACACGTCGCCGGGCCGCAGCAGCAAGTGGTGGACGGGGGAGTAGGGCAGCATGACGCCGATGTCGTCCAGCCCAGGCGCGACCAATCCGGCCAGGTCGTAGCCCTTGGACATCGGGGCCAAGACGATGGGGCGTTGCGGACTGGTCAGCTCGCGGACGTGTTCGGGCCCCAGTTCGGCGATTCGCCGGGCGGCGTCCAGGGAGCCCGCCATCACCGCCAGCGGCTTGCCGGGTCGGCGCTTCCGCCGCCGCAGCGTCGCGACGGCAGCCTCGTCGCGGGCATCGCACATCAGCGTGAATCCGCCGATGCCCTTGACTGCCACGACCTTGCCGGTGACGAGCAAACCGCGGGCGTCTTCGAGGGCTCTGGCCATGTCGGAGATCGGGTCTGCGTCGTCCAGCGCGGCGGGCCGGCGTTCGCCCTCGGCCGCTTCCAGCCAGAGTCGCGGTCCGCAGTCGAAGCAAGAGATCGGCTGAGCGTGGTAGCGACGGTCGGCCGGGTCCTCGTATTCGGCGCGGCAAGCCTCGCACATCGGGAAGTCGGCCATCGTGGTGAGCGGCCGGTCGTAGGGCACGTCGCGGATAATGCTCAGCCGGGGGCCGCAATTGGTGCAGGTGGTGAACGGATAGTGGAAGCGCCGGTTAGACGGGTCGGCCATGTCGCGCAGGCAGTCGGCGCAGGTGGCCACATCGGGCGAGATCAGCGTCACCGCGCCAGGGGCGCGCCGCGAGGCGACGATGCGGAAGCCGGACTCGCCCGCCACGACGCCGAGCCGGCGGTCTTGGCGGGTCAGGACGCGGGCCAGCGGCGGCGCCTCGGCGACGACGGCGTCCAAGAATCGCTCCACAACCGCGGCCTCGCCCTGGGCCTCGATGAAGACCGACTCGTCGTCGTTGCCGCAGAATCCCGTGACGGCGAACCGGGCGGCCGTCTTGGCCACGTGGGGACGGAATCCAACCCCTTGGACGACGCCGCGCAGCAGCGCCCTGGTCCGTATCACGCGCCCTCCTGCGACACGTCCAAGCCCAACTCGGCGAAGGCGGCCAGCGACTGGCGGGCGGCCTCCTCATCCAGCAGTTCGACGGCCAGGCCATGCTGCACGAGGACGTGGTCGCCGACGGCTGCCTGGGGGAACAGCGCCAGAGAGCACTCGACCGCCTTGCCGCCGACGCGCAGACGCGCGGTTGGGATCGGCCCGGCGGTGATCTCCTCGATCCTGGTCGGCACGGCCACGCACATCTAACTGCCCTCTTCCCACTCGACGACAAGCCCCATTCTGCCCTTCGGCGCCGTCGCGCACGGCAAGCAGGGGTCGGCTTCCCGCACGGCGTCCTCCAGCGCCGCCGAATCGGCGTCGGCTGCCTGAAGCAGCAGCCGGGCCAGCCAATATTCGTTCTGGGCGGTCGGCGTCAGAATCTGCGCCCCGACGAGGACGCCGGCCGAGTCGGTCGTGTAGCTGTGGACGAGCAGGCCGCGGGCGCCGTCCACCCAACCGACGCCGGTCGCCGCCGAGACCGCCGGCAGCGTCTGCGACACCTCGGCGTCCAGCAGGAGCGGATCGGCGAGCAATACTGCGATCGACTCCACGCAGTGCAGTGTGACGACGGCCCTGGCCGCGGGCGCCGAGCCGCCCTCGAGCCAGCGCAGCTGCAACTGGCGGCTCTCGGGAGTCGACAGCGGGCCGACGCGCAACTGCGAAACCGGTCCGACGCGGTACTTCCCGCCCTCGGGCCCCAAGGCCAGCAAATAGGGGCGCGCGGCCGGATCGCCCGGCCTGGACTCGGCCACCAATCGCGCCCATTGCGCGGGGCGGCCCTCGGCCACGACTTGGCCGTCCGGGCCGACGGCCCGCAGCAGTCCGCCCAGCAGGTCGGCGTTGCCGTCGTCGTCCACCAGGGCCACGTCGCAGCCCTGGAAGGGCGTCGGCGCCGTGTCGGTGGCCAAAGCCCCCAAAGCCAGCGAGCGGGCCTCTGACAAGGCGTTGTCAACCATCCCGCGGGCCGCGGCGACGGCGTCGGGATCCGCCGGTTGCCGTGCGCCGCCGGGCACCGCCGTGGTCGGGAAATGGCCGGGGGAGCCAGCCGCCGCCATCGCCGCCTTGGCCAGTTTGTGCAAGACGACGGCCTCGTCGCGCCCTTGCTGCGCGAGCAGCCGGAAGGCGTGCGTGGCCAAGACCGAGCCGTGGTGCAACAGCCGCCGCAACAGACGCGCCGTCGCGGGCACCCCCGCCCAAGAGTCGTCGGGTCGCAGGGCCTCCAGCGCGGCCACGCCCGCCAGGTGGTGGGCCGCCGGGCAGACGCCGCACAGGCGCTCCACCAGCGGCGGCACCTCGCCGACCGGCCGGCCCAGGAGCATGCTCTCGATGCGCGGCAGGCCGGACAGGTCGAAGCGGGCGGCGGCGATGCTCTGGTCCGCGCCCCTGGTCATGACGACGCGGGGCGCCGCCGGGTCGACCAGC
>JAISUF010000083.1 GCA_031272195.1 Propionibacteriaceae bacterium
CTTGGGCCGCCGCGACTTCGCGGGGGACTGCGGCCAGGCGGCAGCACCCAGATGATGGCTCCGACAGACAGGCCTGGAATAGCCGCGACCGCGCCAGCGTTGGATAGAATCACGGCGGAGCTAGAAGGAGTCAGGTGAAACCGTTCTTGTTGTTGGGCACGCGGGAGCACGACGAGGCCGCCCGCGCCGAATACGAATCGACCCGCCGACTGGCCGGGCTGCGGCCCGACGAGCTGGCCTGGTTCCGGCTCGACAAACAGGCCCTGCCCGACATCGACCCGAACGACTACTCCGGCGTCATCCTGGGCGGCAGCGGCTATTGCGTCTCCGACACCGACAAGTCGGCCGTCCAGCGGCGCGCCGAGCGCGACATGGCCGCCCTCGTCGAGACGGCCCTCGAGCGGGACTTCCCTTTCCTGGGCATCTGCTACGGCATGGGCGTGCTGGCCGCCAACACCGGCGGCGTCGTCAGCCACGACGCCGGGGAGCCGGTCTGCGCGGTCGAAATCGCCCTCACCGACGAGGGCCGCCGCGATCCCCTCCTGGACGGCATACCCGACACCTTCGAGGCCTTCGTCGGCCACAAGGAGTCGGTCGTCGAACTGCCGCCCGACGGCGTCCTCCTGGGCAGCGGCCAACTGAGCCGCGTGCAGTTGATGCGCGTCGGGCGCTGCGCCTACGCCACCCAGTTCCACCCCGAGCTGGACATCCCGGCCCTGGCCGAGCGGATGGAGATCTACAAGCACGACGGCTATTTCGACCCCGACGAGATGGACCAGATCCTCCTCGACGCCCACGCCTCCGGCGTCGACGGCACCCAGCACGAGATCCTGCGCAACTTCGTGCGCCGCTTCGCCAGCTGAGCCCCCTTTGACGCCAGAAGGCCCGGCCTGACGAGTGTCAAGGCCGGGCCTTCTAAGCCAGACGCGCGCGCCTCACTCGGCGGCGGGCTTCACCTTGGTCGGGTCGATGCCGACGCCTGGGCCCATCGTTGAGGAGACGGTTGTCTTCTTGATGTAGCGGCCCTTGGAGGCCGACGGCTTGAGCCGCAGCACCTCCTCGATGGCGGCGAAATAGTTCTCGATCAACTGCTGCTCGCCGAACGACGCCTTGCCGACGATGAAATGCAGGTTGGCGTGGCGGTCCACCCGGAACTCGATCTTGCCGCCCTTGATGTCCGAGACGGCCTTGGCCACGTCCATCGTCACCGTGCCGGTCTTCGGGTTCGGCATCAAACCGCGCGGGCCGAGCACGCGGCCCAGCTTACCGACCTTGCCCATCATGTCCGGCGTGGCCACAACGGCGTCGAAATCCAAATAGCCGCCCGACACCTTGTCGACCAGCTCGTCGGCCCCCACCTCGTCGGCGCCGGCCTCGATCGCCTCGTTGGCCTTCTCGCCGGTGGCGAACACCAGCACGCGGGCGGTCTTGCCGGTGCCGTTGGGCAGGTTGACGGTGCCGCGAACCATCTGATCGGCCTTGCGCGGGTCGACGCCCAGGCGCAGCACCACCTCGACGGTCTCGTCGAACTTGGCCGACGCCCCCTTCTTCACCAAGGCGAGCGCCTGCTCGGGGGTGTAGAGCTGATTCGGGTCGCGCAACGCCTCGGCGGCGCGATAGGCCTTGCTTCTCTTCATGCTGATCTCCTTGTCGGTCGGCCCCCGTGTGGGCCGGGTGTCAGGCGTGGTGCGGGATGAGCCTCCCTGCCACTGGAATATTCAATTGTGCGCCGACCGCGCCACATCGGGCCGTCAGGCGGCGGCGGGCTAGGCGTCGACCTCCACGCCCATCGAGCGGGCGGTGCCGGCGACGATCTTCATAGCGGCCTCGACGTCGTTGGCGTTGAGGTCGGGCATCTTCTTGGTGGCGATCTCGCGCACCTGCTCGGAGCTGATACGGCCGACCTTGTCGACATGGGGACGGGCCGACCCGCTCTTCAGGCCGGCGGCCTTCTTGATCAACTCGGCGGCCGGCGGCGTCTTGGTGACGAAGGTGAACGTGCGATCCTCGTAGATGGTGATCTCGACCGGGATGACGTCGCCGCGCATCGCCTCGGTCTCGGCGTTGTAGCGCTTGCAGAACTCCATGATGTTGACGCCGTGCGGGCCCAGCGCCGTGCCGACGGGCGGGGCGGGCGTCGCCGAACCGGCGTTCAGAGCGATCTTGACGATCGCGGCTACCTTCTTCTTGGGAGGCATACTCTTCCCTTCTGGTTAGACCTTGGAGACCTGGCTGAACGTGAGGTCCACGGGCGTCTCCCGGCCGAGGATCTCGACCAACGCGCGCAGCCTGGAGGCTTTGGCGTTGACTTCTGTGATCGTGGCGTGGACGCCGGCGAACGGGCCGGACACCACCTCCACCGAGTCGCCGACCGCGTAATCGACGACTTCGGCCTTCTTGCGGCGCGGCTTCGGGCCCGACGCGGCGGCGGCCGCCTTGGCCAGCGCCGAGGGCGTCAGCATTTCGACGACCTCTTCCAAACCCAGCGGCACCGGCGCGTTGCCGTGGTTGACGAAGCCCGTCACCGACGGCGTGTGGCGGACGGCCGCCCAGGACTCGTCGGTCAAATCCATGCGGACCAGCAGGTAGCCCGGCAGGATCGTGCGCGTGACGGTCTTCTTGGCGCCGTTGCGCGTCTCGATGACCTCCTCGGTGGGCACGATCGCCTCGTAGATGTAGTCGTCCATGCCGAGCGTCTTGACGCGCGAGTCGAGATTCTGCTTGACGCGGTTCTCCATGCCCGAGTAGGTGTGGACGACGTACCAGTCGCCGACTTTGGAGCGCAGCTCTTGGCGCAGCGCCTCGACGACGGCCTCCTCGTCGGCGTCCAGGCCGACCGGCTCGTCGGAGTCCTCCTCCTCGGGAGGCTCCGGCTCGCCCAGGTTGATCTCGATCTCGTCGGGCGAAGCCTCCTCGGGGGAGCCCAAATCGATGCCGACCTCGTCGGAGGTTTCCAGCCCCGGCCCCAGATCGATCTCGAAATCAGTCTCAATCGGGTCGTCGGTCACGATGCTCCTCCACCGAACAGCTGCAAAATCAACGCGCCGAAGCCCAGGTCGATCAAGCTGACGTAGGCGATGACCGCCAGCACGAACACCAAGACGACCAGGAAGTATTGGCGCCACTGGTCGAGCGAGGGCCAGTTGACCTTCTTCAGCTCCTCGATCGACTGGCGGACGAACTCGATTGGGCCGGTCCGCTTCTCCTTCTCCTCGGCGACGGCCTGGCGCTGCTTCGGCGTCGCCTTGCCTTTGGCCTCGGCCTGTTTGCGCACCGGGCGCTCGGCCGCCACAGAGGCGGCGATGGCCTCGGCTTCGCTGAGGGGACCGGCGGACTCGCTGTCGGCGATCTCGTCGGCGGCGTCTTCCAACTCGTCGGCCGCGCCGTCTTGGACCGACTCCTCGGCAGGGGACTCCCCGGCCGGCTCGCCGGGCGCGTCGGCGCCGTCGGCCGCGTTGTCAAGCTCGTCTGCCACGAGTCCTCCTGTGTCTGTCGTCCTAGGTCCTAGCAGGGCACGAGAGACTTGAACTCCCAACCTGCGGTTTTGGAGACCGCTGCTCTGCCAATTGAGCTAGTGCCCTTTGGCACGGCGACTAGCCGCACCAAGAACAAGATTGTACACGCAAGCATTGCCCCTCGCCAGTCAACCCGGCCCCGCGCCGGGCTGCCGAGCCTCGGACGCGCCTGGCGCGACCGCCCGCCGGGCCACACGCCCGCACGGCCAGACGGCACCGCGCGGGGTGCAGGCGACCGGTCTGGCCGACCGCCCCGCCTGCGCCTCACACGACGGCGGCTATCGCCTGGGCCACCATCGGCAGGTTGCCACGGTTGAGGGCGGCCACACAGATCCGCCCGGCGTCGGTCCCGTAGACGGCGTAGCGCTCGCGCAACTGGCGCATCTGCTCGGCCCCCAGCCCGGTGTAGCTGAACATGCCGACCTGCTCGGCGAAGAACGAGAAGTCGCGGCTGGCGCCGGCCTGGCGCAAGGCCTCCACCAGCTCGCCGCGCAACGCCTTGATGCGGTCGCGCATCTGGCCGAGTTCGGCGTCCCACAGTTCGCGCAGGTCCGGATCTGTCAGCACCAGCGACGCCGCCAGCGCCCCGTGCGTGGGCGGGTTGGAGTAGAGCGTGCGGACGCAAACCTTGGCCTGCGAGAGCACCCGGGCCGCCTCGTCGGCGTCGCTCGCGACGATGCTCAGCGCCCCGACGCGCTCGCCGTACAGGCTTAGCGACTTCGAGAACGACGTCGACACCAGCAGCGCCAACGGGCGCTTGGCGAACTCGGCGACGACCGCGCCGTCGGCCGCCACGCCTTGGGCGAATCCCTGGTAGGCCATGTCGAGGAAGGGCACCAGTTGGCGCTCTTGGACGGCGTCGGCCACCTGGCGCCACTGCCCGGCGTCGAGGTCGTAGCCGGTCGGGTTGTGGCAGCAGGCGTGCAGCACGACGATCGTGCCGGGGGCCGCCTGGCCGATGTCGGACAGCATGCCCTCGAAGTCCAAACCGCCTTGCCCAGCCGAGTAGTAGCGGTAGGTGCCGACGTTGAACCCGGCCCGGCTGAACAGGGCCGTGTGGTTCTCCCACGTCGGGTCCGAGACGAGCACCTTGGCGGCGGGGTCGATGCCGCGCAGGAACTCGGCGCCGATCTTGAGCGCGCCGGTGCCGCCCAACGCCTGGATGGTGGCCACGCGCCCGGCCAGCTCGTCGTCGGGGCCGAACACCAGCTCTTTGACGGCGGCGTTGTACGACGGCAGGCCGTCGATCGGCAGATAGACGTGCGGCGCGGCGTCGGCGGCGATGCGGGCCTCGGCCTGCTTGACGCACTCCAGCAGCGGCACCCGTCCCGACTCGTCGGTGTAGACGCCGACGCCCAGATTGGCCTTGTGCGGACGGTCGTCCGCCTTGAACGCCTCGGTGACGCCCAGGATCGGGTCGCGCGGGGCTAGCGTAACCTGCTCGAAAATGGTCATGTCTGCCTCTCCGGGCCGGTGCGCCGGGGCCTAG
>JAISUF010000085.1 GCA_031272195.1 Propionibacteriaceae bacterium
GCGCAAACTGTCCTACCAGAACGTCGTCATCATCGGCATGGTGATCGCGTTCATCGTGGCCATCGCCTTGCAGATTGCCAAGGGGTCCGGCGCCGGCGACACGCTGCTCAACTACACCGTGCCCGTACTGCTGGTGACCGCGCCGATCACCGTCACGCTGATCATCTTGAACCTGTTCACCAAGTACATCAAGAATGACAACGTCTATCGCGGCGCGACGATCATGGCCGGCCTGTGGGGCCTGGTCTGGGGCCTGGCCTACCTGTTCACCGTCACCGCCGGGATCGACTCGGCCCCGGACGCCAACGGCTACCTCAACCTCGGCTGGGCAGCCACCATGCAGTTCGACGCCAGCGGCAACGTGGTCGGCTTCCAGGAGCACATGAAGCCCTTCTTCGACCTGGTCGGCGTCATGTTCGGCCACACGCCGTACTCCACCACCATGGGCCTGTCGACGGCGGCGGCCGACTTCGGCGTCTGGAACTTCCTGTTCGCGATCGTTGGCGACCTGGGCTACATCATCCCGGCCATCGTCGGCGGCGTCGTCGGCTTCTTCATCAAGTTCAAGGGCTTCGAAGAGCGCCCATACCTGCGCGAGCACGAGGGCGACGACGAGTTCGATTTCGCGGCGCTGGCCGCCAAGAAGGCCGCCGCGGCAGCCTGATCCGTATCCTGTCGCGAACCCCGCCGGGGTTCTCGCCAAACCAACAACGCCTGTGGGCGCCCGGACCGAACCACCGGACCGGGCGCCCACAGGCATAACCGTCAGGAGGTTTCCCCCATGAATCCAGTCGTCGAGCCGTTCATCGGCCAGCCCTGGCTGACCTACACCGACAGCGAGCCGTCCCAGCGGGCCGTCGAGGTGGCCCTGCCCGAGACGCTGCGGCGCTCGCGCGAATATCCGCTGATGCCCGGAGTGGTCCTCGATTTCATCGACGACTCCACCCCCGAGGGCCTGGTCCGCGAGGACCACGACGTCAACGGCCAGAATCTCTACGTCTACCGCAACCAGTCGACACCGGCCGACGAGAAGCGCGTCGTCTTCTACGTCCACGGCGGCGGCTTCATCCGCGGCAACGGGCCGTATTGCCGCGCGGCCGGCATCCTGCACGCCCAGCAGCTCGGACTGCCGTGCGTCGTCTGCGAATACCGCACCGCCCCCGAGTTCCGCTATCCCGTGCTGGCCGACGACGTCTACGCCGCCTGGCGCTACCTGGTCGGCGAGCTGGGCTACGACCCGGCCGACGTCATCGTCTCGGGCGACTCGGCCGGCGGCACGCTGAGCGGCTCCCTGCTGCACCGCCTCAAGAGGCTGGGCGAGCCGCTGCCGGGGCGCTGGATCCTCGTCTCCCCGGCCCTCGACTTCACCCGCGAGTTGCCCGCCCACAAGCTGAACGCCGCCATCGACCCGGTCTTCGACCAGGGCCTGCCGGCCGAGGCGGTGGCCGTCTGGGTCGACCTCGACTTGGTGCGCGATCCCGAGGTCTCGCCTTACCGGGGCGACCTGTCCGGCTTCCCGCCCACCTACTTCGTCTCCGGGGAGCGCGAGATCCTGCTCTCCGACACGCTGGAGACGGCCGCCAAGCTGCACGCTGCGGGCATCCGCGTCCAGGCCCACGTCTGGCGCGGCCTGTGGCACGACTTCATCACCGACGACCCCGAGATGCCCGAGTCGCTGGCCACCTTCGAGGAGGTTCGCCAGTTCTTGGCGTCATGACGTCGCTGGCGTGAGGGCCGGTGTCCCGGCGGGCGTCCCCGCCGGGCGCAGGTCGTTGCGCGAGTTGCCGCGTCCTGGCCCGCCGAATCGCCCTGGGAGCAGAGTGGGGAGACGGGGGGCCGCGCGTCGCGCCAGCGGCCGGTGAGGCCCGTCAGGGCTGGTCGGAGGCGTCTTTGACGCGGGAGGGGACGAACGGCGGCTCGACCACCTCGAACTCCTCCACCCGCGAGCGGATCCGCACGCCGACGCGCGCCCCCGGCTCCACGGCGGCGTCCAGCAGGGCCAAGGCGATGCCGGTGTTGAGGGTGGGGGAGAAGGTGCCCGAGGTGACCTCGCCCAGCGGCGTCTCATTGGCGCCGACAACCGCCATACCGGGCCGGGGAATGGCCCTGCCGACCGCCCGCAGCCCGCGCGAGCGCCGCTTCGGCCCGGCCGACCGCTCGGCCCGCAGCGCGTCGGCGCCCCAGAAGGCGTCCTTCTTCCAGCCGACCGCCCACGAGACGCCCGCCTGGACGGGGCTGATCTGCGGGCTCAGCTCGTGGCCGTGCAGGGCGTAACCCTGCTCGGTGCGCAGCGTGTCGCGCGCCCCCAGCCCGGCGGGGACGGCGTCGTACTCCCGGCCCGCCGCCAGCACGGCGTCCCACACCTCGCCGGCCGCCTGGTTGGGGACGACCAGCTCGTAGCCGCGCTCGCCGGTGTAGCCGGTGCGGCAGACGGTCAACTCGGCCCCGCCGAACCGCGCCACCGCGAAACCCATGTAGGGGTGGTCGACCGGCAGGGCAAGGGCCGCCAGCGTCTCGTCCGAATAGGGCCCCTGGACGGCGATGACGGCCAGATCCTCGTGCCGATTCGCCACCTCGACGCCAGCCGGGGCGGCGTCGCGCAACAGCCCCACAACCGTCTCGTTGTTGGCGGCGTTGGGGATCAGCAGCACCCGCTGCGGCGAGAAGCGGTAGGCGATCATGTCGTCGACGACGCCGCCTGACTCGTCGCACAGCAGCGTGTATTGGGCCTGGCCGTCGCCGATCCGCGCCAAGTCGTTGGACAAACAGCGGTTGAGGAAGTCGAGCGCGCCCGGCCCCTCCACCAGCGCCTTGCCGAGGTGGCTGACGTCGAACACGCCGACCCGCTCGCGGACCGCCCGGTGCTCGCTGACGACGCCGGCGTATTGCAGCGGCATCAGCCAGCCGCCGAACTCGGAGAACTTGGCGCCGGCGGCGACGTGGCGCTCGTGCAAGACGGACTGGAGTGGGTGAGCCATGGCCACATGCTAGTAGAATCTCCCGAGACGCGAAGCGAGGAGGCCATCCAACCGGAGCGGTCGGCGAAGGTCGGCCACACGGATGGCCCATGAGGCGAGAGGTGCGAGGTGGGACTGTTCAAGCCGTACGAGCAAAAGGCCGCGTCGTCGGACGCTGCGGCCCCGACGAATGGCGACGCCAAGGCCGGCCAGGCCAAGAAGGCCGCCGCCGGCCAGGTGGCCACGGCTCAGGCGGAGGCCCCGGCGGGCCCGGCCAAGAAGAAGGTGCCCACGCCGAAGCGCCGCCAAGCCCAGCAGGCCCGCGTCCAACTGCTCCACCCCGAACTCGACCCCAAGACGGCCAAAGCCGCCGACCGCGAGGCCAAAATGAAGGCCCGCGAGGAGGCGCTGCGCAAACACGAGGAGAACCCCTCCCGCGTTCTGCTGCGCGACTACCTCGACTCGCGCCGGACCTTCTGCGAATGGACCATGCCGGTTATCATGCTGTGCCTGGTCGGGTCGCTGGCGGTGCAATACGTCGCCGTGTCGCAGGTCGTCGTCATGCAGGTCTTGGCCTATGTGACGTGGGCGATCATGCTGGCCATCGCCATCGACGTGTTCCGCCTGTGGCGCGGCTTCAAGAAGCTGCACGCCGAGCGCTATCCGAACGCCGCCACCAAGGGCCTGCTCGGCTACATGGTCAACCGTGCTATCAACATCCGCCGCATCCGCCAGCCGCAGCCGCGCGTCAAGGTGGGCCAGGCCGTCTAGGAGGGGCCGTGTACCAGTGGGTGACCGATCCCCCGATCGACTCCGACGTCGAGCGGCGCCTGGGCCTCGACTTGGGCTTTGAAGACCCGACCTCCGCCGAGGAGTGGCTGTCCGACTTCCACGAGGAGCTGTACGAGGCGGGGGCGCGCCAAGTGCGGCTGGTCTTGGACGGCGAGGTCGTCTTCGGGCCGATGGGTTTGGAGGACTGATTGCGCCGGGTGTGGGTCGTGCCGGGCGCAATTGGAGGTTTGACGCCCGACGAGGCCGCCGAGGTCTTGGCCGGCGCCTTCGGCGAGTTGTTCGACGTGACGCTGCTGCCCGGCGGGGCGGCCACGGGCCCCAGCGGTGTGGTCGGCGAGGGGGATGTGACGCTGCGGCTGTCGCCGGCTGACTCGCCGTATCCGCCGAATGGCCGGCCCGGCTCGACCGGCGGGGGCGCCGATTCCGTTCCGCCGCGCCCCGTCGTCCTTCCGCTGCCCTCGCGACCGCCTGCACTTCCGGAGGGGGAGCGCCCCGATTTGGTCGTCGTGGCGGCCGACTCGTTCGACTTCCTGGCGCGCGGCGGCGCGGCCGTCGAGCGGGCCGCCCGCCTGGCCGAGGCCAACCTGGCGCCGGCCGTCGTCCTGGCCGGCCGCGTCGAGGTGTCCACCCGCGAAATGCGTACTTTTGGCATCGAATCGGCCCACGTCGTGCCCGCGTCCGCGCCCGCCAGACAAGCCCTGCGCCAGACCGCCGTCCGCATCGCGCGGGGCTGGGCGGTCGGGGTTTGAGCGCGACGTACAATGAAATCCACCATTCGAGAGGGGAACTGATGCCGACCGACACGCTGACTCATGGAATGACGCTGACGCAGGCCGCCGCCGACAAGGTGAAGGCCCTGGCAGAGGGCGAAGGGGTGGAAGGCCTCGGGCTGCGCCTGGTCGTCGCCCCGGGAGGCTGCGCCGGACTGCGCTATCAGCTGTCGCTGGACGAGAACATCGCCGACGACGACTTGGTCGACGAGTTCTTCGGCGTCAACCTGGTCACCGACAAGCTGAGCGCCCCCTACCTGAACGGCGCCACGATCGACTTCGTCGACACCATCCAGCAAGTCGGCTTCACCATCGACAACCCCAACGCCACCGGCTCCTGCGCCTGCGGCGACTCGTTCAACTGAGCCCAGGCCGCCTCCCCAGGCCCCGCCGCGACGACCCGCGGCCTGCGCCCGGCCGCGACGGCGTCCGAGGGCTTCTTGGCCCCTGGCGCCCCAGCCGCCGTGGCGGCACGAGCGGCCAGCAACCCCCCCGCGCCGCCGGTCGCCCCCGAAACCGCGGCGGGCGCGGCGGGCGTCGGCAACCGATAGCATTGGTCCGGGAAAGGAACCCTATGAGCAACGCACGCATCCTGGTCTACTCCGACGACCACGCCGTCCGCGAGTCGGTCAAGCTGGCCCTGGGCACGAAGGTCGCCGCCGACCTGCCCGAGATCGAGATCGTCGAGGCCGCCACGCCATGGGCGGTCCTCAAAGAGCTTGACGCGCAAACCATCGACTTGGCCATCCTCGACGGCGAGGCCGTCCCGGAGGGCGGCATGGGGCTGGCCCACCAGCTCAAAGACGAGGTGCCCGACTGCCCGCCGATCTTGCTGCTGGTGGTCCGCGTCGCCGACGGCTGGCTGGCGACATGGTCGAAGGCCGAGGCCATCGCCACCTACCCCGTCGACCCGATCAGGCTGCCCGTCCAGGTGGCCGACCTGCTGCGCAAACGCCTCAGCCAGGCCGCCGCCGATGGCGAGGCCGCCGTCGAGGGCGCGGCGAGTGGCGAGCCAGCCGTCAAGGACGAGGCCGACAAACCCGCCGATGAAGACGCCGACAAACCCGGCAAGGATGGCGCCGACAAGCCCGCCGAGGATGGCGAAGCTGTCGAGCACGCCGCTGCCGAAGCGGCCGAGGCCGCCGCTGCCGAAGACGGAGCCGCGCAAACCGCCGACGGGGGAGACTCCGCCAAGGACGGCGCCAAGGCCGAGCCTGAAGACTCCGAGGGCGAGCCGAAAGCCGAGGCGCGGGCGTGACGACTTGGGCGGACCTGCTGACGCAGCTGATCGGCGGCGGCGACCTGTCCGCCGATCAGGCCGGCTGGGCGATGGACCAGATCCTGGGCGGCGAGGCGACCGACGTCCAAGTGGCCGGCTTCGCGGTGGCGCTGCGGGCCAAAGGCGAGACGGTCGACGAGCTGGCCGCCATGGCCGACGGCATGCTGGCCCGCGCCACCGCCATCGAGCTGGACGCCGACGCCGTTGACATCGTCGGCTCGGGGGGCGATCGCGCCAACACCGTCAACATCTCCACCATGGCCGCCATCGTCGCGGCCGCCGCCGGGGTGAAGGTTGTCAAACACGGCAACCGCGCCGCCTCGTCGGCCTGCGGCACGGCCGACTGCCTGGAAGCCCTCGGGCTGGCGCTCAACGTTCCACCAAACCGGCAAGCCGAGGTGCTGGACGACTGCGGCATCGCCTTCCTGTTCGCGCCGCTCTACCACCCGTCATTCCGCTACGCCGCCACCGCTCGGCGCGAGCTTGGCGTCAAGACGACGTTCAACTTCCTCGGCCCGCTGACCAACCCGGCCCGCCCCCAGGCCCAGGCGATCGGCGTGGCCGACGCCGCCATGGCCCCGCTGGTGGCCGGGGTGCTGGCCGGTCGGGGCGCGCGTGGCGTCGTCTTCCATGGCGGTGACGGTCTCGACGAGCTGACCACGACGACCGACTCGGACTGCTGGGTGATCGGCGCGGGACTTGTCCGCCAAACCTCGCTCGACCCCCTCGACCTGGGCATTCCCCGAAGCCAGAAGGCTGATTTGGTCGGCGGCAAGCCCGCCCACAACGCCGACGTGGCCCGCCGCGTACTGGCAGGCGAGGCCGGGCCGATCCGCGACGTCGTCTGCCTCAACGCCGCCGCCGCCGCGCTGGCCCACGCCGGCCCCGACCTCGACCGCCCCGTCGCCGAACAGCTCGCACCCCATCTGGACGCCGTCCGCCAAGCCATCGACTCCGGCCGGGCCGCCGCCCTGCTCGAC
>JAISUF010000086.1 GCA_031272195.1 Propionibacteriaceae bacterium
ATGATCCGCATCGTGACGACGTTCGGCGGCAAGAACCCGCACCCGAACTTCCTCGTCGGCGGCATGGCCTGCACCATCGACCCCAGCCACTCGGAGTCGATCAACCAGGTGCAGGTCGACCAGGTGCAGGGCTGGATAGCCGAGACCCTCGACTTCGTCACCAACTGCTACCTGCCCGACGCGCTGGCCATCGTCGGAGTCTACAAGGAGTATTTCGACATCGGCGCGTCGACGCCCAACTTCCTGGCCGTCGGACTGTCCGGTACGGTCTTCTCCGGCAATCCGGCCGACGCCACCATCCCCGACGGCGGCGTCAAGCCCGGAGTCATCTGGGATATGAAGCTGGACGCCGTCGAGGATTTCGACCCGGCCAAAGTCGAGGAGTGGGTGACGTCGGCGTGGTACAGCTATGAAGGCGGCGACATCGGCTTGACGCCCGACAAGGGCGAGACGACGCCGATTCCAGACGTCGTGCCGCGCCCGCCGTACGCCATGGCCGAGGGCGACGGCAAGACCTGGCTCAGCGACAACGACAAATACACCTGGTGCAAAGCCCCGCGCTACAACGGCAAACCGGTCCAGGTCGGACCGCTGGCCCGCGTCGTGCTGGCCTACGCCCGCGGCCACAAGCGCACCACCGAGCTGGTCGACTTGGCCATCAAGACGCTCGGCATCACCGCCGCCCAGCTCAACTCGACCGCCGGGCGGGCGCTGGCCCGCTGCGTCGAGGCGGTCATCTCGGCCGAGATGCTGGCCAACGAGACCTTCCCGGCCTTCGTCGCCGGGTTGAAAGACGGCGACATCGACGTCTTCGACGCCTCGAAGTGGGACCCGTCGAGCTGGCCGTCGCAGTGCTCGGGCTACTCGTTCGTCGAGGTGGCGCGCGGCAACCTCAGCCACTGGGTGACGATTGAGAACGGCGCGATCGCCCGCTACCAGGCCGTCGTGCCGACCACCTGGCTGGCCGGCGGGCGCGACAGCCAAGGCCAGATCGGCCCCTACGAGCACGCCCTGGCCGGCAACAAGCAGCATCCGCTGGTCGACCCCAAACAGCCGCTGGAGGTGCTGCGCACCATCCACTCCTTCGACCCGTGCATGTCTTGCGCGGTGCACGTCCTAGACCCGTCCGGCGACGAGCTGCAGGCGGTCGTGTCATGACCGCCACCGACGTGGCCCCGGCCGAGACCCGGCCGTTGAAGATCGGCGGCAGTTTCACCGTCGGCAAAATGAGCCAGGGGCGCATCCTGGCGCTGGCCGCGGCCGCCGCTCCCGCCGACTCCGACGATCCGGTGGACGTGGCGATCCGCCAGGCGTTGGCGGCGCAGCGCCCCGATCTGGTCGTGCCGCCCAGCGACGACATCGACCCGGCCACTCCCGAGCGCCGTTACAGCCTGTCGATGGTGCGCGACTTCCCGATCAACGACGACAAGCGCTGCGATGTCGTGGTCATGAGGGGCAATCTGGACGATGTCTGCAAGAAGGTTGGCAACTCCCGCAAAGACCGCTCCGTCATCCGCCGCAACTCCTATTGGGTGGGACGCCGCGACTGGCGCCCCCTGGCCGTCGCCACCGCCCCGGTCGGCGAGGGCGACCAGGTGGGCGACTTCACGATGCACGGCTTCATCGACGTCGGCCTGGAGGGCGTCTCGCGCGGCCTCGACGGGCCCAACGCCGGCGATTGGGTGCACGTCGACGTCTGGTCGCTCAGCCTGCGCTTCCAGCACTGGATCAACGTGGCGATGATTTTCACGCTGAGCTGCACCGGCTACTTGATCATGCATCCCTTCTTCGGCCCCGAGTCGACCGGCGTCGACCAGCCGGGCTTCCTGATGGGCTGGGTGCGCTTCGTCCACTTCGCGGCGGCCGCCGTCTGGGTGGTGCTGGGCATCACGCGCGTCGTGTCGGCTTTCGTCGCCCGCGACCCGCACCTGCGCTGGACGGAGTGGTGGCCGCTGAAGAAGAAGGAGGACCTCAAGAATCTCGGCGGCGTCATCAAGCATTACGCTTTGATCGACCAGGACGGCCCGCTCTACCTGGCCCACAACCCGCTGCAGCAGCTCACCTACATGGCCCTCTATTGCGCCTGCGGGCTGCAGATGATCTCCGGCTTCGCGCTGTTCTCCCTCTACCACCAGGGCTTCTGGCTGTGGGAGATCGCCGCCACGCCGGTGCATTGGTTCGGCGTGCCGAACATCCGGATGTTCCACACCGGCATGATGTTCGCGCTGTGGATGTTCGTCATCATGCACGTCTATTTGGCGGTGCGGGCCGACTCGTTGGAGCGCCATGGCGGCATCTCGTCGATGATCAACGGCGGGGTTTGGCTGCGCCGCGGCTCCAAACCGGTTGACGCACCCGAGGTCGGATGAGCGTCACAGTTCTCGGCGTCGGCAATCCGATCATGGGCGACGACGCCGTCGGCCTCGAGGTGCTCAAAGCCTTGCGCGAGACCCGCGGCGACGACGGCGTCGAATACGTCGACGGCGGCACGGCCGGCATGGAGTTGATCCCAGTCGTGCAAGACGCCAGTCGCCTGCTGGTGCTCGACGCGGTGGTCGGCGACGTGCCGGGCGCGGTGGTGCGGCTGAGCGGCGACCAGCTTCCCCGCCTGCTGTCGGCCAAGAAGCTGTCGCCGCACCAAGTCGGCCTGCTCGACGTCTTGACGTCGGCGCGGCTGCTCGGCGGCGAGCCGGAGATGGTCGAGGTGGTCGGGGTCGCGCCGGAGTCGGTCGAGTTGCGCGTCGGCATGTCCCAGTGCGTGGCGGCCGCTATCGATGAGGCGGTCGCGGCGGCTAGCGCGGTCTTGGACGATTGGCTGGCCTGAGGTGGCGTCACTCGATTTCGGCGTAGGCGACCTCGAACTCGCGCCCCTGGACGAGGTTGCCGCAGGGCGCGCCACAGGCCGGGCAGACGAGGGCGTAGAACTCGTCGACCGCTCGCTGCGCGCCACAGGCGTCGCACCAGACGGCGGCCGGCACTTCCTCCAACTCCAGGCGGCTGCCCTCGAGCGGCGTGCCGGCGACGGCCAGCGGCCACGACCCGAGCAGCGCCTCCGGAACGGCCCCGCTGAGCGTCCCGACGCGCAGGCCGACCGCCTCGACGGTGTTCGCGCCCTCTCGGGCGGCCGTCCGCTCGACGGCCGATACCACCGCCCGAAGCAAACCAAGCTCGTGCACGCCCAGATCGTCCCACAGGAGAAGACGCCATGCCACGGGTGACGGTT
>JAISUF010000052.1 GCA_031272195.1 Propionibacteriaceae bacterium
CATGGCCTGCTGCTGCTGCTCGTCGGTCAGGGAGGCGGCGCGCCAGCGGCTCTGGGTCGCCTTGACCACCGAGATGACGCTGACGGCGGCGCCCCGCCGCCTGGCCTCGGCGAGCGCCACCGGCAGCCCGACCCGGCCCTTGGCGGCGATGTGGACGCCGACTCCGACCCGTCCGAACGGGATCTCGGGGCGGTGGTTGTTGGCCGAAACCACCACCACCGGGCACTCCGAGGCGCCCGCCACGCCGACAGCCGTCGACCCGACGAACTCGCTGACCCCCTTGCCGACCGAGCAGCGCCCCAGCACCACCAGGTCGGCGCGCGGCGACAGCTTCGACAGCGCCGCCGCCGGATCGCCCAAGACCACCTCGGCGCGCACCTTCTCGGCGGGCATGCCCAGCTTGGCGGCCTGGGCGACGGCCTCGCCCATCATGGCGGCGGCATCCGACTTGATCTCGTCGGGGTCGAACACCACCCCCCAAACCGAGTTCAACACGGTGTCGTCGACAGCGTAGACCAGGGCCAGCGACGACTGCCTGGCCAGCGCCTCCGCGACGGCGTATTCGAGGGCCGCGACGGCGTCCTCCGAGCCGTCGTAGCCGACAATGATCCTGCCCATTTGACCTCCTAGGCCCCCGCCACCACCCGGCCGGTGTACGTTTGCGGCTCGACGACGACCACCAGCGGCCGCTCGCCCGGAGCCCACGGACGAGGCGGCGCCGAGGCGTCCGCGCCGTCCCACCGCCTGGCCCGGCCGCGCACCAGCACGCTCCAACCGGTCTGGGTGTCGACGTCGATGTCGTCGATCTGGAAGGCCACCGCCGTCGGCCGCGCCAACTCGCCCAGCACCGATTCGGGGTCGGCGGCGAAAAAGATGTCCTGGCCCGACATCCGATAGCACACCGGCAGGGCCTCCAACCCGTCGCCCGCCGACCAGACGACCCGGCCGACGGCGCCTTGCCGCAACAAGCTGCGGCACTCGTCGTCCCCGAGGGCCTCGAACAGCGCCTCGAACTGCGCGGTGGTTTCCATTGCCGTCATCATAGCGGCGATTCAGCGCCGAGCGGAGCGGCCAGCGTGCGGTGCGAGGAAACGGCGGTGTTGGCGCTTAGACTGTTGGCTGATGCGCAACCATCTCATAGATCTGGCGAGGGTGGCGGCCATGGTGGTCGTCGTCACCTTCCACGCCGTGCTGTACTGCGTGGACGTGGCCAACGGCCAGGTCTCGGTGGTGCCTTGGGCCCCCGGCCCGGTGGTGTGGGGCCTGACTTGGGCGTTGACGCTCTTGCCGCTGTTTTTCGTCACAGCCGGTTACGGCGCGGCCGTCACCTGCCAACGCCACCACGGCCAGCCCTACGCGGCCTACCTCGACTCCCGCTTCCGCAAGATGCTGGGACCGCTGACACTGTTCCTGGTGACTTTCACCGTCGCGTCGACGGCGGCGTCGTGGTTCATCGGCGTCGACATGGCGGTGGCGCTGTCTTCTCGGTTCGCCCAACTGCTGTGGTTCATGGTGGTCTACCTGGCGCTGACGGCCGCCGCACCGCTGCTGACGCGCTGGCTGGACGCCCGCCCCGCCCTCACCCTGCTGACGCCGGCGGCAACCGCCATAGCAGTCGACGCGCTGGCCCGCTGGCGCGGCGATTGGGACATCCACTGGATGAATTTGGCGACGGTCTGGACGCTGGCCTACTGCCTGGGGGCGGCCTACCAGCGCGGCTGGTTCGCCCGCCTGCGGACGAGGACGCTGTGGGGTGTCGTCGCGGGCTGCGCGGCCTGCCTGGCAACGTTGGTGTTCGCCTTCGGCTATCCCCCCTCGGTGGTCGGCTTCGCCGACATGCTCGTGGCCAACCTGCAACCGCCGACCTTCGCGGCCATTCCGCTCACGCTGGCCCAGACTTGCGTCCTGGCGCTGCTCGACCGGGCCGGCGTCGGCCAGCGGCTGCCGACCCGCTTCCTGCCCGTCCTGGGCGTCCTCAACGCGCTGGTCTTCTCCACCTATCTGTGGCATATCATCGCCATCATCATGGCCGACGGCCTCCTGGCGCTGGTCGCCCTACTCTTGCCCGCCACCGCTCCGGTGGCGACGTCGCTGCCGCTGTGCGCCCTCGTCACCTGGGCGATGGCCGCCTGGCTGATCCCGCTGCTGGCGCGCGCCGAGAGCCGCCTCATCCCGCCCGCCCCGCAGCGCGCCGGGGGCGGGGTGGTGGTCGGCTTCGCCGCGCTGGTCGTCGGCATGTGGCTGGTGTGGCAGTTCGGCGCCGTCGTCCACCCGCGCAGCCCTTTGGGCGTCGCGGCCGTGGCGGTCACCTTGGCGGGCCTTTATTCCTCCCGCCACGCCGGGCTGGCCCACCGCACCGCCCACGCCGACTGACATCCGCTCAGGCTCGCCCGGCGAAACCGCCGAGAACAGCTCGGGGTGCGCCTCAGGCGGGCCGTGAGCGCGCGCTGGGCGAGGACCTGCCGACACGGTGGCGAGTCGCAACCAGACAGGCCGCCCTCGCACTTGCGGCAGGGCGTGCTCTGACGACGTTGGCCGGCGCCGCTCGGCGGCCAACGGGCGAGCGTCGGCTCTGGCGTCAGGTCTTAGCTGCAGCCGCTGGTCGAGCCGCAACCCTCGCAGACGTAGCACGACCCGGACGGCCGCATCTTCGTGCCGCAAGTCATGCACAACGGCGAGTCGACCTTCATGCCCGTCAGCTTGGACAACACGTCGGCGGTGCTGGTTACGGCCGGCTGGGCGGCCGACGCGGCCGGCTCCAGGTCGGGGGCCTCCAGCAGCGACGGCTGGATCGGCCCGGGACCGTCCAGGTGGAGGTTGTCGGCGGCGTCGTTCTTCAACGACTCCGACTCGATCAACTCGTCGTCCTCGGGCAGATAGGAGCCCGTCTCGACGTAGCGCTTGCGCTCGGCGGCGGTGTAGATGCCCAATTCGGCGCGCTCGTCGAACGACAGGAAGTCCAGCGACAGGCGCCGGAAGATGTAGTCCATGAATGATTGGGCCATGCGGATGTCCGGATCGTCGGTCATGCCGGCCGGCTCGAAGCGCAGGTTGGTGAACTTCTGGGCGAACGTGCCCAGCGGCACGCCATACTGCAAACCGATCGACACCGCGATCGAGAAGGCGTCCATGACGCCGGCCAGCGTCGACCCCTGCTTGCCCAGCTTGAGGAACAGCTCCCCCAAGCTGCCGTCCTCGTACATGCCCGAGGTCATGTAGCCGTCGGCCCCGGCCACCGAGAACGACGTCGTGCGGGAGGTGCGCGACTTCGGCAGGCGGCGTCGGCGCGGCCGGTACTCGACGCGGACCTCGGCGGGCTTGCCCTGGGCGGCGTCGTCAGTCTTGGCGTCGGTCAGCGGCTGGCCGACCTTGCAGTTGTCGCGATAGACGGCGACCGCCTTGAGGCCCAGCTTCCAGCCTTGGAGATAGATGTCGGCGATGTCTTCGACGGTGGCCGACTCGGGCAGGTTGACGGTCTTGGAGATCGCCCCGGAGATGAACGGCTGGACCGCCGCCATCATCCGCACGTGGCCCATCGGCTGGATCGCCCGCTTGCCGACGGCGGTGTCGAAGACCTCGTAGTGGGCCTGGGCCAGCCCCGGCGCCCCCACGACGTGGCCGTGCTCGGCGATGTGGTCGACGATCGCCTCGATGGTCTCCTCGGCGTAGCCCAGGCGGCGCAGCGCCAGTGGAATGGTCTGGTTGACGATCTGCATCGACGACCCGCCGACCAGCTTCTTGAACTTGACCAGCGAGAAATCCGGCTCGATACCGGTGGTGTCGCAGTCCATCATGAAGCCGATCGTGCCAGTCGGGGCCAGCACGGAGGCTTGGGCGTTGCGGAACCCGTTGGCCCGGCCCAGCTCGTCGGCCTGGCGCCATTGCTCGACGGCCGCCTGGCGGACGGCCGCGTCGAGGCCGTCGACGTCGGCCAGGGCCTCGGTGGCGGCCCGGTGTTTGCCGATCACCCGCTGGTGGCCGGCGGCGTTCCTCGGATAGCCGTTGTACGGGCCCACCACGGCGGCCAGTTCGGCCGAGCGCCGGTAGGCGGCGCCCGTCATCAGCGAGGTGACCGCCGCGGCCAGGGCCCGTCCGGCGTCGGTGTCGTAGCCCCGGCCGACGGCCATCAGCAGGGCGCCCAAGTTGGCGTAGCCGATGCCCAACTGGCGGACCTGGCGGGTGGTCTGGCCGATCGACTCGGTCGGGAAGTCGGCGAAGCAGATCGAGATGTCCATGGCGGTGATGATCAACTCGACCGCTTTGACAAAGGTCGCGGCGTCGAACGATCCGTCGGCGCGCAGGAACTTGAGCAGATTCAGGCTCGCCAGGTTGCACGACGAGTTGTCCAGGCTCATGTACTCCGAGCAGGGGTTGGAGGCGTTGATGCGGCCCGACTCGGGGTTGGTGTGCCAGTCGTTGATGGTGTCGTCGTATTGCAGGCCGGGATCGGCGCACTCCCAGGCGGCTTGGGCGATCTTGCCGAACAACGCCTTGGCGTCGACGGTGTCGATGACGCGGCCGTCTTTGCGGGCCAGCAGCTCGAAGGCCTCCCCGGCCTCGACCGCCCGCATGAACTTGTCGGAGACCCGCACCGAGTTGTTGGCGTTCTGATATTGGACCGAGACGATGTCGCGGCCGTCCAAGTCCATGTCGAAGCCGGCGTCGCGCAAGGCCCGGATCTTCTTCTCTTCGCGGGCCTTGGTCTCGATGAACTCCTCGATGTCGGGGTGGTCGATGTCCAGCACGACCATCTTGGCGGCCCGGCGCGTCGCCCCGCCGGACTTGATCGTGCCCGCCGAGGCGTCCGCCCCGCGCATGAAAGACACCGGGCCGGAGGCGGTGCCGCCAGAAGAGAGCAGCTCCTTGGAGGAGCGGATGCGGGACAGGTTGAGCCCGGCCCCCGAGCCGCCCTTGAAGATGAAGCCCTCCTCGCGGTACCAGTTGAGGATCGACTCCATCGAGTCGTCGACGCTGAGGATGAAGCAGGCGCTGACCTGCTGGGGACTGTCGGTGCCGACGTTGAACCAAACCGGCGAGTTGAAAGAGAAGTACTGGTGCACCAGCATCCAGGTCAGCTCGTCGGCGAAGACCTGGGCGTCCTCTTGGCTGGCGAAATAGCCGTACTTCAGGCCGGCGTCGCGATAGGCGCCGACAACGCGGCCGATCAGCTGCTTGAGGCTGTTCTCCCGCTGCGGCGACCCCAGCGCCCCGCGGAAGTACTTGGTGGCCACGATCGTCGAGGCGTTCAAGCTCCAGTCGCTGGGAAACTCGACGCCGCGCTGCTCGAAGATCGGCTCGCCGGTCTTCCAATTGGTCTGGACGATGTCGCGCCGCTCCCAGACGACCTCGTCGAGGGGGTCGACCCCCTCGCGGGTGAAGACCCGCTGGACGCCGATCCCCTGGGCGGCCGACTGCTGTGCGAGAGCCTGATTCATGTTTGCCTTCCTGTCGTGCGGGCGCTCCCCTGCGCACCCGTCGTGTGGTATTCGCCCGGCTGTCAGACCGGGGTGAGGTCGTGGGTTCGCAGCTGCTCGATCTCAGCCTCGAAATCCTCGACGCACTCGTATTGTTTGTAGACCGACGCGAAGCGCAGGTACGCCACCGGGTCGAGCTTGCTCAGCGGCCCCAGCACGGCCACGCCGACGTCTTGGGCCGGCACCTCTGAAACGCCCGCCGCCCGCAGCGACTCCTCGACTTGCTGCCCCAGCCTGGCCAGGTCAGAATCGGAGACCGGACGCCCCTTGCAGGCTTTGGCCACGCCGCAGACCACCTTCTCCCTGGAGAACGGCTCCAAGACGCCCGACCGCTTCACCACCATCAGCTGCATCTGCTCCAAAGTCGTGAAACGCCGCTCACAACTTGGGCATTGCCGGCGCCGACGGATGCTAGTGCCGTCCTCGGCCACCCGCGAGTCCAACACGCGCGTGTCGGTGTTGCGACAAAATGGGCAGTGCACGTCCCCAACCTCCTTGATGACCCCTGTTGCGCATACCACAAGGTATTGATGAATCACACGGGTGTAACTACAACATCTAGTAGCATAACCAGCACCTGCGACCCACGCAACACAACGCGCAAGAACTGCGGCGGCAACTCCTGGGCCAACCCCGGCCGCACAGCCTCGACAAGTTCCGCCACCAACCACAGCCCGCCCGCGAGCCGCCCGGCCCGCCAGCGGCCCGACGCCTGACGGCAGATGCCCTGCAGGGCCGACTCATCGCTGTGGCCGCCACGCCTGGCCGGCGACTGCCGACGCGCCCGAGCCCGGCTCGTCGCTGATCGACAGATAGCGGACCACGACCGTCGTCGCGCAAATCGCGAACAGCACCGCGAAAAGGGCGGCGACCACGGCCAAGATCCACTCTTTGGACTCTCCGGCCCGGCTCGGCGCGGCGCATGCCCGAGCGGCCCCGGCGCGCTCGCCGACCAGGCCCGCTCCTGGCGCGACCCCGGCGGGCGCAGTCGCGCCGCGCGGCCGACCGGGGCGGGCCGGCTGCACCATCCGCCCAACCGCGCCCCCGGCCAAACCCGCACGGGCCGCGCGGCTTCCAACCGTGGGTACCAATACCGTTTCCATTGCGATCTCCTCTCACTTGGCTCCACCGACATCGGCAAGACGATCCTCGCACCCGGCTATGACAATTTTCGGATCAGCCATAATCCCTTGTCAGACCCCATTTGGGGGCGAATCGGCGACGACCTCCGACACTTCGCCGGGGGCTCGGGCCGACCAGCGGGAGACGACCCGGACTCGAACACCTGTTTGATTTCCATGGCCAGCGGGGGTAAGATTAGGCCATGCCAGACGACACACCTCGCCGCCGCGGCCGGCCGAGCAAAGAGATGATCGCCGCCCAGTTGGGCACCGATCTCTCCGTCGTCGAAGCCTCCGCCAGCGACGCCGACGGCCTGTCCGTGCGCCAACGCCGCATCCTGGCCTTCATCCGCGACCACGTCGAGACGCGCGGCTATCCGCCGTCGATCCGCGAGATAGCCGACATCGCCGGCATGGCCTCGCCGTCCTCGGCGGCCCACCAATTGCGCGTCCTGGAGCGCAAGGGCTTCCTCGTCCGCGACCCACACCACCCGCGCGCCCTGACGGTCAGACTGCCCGCCTCGATGGTCGACAACGCCACCGACCCGGAAATGCCCGAATCGGTCGCCGTTCCGCTGCTCGGCCAGATCGCGGCCGGCGCGCCCATCCTGGCCGAAGAGTCGTTCGAAGACGTCTGGACGCTGCCAAAGCAGTTCGTCGGCGAGGGCTCGCTGTTCCTGCTCGAGGTGAAAGGCGACTCGATGGTCCAGGCGGCCATCTGCTCGGGCGATTTCGTGGTCGTGCGGCGGCAGCCCGTGGCCGAGTCAGGCGAGATAGTCGCCGCCCTGATTGGCGACGAGGCGACGGTCAAGACGCTCAAGCGGGTGGGCGGCAAAGTCTGGCTGATGCCGCAGAACCCCGCCTACGATCCAATCGACGGCTCGCAGGCCTCCATTCTCGGCAAGGTTGTGGCCGTCCTGCGCCGCATGTAGCCCGCCGAACCTCGCCCCCATCCCCCACAGGCGACAGCTACGGGCCGACCGGCGTCGGTCGGCCCTGACACCCGCCCCGAAGACTCGCCCCGCCCCAGCGGCTCACTTGGCGTCAGCCCCGGACAGCCGCCGCAGGGCGGCGACGGCCACCTCCCGGTCGGTCGTGGTCCAAAACGGCGGCATCGAGAGTTTCAGGAACGAACCGTACCGAGCAGCCACGAGGCGCGGGTCGAGTACGGCCACCACGCCGCGGTCCGTGGCGGTGCGGATGAGGCGCCCCGAGCCCTGGGCCAACAGCAGACCGGCGTGGGTGGCGGCGACTTCCATGAATCC